>JBCNMJ010000004.1:0-66973 GCA_039594975.1 Chryseobacterium sp. | reverse complement strand
ATTGCACAGGCTGAATTAAAATCGATTTTGAAAATCTCAGGTGAAACTTATAAAGCAAAAGAAGGAGATGAGCACCACTAAAATTGTATACGGACTTTATGCTGACGACGACGATTTGATGAACGGCGTTAAAGCATTCAATGATAAAGGGATTAAAATAAACGAAGTTTATACTCCCTTCCCTGTTCACGGACTAGATAAAGCTTTAGGGTTAAAGAAAACAAGAATTTCTGATGCTGCATTCATCTACGCGCTTTACGGTGTTACTATCGGTGCTACTGTAACTTGGTATGTGATGAATCATGACTGGCCTCAAAATATTGGTGGTAAACCAGCTTTTGACTGGGCTCACAACATGCCTGCATTTGTAGTTCCAATGTTTGAGCTTATGGTATTCTGTGCTGCTCACATGATGTCATTAACTTTCTTAGTAAGAAACAAAATGTATCCTGGAGCTCCTGCACAAAACCCTGATCCAAGAACAACGGATGATAAATTCATGATGGAATTCGTAACTGAAGATGTAGAATCTGTAAAGCAGTTGCTAATTGAAACTGGAGTTGAAGAAATAACTGTTAAAGATGCTTAAAATGAAACCTAATGCAATGGTTACATCTGACCATAAAAGAAATAAAAATGTCCAGATGAAAAAGAATGTATTAAAAATTACAGCAGTTTTAGGTTTAACAACAGTTCTACTTAACTCTTGCGGACCGAAAGAAAACACGCCATTGGTGTATTTCCCTGATATGTATTTTCCAGTAGCTTACGATCCGTTGATGAAAGCTCAGGATGCTTACTCAGATCATGAAAATGAAATTCCGGCATTTGTTAAAAATAATGGTGCAACAGGTCTTTCTCCGGTAGAAGGATCCGTACCTCAGAATAAAGACGGAGTTTTTGAAGAAAGTTTACTTCCAAAAACAGTGGATGAGTACAACGCTGGTTATACTGCAGCAAAAACAGTAACATCTTCTCCTTTGAATCCTGCTAATGCAGAAAAAGATATCGAAAGAGGAAAACTGTTATTTGAAAAAACTTGTGCTGCTTGTCACGGTGTAGGAGGAGACGGACAAGGACCTATCGTACAAAGTGGAGCATATTCTGGTGTACCAAATTATGCAGACAGAGATATTACTGTAGGATCTGTTCATTATGTGTTAACGAACGGTAGAAACAACATGGGGTCTTACGCGGGTCAATTGAACGCAGGAGACAGATGGAGAGTAGCTATGTATGTGATGAGTGCTTTCAAAAAAGGAGCGGCAGCACCAGCAGCGGAACCTGCAACAACTGAAACGACTACCGAAACTAAAAAATAAGAAAAGAAATGTATAGTTTTTCACCAAAATTAAAATCAACTTCTATAATCCTTCTTGTTGTAGGTTTAGTTCTATTTGGTATTGGTTTCTTTATGAATAAGGGACTTTCTACTGAAAAAATAGGAGAAATGATGGAGGCTGTTCATGCTTCTGGTCATACTGCACCTACACATTCAAGTGAAATGGTAGGACCTCAGGATCATGCTGCTCACCTTGAGCACGCTACTTTGCAGGTTCACAACCAGCCTTTAGCAGCAATACATTTCGTAGCTGTATTTTTCTTTGGAGTTAGCTGCTGTGTATTATTCTTCTATTCTATTCAGCACGCTGCACATGCAGGATGGCCAATCATTATTACAAGAGTAATGGAAGCTATTGCTTCTTATATTCCTTGGGGAGGTGCTATTTTAATTATCTTAATGATTTTAAATATCACTCATAATGGTCACTTATTCCATTGGATGGATCCTGAATTGACAGACCCGGAATCTGCTCACTTCGACGTAATCCTATTTGAAAAGAAAAGATTTTTAAATATACCTTTTTATGCTGTAAGAACTTTCATCTATGTATTGGGAGCATCTTTCTTCGCATGGAAACTGAAAGCTCAGTCTAAGAAAGTAGATGAGACAAAATCTAAAGTAGATTACCAAATGCTTTACAGATGGGCTGTTGGATATATCGCATTCTTCGGATTTGCTTCTGCAGCTTGGGCTTGGGACTGGTTGATGTCTATTGACCCTCACTGGTATTCTACAATGTATATCTGGTATTCAATGGTTAGCTGCCTTTCAAGTGGTATTGCAGTAATCATCCTTTTAAGTGTTTACTTAAAGAAAAATGGTTTCTTACCTCAGTTCAATGATAATCACTTGCACGATTTAGGAGTATTCCTTTTTGCTACAAGTATGCTTTGGACGTATACATGGTTCGCTCAGTTCATGTTGTATTGGTATGCAAACGTTCCGGAAGAGGTTAACTATTTCTTTGGAAGATTCCAGCACTATTCTCCAACGTTCTTACCAATGCTTATTGTAAACTTCCTATTACCTTTATTAGTATTAGTAAGTAGCAGCATCAAGAGAAACTATAAAGTGGTTACAACAATGGCTGTAGTAGTTATCTGTGGTCACATCTTAGATTACTTCAACATGGTAATGCCGGGAACGGTAGGTCCATACTGGAACACTCCTGAAGTATTCTTATTAGTGGCAGGAGCTATCCTATTCGTAGCTGGATTATTTATGTTTACTGTGCTTTCAGCATTGTCTAAATTGAAATTGATCCCTACAGGAAACCCATTCTTACACGAATCTGAAATTTATGAGTATCCTTTCTAAGGAAAACTTGTAACAAGATAAAAATAAAGAAGACTGATTATAATGATCAGTCTTTTTTTATGCAGCTAAGTGAAAAAAATAGAGATTCTAGGCAACCTTTTTCAAATTGACTTGTCTTACCAATAGAGTTCTGATTTAAATTTAAAACTAAAGCGATTATGAAAAAAAATATTCTTTTACTCTTATTACTGTTATTCATTAATTGGGTTAATGCACAAACCATCACTTTTATTTCAGAGAAAACCAATAAACCCTTACCTAAAGTTTCAGTTTTTGGAAAAGACGGAAGTATTGTAGCATACTCAGATATTGATGGTAAAATTGATAAGCAATTCATCAAACCTGAACAGGAGAAATTTCAGCTGATTTACGATAATCTTTCCGTAGCCACTTTATCCTATGCTGATTTTGACAAAGAAGTTATTAAAATAAATGATCGTATAAAAGACATTGAAACGGTTGTCATAAAAAACAATAAACCGGCAAAATACATTTTTGTAAAAGGCAATTTTAATACCTATGTAACGGTTAACAGTAAATTGAATTGCTATGCTGACGGAATTGTTACTTACATTTTCGATAATAAGACAAAAAAATTAAAAAGCACTAATGTCGAGCAATACCGTGTTTACAGACTGGAAGATGCTAAGTTTGAGAAAAAACAAACCGCAATGTGGGATTATGATAAAACAATGGATATTCCGGATATGAAGGAAGTAGGAAATATCCTGGAATACAAAAGAAGAAATGCTGTTATTAAAGAATTAAAAGGAGAACAGAAAGATCAGATCGAAATCACCGGGGAAGCTTTGCAGAAAAAAGAATTTGCTTTCTTCGGATACCGTTTTTTTGATGTTAAAAGCATTATCAACGCTTCATACGAAAAGTCAAGCCAAAAAACCTTGAGAGACCTATTGGAATTCAATGAAATTGGTTTCATTAAATTAAAGCATAAAACAGAGCCGAATTACAATCAATTAGTTCTTTACACCAACTTCTATCCTACAGAGTTGGACTTTAAAAATGATAATGACATCGAAAGAGTAAAGTTCAATACAGACAACAGCAACTATACAACACAATATTGGAAAGAAGCTTCATTCCCGAATATGCAGACCGTCTTCAGTTCGTTTTTTAAAGATAATTTAAAGGAAAAAGAAAATAAAAAATAAAACCTTCATTAATAAATGGTTTTACTAAATTTGCAGCAAACCAGAAAAAAATGAAAAAGTTTTCTTTTCTACTAATTCTCAGTTTATTGCTGTTTACAGCATGTAAAAAAGATCATGTAGATGCAACGAATACAAAAACATTACAGTCCAGTATCAATGATATGACTTCAAGTCTGCCTACCATCAAGCAGATTAAATTTAATGAGGCATTATATATTTTAAAAACATTTGGAGTAGAGGCAGATGGAGATATCAATGAGCTTAAAGCTTTGGGACAGTTAATTAACGGTAAAAAAGTTCCGGAAATCATGGCCATGGCAGATGAAGTGGCTCAGAAAAACGGGATAGAATGGGCAAGTACAGCACCGCCTTCTTTAGGTGAAATGAATATTTTCGGGGATGATAAAGCAAAAGAAAGTGATCCGAATGATGTAAGAGCAAACTCATTAAGCATTCTTACAAGACCTACAGGAGATGACGGAACCGGAGCGCCGACTGCTCTGCAAATTGTTCCAAGACTGGTAGACAATGCTGGAAATCCGGTATCTTTTACAGGAGCAGGTTTAGAAGCAACTCTTGAAGTTTTCAGTAACGGAGTGAAGTTGGCAACGGCTAAAAACCTGATGCAGGATAACAATTTTAAAGGATTTAATTTAAAGTTTTCATCAATTCCGGCTGCTAAAGTAATTGATGGCAAAATTGACATCACTGTTTCGGTAAAAACGACTGCTAAAACCTTCAAAATGTCTAAGATCGGATTAGATGTTAATCCTGCAGCATTGAAAGTTCCGGAAGTTCCTAAAGTAGATTCTACTGCGGTTAATCAGGATCCTGCTGTAGTAGATCCGAATAATCCTGGGGCAACACCAGCGACAACGCCTACTGATCCGGCGGCCACACCGGCAACGCCTGCAGCTCCTAAACAGCCGACAGCTGATCCAAGATCTACAGTAAACAGCTTTTTAAATAATGTAAGCTCACAAAACCTTAAAGCAGCTTATAATGCATCAAGCAACCCAAGCTGGGGAAGCTATGAATCATTTTCAAATCCAAACTCAGGATTCGGAGCAGTGAAAAATGTTAGCGTTAAAAATATTACGACTAACGGAACCGGCACAAATTCGGCAAGTGTAAATGCAACCTACGACGTTACAGATAAAAGCGGAAAAACAACTTCATTGAAGGTGACTTTCGGGCTTAAAAACGTAAATGGAGAATGGAAGATTTCCAGCTATAAAATAAACCCATAAATGGCTTCACAGGACCTTATAAAGAAACTTGAAAATACAATTGAAAATATCCCTGATTTTCCCATTCCCGGAATTCAGTTTAAAGATATTTCGCCTATATTTCTGAATCCGAAACTCTACGAAGAAGTGATAGCCGATTTAGTAAATTTCAGCAAAGGAAAAATAGATGCTGTTTGCGGAATTGAAAGCCGTGGGTATTTATTCGGGATTGCGATTGCGGTTGCTTTGGAAGTTCCGTTTATCTTAATCCGGAAAGCAGGAAAACTTCCGCCACCGATTATTTCGGAAAAATATGACCTCGAATACGGAAGTGCTATCATTGAAACTCGTGAAGGACAGATAAAGCAGGGACAAAGAGTTTTGATTCACGATGACCTTTTAGCAACAGGCGGAACTACAGAAGCTGCTGCAAAATTGGTGGAGAAACAAGGCGCAACAGTTTCACAATTTAGTTTCCTGATCGGATTGAAAGGATTGAACGGGGATGAAAAACTGAAAAAGTTCAACGCAGAAATCTATCATATTTTAGAATACTAAAAATATTTAAAACATAATTAAAGCTTCATAAACGCGATTTATGAGGCTTTTTTTATAAATGGTGATTAGCAATTTGCTTCCTCCATATACTATTTATTCACTTTTATTAATAATACACACAAAGTATTTTGTAAATCACTAAGAAACAATTAAATTTGCAGTTCAATTTTTAAAAACTTATGGCAAAATTGGAAAAGAATGCTCACAATGAGCAAGAAGGTAAAGAAACAGTAGAATTTTTTAAAGATCTTGACAGAGAAGCTTTAAACACTGAAAGATTTCTTGAAAAATACTCAAAACAAATAGGAATCGTTTTCGGAGTTTTGATTTTGGGAGTTTTAGGTTTTTTTGGCTATAAGCAATTTGTAGAAGCGCCAAAGAATGTAGAAGCTGTAAAAAGTTACCTTGCTGCACAGAAATATGCTGCTGAAGGAAAAGATAAAGAAGCGCTTGGTGGTAAATCTGCTGCTAATCCTGGGTTTTTAGGAACGTATGAAAGTTATTCCGGAACTAAAGTTGGAAAACTTTCTGCTTACAATGCGGGATTATTGAAATTTAAAGAAGGAAAGTTCCAGGAGGCATATGATCTTTTAGATAAATTCTCTTCAGACAATAAAACATTGATGGCCATGAAGTATGGTGCAATGGCAGATGCAAAATCAGGTCTTAACAAGAATGATGAAGCACTTAGCTTATTAGATAAAGCTGCTTCTGCTTCAGATGATCCTTACACAAGCTATTATTTCACAAGAAAAGCAGGAATTGTAGCATTAGGTCTTAAGAAAAATGCTGAAGCTAAAAAGTATTTTGCTACAATTGACGAAAAATATCAGGACTACGACAACGGAATGTCTGATTCTTATATTGAAATGACTAAATATTATTAAAACATGGCAACAGTTAATCTTTCCGATTACAAGCCACTTCATATAACGAATGCCGATGAATTTTCAATCGGCATTGTTTTTTCTGAGTGGAATGATTTTGTAACGTACAATCTTCGTGATGCAGCATTGGAAATTCTTGAAAAAGAAGGGGTGAAAAAAGAGAACATCAGCCTTTTCTCAGTTCCCGGAGCATTTGAATTAAACTATGCGAGTATGCAGCTTTGCAAAGAAAGAAAATATGATGCAGTGATTGCGATTGGATGTGTAATTCGTGGAGAGACTCCTCATTTTGATTTTGTATGCTCTGCAGTAGCTCAAGGTATTAAGGATTGTAATGTTCTTACCGATACACCTACCATATTCTGTGTACTGACAGATGATACAAAAGAGCAGTCCATTGCAAGAAGTGGAGGAGATCTTGGAAACAAGGGAGTGGAAGCGGCGGTTACAGCGCTGAGAATGATCGATTTTAAGAAGAATTTATCCGGTAAAAAAGGAAACATCGGATTCGGACATTCTTAATTGATAATAAAAAGAAAAAGGAGCTTAAATCAAAGCTCCTTTTTTATTGTTTAATCTATAAGATGGGGAATAAATCGACTCTGATTATTGGTAATTAAATTAACCGATTCTCTGATTCCAATTCCGGCAGGTTCCTGACCAATGACCCAGCTCCCGATAATAGGATAGTTTCCATCGAAATTCGGAAGATCAAAAAGCTGCTGATAAATATATCCTTCTTTTCCATATACACCAGTGTTTTGTTCTAAAGGAATGTTATTTTTAAATAAAGTGACATTCGCTCCTTCTCTGGAATATATCGGTTTTTTTACAAAATCCTTCAGATGCTTTGGCTCAAAATATGATTCAAGGAGATAAGGATGATTAGGATACAGTTCCCAAAGAATGGGAAGGATCGCTTTAGATGAAAGCAGTAATTTCCAGGCAGGTTCTATCCATTGAGATCTGAAACCGTTTTTAACGAGCTTTTCTCCAAAACCATCATCAAGAATCCACTCATAAGGATATAATTTAAAAATATATTCCATAATGGTTTTATCTCCGGCAATAAATTCCTCAATATCTTCCGCCCATCCGATATTCTGAATCGCGATAAATTCAGTATCAAAACCAGCCTGAGTGGCACAATCCCTTAAATATTCCACATTTGTTACATCTTCAATATTGGTAAGCGATGCGAAATAAATATAATGAGGATTCATATAGTTTTTAAGATACTTCCAGTAATCAACCAGCTTTTCATGGATGGAATTGAACTGATCTTTGTACGGAAACATTTCCTGGAGCCAGTACCATTGCACTACAGACGCTTCATATAGCGATGTCGGAGTATCTGCATTAAATTCTAAAAGCTTTAGATTCTTGCCATCAAAACCGAAATCAAATCTGCCATAGATAGAAGGATGATCTTCTTCCCAGCTTGTAATGATATAGTCTTTAAACCAGTCTGGAATATTGAACCGGTACCAAAGATTTTTTTCAATAATATAATCCACCGCTTCAAGACACATTTGCCAAAGCTCGGCAGTCGCATTTTCTATGGTGTTGATTTCTTCTGATGAGAATTGATAATAATGGCTTTCATCCCAATAAAGACCTTCCAAAGAATGATATCCGAAGCCTAAATTCTCAAGTTTATGTTCCCAGTTTTTCCGGAATCCCGATGTAATTCTTTCCATACTTATGAAGATGCTCTAAATCCGCTTCTGCCCAATCCGCCTCTTACCACATTTCCTTTGTAAGTACTTCTGCCCACATTTGATTTGGAACTGATGGCATCACTGTAATATCCTGCTCTTTGATAAGAACCATTATGAAAAGAACCATAAGGTCTGAAAGCGTGATACCAGAAATAGCCGGGCATAAAGCCGTGACTTCTGGTATAGGAAGCTGTAGAATCAGATCTCATGTATACTTTTTTCTCATTCTTCCATTGATCTTCAGGCTTGTTTTGGGTACATGAAGCAAGAAGTCCCGTTACAAAAAGCAATTTTATAGAACTTGACTTTTTCATTACTGAACGGTTATATAAAATTCGTAATCTTTTTTGGTTTTTGCACTTTGCTCATAGCCATCATTGTCTTCTGCAGTAACAAGCGTGTCTCCTAAAGAAGGAATGGTATCTGTTTTAATAATCTCTTTGAAAAGTTTATTATTTTTCCAGATCTTGTGTTTGGTGATGAGAACATCTGCGGTATCGATATGCTTTACTGAAAGCTCAGTTTCAATAGATGCGTTTTTGTCGATGCTGCTTACTTCATCTTCCTTAGATTCTTCATTACATGAGTGTAAACTTACGATTCCCAATAACAAAAAGAAAATTAGATTTTTTTTCACTTTAGTTTTAATTTTTCACAAAAGTAATTATTTAGTAATGATATTATTTTAAATTTACATATAAAATAAAACTAAAATATGAAATGGACAGACGATAGAAGCGGTAACGTAGAAGACAGGCGAGGTTCCGGCAGTGGCGGAGCAATTGTAGGAGGAGGTCTTGGTACGCTTATTATTGCAGCGATTGTGTTTTTTATGGGAGGAGATCCTTCTTCCATTCTTTCTTCAGGAAATATGGGAAATGGAGGAGCACAGACAGAGCAACGGGAACTTAATGCGAATGAGCTTAAAGTAAGAGAATTTGTTCAGATGGTAACCGCCGAAAATGAAGAAACCTGGACTAAAATTTTCGCTGAAAACGGAATAAAATATACTCCTGCAAGAGTCGTTTTATTTGAAAATATCACACAATCCGGATGTGGAACGGCTCAATCTGCAATGGGGCCTTTTTATTGTCCTGTAGATCAGACGGTGTATATGGATATGAGTTTTTTTAAAGAACTGGAACAACGCTTCGGAGCCAAAGTAACGGAATTTTCCATTGCCTATGTGATGGCTCATGAAATGGGGCACCATGTGCAAAATCTTTTGGGAACTCTGGGTGAAACAGATAAAGTAAGAACAAGCGGAAATTATTCCGAAGCACAGGTAAACAAAGTCTCAGTTGCTACAGAGCTTCAGGCAGATTTTTATGCGGGGGTTTGGGCAAAACAAACGGATAATAGAGAACACATATTAGAGCCGGGAGATGTTCAGTCTGCAATAGATGCTGCAGAAGCGGTGGGAGATGATAATATCCAGAAAAGATCACAGGGATATGTAAATCAGGAAAGCTTCACGCACGGATCTTCCGCACAGCGTAAAGAATGGTTTATGAAAGGATATAATACAGGAGATATACGACAGGGGAATACTTTTAATCAAATTTTAGGAAATTAATTAAAATAAAAAATCCTGAAGGAAATCTTCAGGATTTTTTTATTATTGCAGCTCTATAGGATTGCTGTTTCTTTTGGCTTCTTCTTTTACTCTTTCTTCCATTCTCTTTCTCATATCACCGGGATTTTGATTTCCGCCGCCTCCGCCAATTCTCATTGGAGCAGAAATTCCTCCTCCTCCGCCTTGATTCATGAACGACATCGGATCTGTTTTAAACTTCTCCTGTTGTTTTACAAAATCAGTTCTTTTTACTTTGATTACATTTCCAAACTGATTTAAAGCAGGAATTTCTGATATTTTATAATTTTTCATTAAATCAAATGAATAATCCCCTTTGTCATCCTCGGCTTTAACGATAAGACCGGGAAGCCCGCTGAATTTATAAGGTCCATCCTGATACGGCAAATCTGTAGTAAACCAAGCAGTCCATTTTCTCCCTCCAAAGTCTGTTTCAGCTTTCTGAACTTTATAATCTCCGATTTTGGTTGTTTCAGAAGAAATTTTCCAATTAATTGGACGGTCTTCTTCATATACATAAATATCCCGACCTAATCTGTCCTTATAAATTGTCTTTTGATTTTCCTTATCCTTTTCAACAGAATAGTTGATGTTCGATCTTAAACTTTCCATCTGATCTCTGTTGAAGCTTCCTCTTCCGCCTCCATTTTGAAAGGCTTTTTGCATAATAGAATCTCTTTTAAATCTGTTTTCAGAATAAAAAAGAGACTTTTCTGCCGAAATATCCAGGTAGGCATTTTCGGTCTTCACATCATTTTTATTGGAAGCATCCGGTTTCATGGTCACCTGATACACAAATCTATTGGTTTGTGCAAAAGCTGTCTGCATGAATAACGCTAAAGCTATAATTCCTAACTTTTTCATTGATTTATATTTTTTATTTTAATTCAATCGGGTTTTGAGGCGCTGTGCTCATTATTGAAGAACTGTTGTTATCTGAATTCATCCCTGGCATCTGTTGCATTCCCTCATCCATGCCGCCACGGTGTCCCATACCGCCTTGCATTCCACTCATTCCTCCAGGCATTCCGCTTTCGTTCATACCGCCTCCTCGTCTTCCTCCGCCTCGGAAATTTTGCATTCCGTCTCCATTTCCGGCCATATTTTTTCTGTTTTTTGAGAATTCCAATTTCAATGCAGCTTTGTCGCCATTAAAATTAATTCTGGTACTTTGTTTCGCATCAGCGCTTATGGGTTCTTCAAAAGCATTTTGAATCATCATTTTCTTTACAAGATCAAACCTGTAATCTCCTTTATCATCTTCTAATTTTACAATAAGTCCGGGCAAACCCGAAAATTTATAAGGACCGTCTGAAATAGCAATATCTTTTGTAAACCAAGCCGTCCAGATTCTTCCTCCAAAATTCGCAACCGCTTTTTGAGCCGAATATCCATTTTGTTTTCCGGTATCATTCGTGATTTCCCATTGTATCGGGCGGTCTTCCTGATAATAAATTTGCTTTATACCGACTCTGTCATGGTAATAAACTTTTTGTTCGGGAATCTCTTTCGTGATGAAATATTCAAAGAAAGTTGCTTCCGGTCTTTTTATCTTTCCGGATTTTGAAAGATCTTTCTCTTCTTTTTTCCTGTTTTCTTTTTCTTCAGGTTTAAAAGATGCAAATAAAGAATCCCGTATTAATTTATTTTCGCTGATAAATAATGATCGATTTGCTTTTACATCCAGGAAAGTTCTCTCCGTTTTCATCGTTACCAGATTGATAGAATCGGGATTTACCGAAGTTTCATAAATATATCTCGTGGTCTGTCCGTAAGACTTTATTACTGAAAACAATACAAGGAAAACAAGTAATTTCTGTTTCACTGCTAATTTTTTTAATAGATAAAAAATATTGTTTAAAGTTAAATCAAAAACGGAATCTGCAGATTTGAAAGGAAAAAATTATATATTTTTTAACATTACCCAATCTGTTAAGAATAATCTTATTACTAACAGAATCATTAAAATAGATATCTTCAATTTGAGATTGCGGAAATTAGTTCGTATTTTTGCATCATTAAATCATTCTAAATAAATACAATGATAAAAGTATCAGATCAAGCAAAAGCAAAAGCCATCCAACTGATGACAGAAGATGGTTTTAAACCTTTTGAAGACTATATAAGAGTGGGGGTGAAAAGTGGAGGATGCTCTGGTTTAGAATATGTTTTGAAGTTCGACAACGAAAAAACAGATACAGATCAGGTTTTTGAAGACAATGACATTAAAATCATTGTAGATAAAAAATCAATTCTCTATTTAGCGGGTACCACTCTGGAATATTCAGGAGGTTTGAATGGGAAGGGATTTGTTTTTAACAATCCGAACGCATCAAGAACATGTGGGTGCGGAGAAAGTTTTTCTTTATAGAAAAGACATTAGATAATAGAAATCAGATCAATTTCTGAAATCTACATCTGAAATCTAAAAAAAAGTAATGAGTAAATATACTGAAGACGATCTAAGAGTCGATCTAGAAAATAAAAAATATGAATTCGGTTGGGAAACGAAAATCGATTATGAAGATTTCCCGATTGGTTTAAATGAGGATATCATCCGTGCGATTTCTGCTAAAAAGGAGGAACCGGAATGGATGACGGAATGGCGTTTGGAATCTTTCAGAATCTGGTTGAAAATGGTAGAGCCGGAATGGGCAAATATTAAATATGAAAAACCTGATTTTCAGGCGATCAAATATTATGCTGCTCCGAAAGTAAAACCGGAATTGGCTAGTCTTGATGAAGTAGATCCTGAATTGATCAAAACTTTTGAAAAATTAGGGATCAATATCGAAGAGCAGAAAAGACTTTCTGGAGTTGCTGTAGATATTGTAATGGATTCAGTTTCTGTAAAGACGACTTTCCAGGAAACCTTAATGGAAAAAGGAATTATTTTCTGTTCTATTTCTGAGGCGATTAAAAATCATCCTGACTTAGTAAGAAAATATCTTGGAAAAGTGGTTCCGAGAGGAGATAATTTCTATTCGGCACTGAATTCTGCGGTATTCTCTGACGGAAGTTTCTGTTATATTCCAAAAGGAGTAAGATGTCCGATGGAATTGTCTACCTACTTCCGTATCAATCAGGCAGGAACAGGTCAGTTTGAAAGAACGCTTGTGATTGCGGATGAAGGAAGTTATGTTTCTTACCTTGAAGGATGTACAGCACCATCAAGAGACGAAAATCAGCTTCACGCAGCGGTTGTTGAGCTGATCGCAATGGATAATGCTGAAATTAAATATTCAACCGTACAAAACTGGTATCCGGGTAATGAAGAAGGAAAAGGGGGAGTTTTCAATTTTGTAACCAAAAGAGGACTTTGCGAAAAGAATGCAAAGATTTCCTGGACTCAGGTTGAAACAGGTTCTGCAGTAACCTGGAAATATCCTTCTTGTATTTTGAAAGGAGATAATTCTGTAGGAGAATTTTATTCAATTGCGGTGACCAATAATCACCAATATGCCGATACAGGAACAAAGATGATCCACATCGGAAAGAATACAAAGTCTACGATCATTTCTAAAGGGATTTCTGCAGGAAAATCAAATAATTCATACAGAGGGTTGGTAAAAGTAATGCCGACTGCAAAGGGAGCGAGAAATTTCTCTCAGTGTGATTCTCTGTTAATGGGTAATGAATGTGGAGCACATACTTTCCCTTATATAGAGATCAAAGATCCTTCTGCACAACTGGAGCACGAAGCAACGACTTCAAAAATCGGGGAAGATCAGATTTTCTACTGTAACCAGAGAGGTATCGATACGGAAAGAGCAATTGCTCTGATCGTTAATGGTTTCAGTAAAGAAGTTTTAAATAAATTACCAATGGAATTTGCTATTGAAGCTCAAAAATTATTGGAGATTTCATTAGAAGGTTCTGTAGGATAAATTTTCACTCAGTTTGACAGTAATTTGTCATTCTGAACGAAGCAAAGCGAAGTGAAGAATCTTTTATTAAAAAAATAGGTTTCTCCTTCGTCGAAATGATAAACTATACATTAAGGTTGATTTCAATTTTAATGTTTAAAAAAGAATAAAATAATATTTCATTCGCTAGCGTTAATGCCTTTGTTAATTGTGGTTTAGTGTTACAAAGGATATACTCAAAGTTTGACCTTGCGATAAATTTGAATGTATGTTAAATATAAAAAACTTGCACGCCAAAATTGAAGATGGCGCAGAAATTTTAAAAGGTATCAATCTTGAAATAAAGCCGGGAGAAGTTCATGCTATCATGGGGCCGAACGGAGCCGGTAAATCTACTCTTTCTTCTGTGATCGCAGGAAAAGAAGATTATGAGGTTACAGACGGAGAAATCATCTTCAGAGGTGAAGATATCATCGAAGATGCTCCCGAAGAAAGAGCTCACAAAGGAATTTTCCTTTCTTTCCAATATCCGGTAGAAATTCCGGGAGTGTCTGTAACGAACTTCATCAAGGCAGCGATGAATGAAAACAGAAAAGCAAACGGATTGGGAGAAATGCCTGCAAAAGAAATGCTGGCTTTAATCCGTGAAAAATCTGAAAAGCTTGGAATTAAAAAAGATTTCCTTTCAAGATCGTTAAACGAAGGTTTTTCGGGAGGTGAGAAGAAAAGAAACGAGATTTTCCAGATGATGATGCTGGATCCGAAACTGGCTATTCTTGATGAAACCGATTCAGGATTAGATATTGATGCATTGAGAATTGTTGCAGACGGTGTAAATGCATTCAAAAATGAAGGAAATGCAGTTCTTTTAATTACACACTATCAGAGATTGCTTAATTATATTCAGCCTGACTTCGTTCACGTTCTGGCAAACGGAAAAATCATCAAAACTGGTGACAAATCTCTTGCTTTGGAACTTGAAGAAAAAGGGTATGACTGGCTTCTTAACTAAGAAGAATCAACTATCACAGAGATTAAAAATTTTTCGTTGTCATTCTGAATGAAGCGTAGCGAAATGAAGAATCTCTAATCATACAATTAGATTCCTCATTCTCCGGAATGACAATATTTTAGCTCAAATAAAAGGAAAAATGGTGCAAACCACAGATATACCAGTAATGGCATTAAAAGAACAGATTACAGAAAACCATAATGAATTTTTGGAGAGTCTTCATCACAGATTTCTGGATGGAGATAGAAAAGCCGCTCTTCAAAGATTTGAAAGTGTTGGTTTTCCGACAAAAAAAGACGAAGAATATAAATATACCAGCTTAAAGGAGATTACTGAAAAAGAATATAACTTTTTCCCGAAAGAAAGTCATAATATCACCAAAGAGCAGTTGGATCAGTTGCATTTGGGCGAAGAAAATTTTGACTGGATCACTTTCGTAAACGGTAAACTTCATAAAGAGTTATCTAAAGTTTCGATTGAAAATGTTGAGTTCCTTTCATTCAATTATGCATTGAATGATGAGAAGCATAAAGATGTTTTCGACAAATATTTTAATACAATTGCTGGCGACAAATCAGCTTTTACCAATTTGAACCAAGCTTATTGTAAGTATGGTTTCTTCTTGAAAGTTCCTAAAAATGTAGTGATTGAAAAACCGATTCATGTTTTTTACATTTCTCAGAATCAGGAAGAAAATACATTCTATAATACAAGAAACTTATTAATTGTAGAAGATGGGGCAAAAGTGGAGATCATTGAAAGTCATCATAATTTTGACAGCACGTATGTGTTGACAAATTCTGTAACTGAAATTTTCACGTATCCGAATGCAAAAGCAGACTGGCATAAACTACAGAACGATAATGATACTTCTTATTTAATTGATAATACTTTCGCAAAACAGGAAAAAGACAGTTTAACAACTGTAAATACATTCTCTTTCGGGGGTAAATTGGTAAGAAACAACTTAGATTTTATTCAGAACGGATCGAATATCAATTCATTCATGAACGGGATCACCATTATCGGGAAAGATCAGTTGGTAGATCACCACACGGCGGTTCACCACAATCAGCCGAATTGTGAAAGTTATCAGAACTACAAAGGTATTTTCGACGGGAAATCTCATGGAGTTTTCAACGGGAAAGTATTTGTAGATAAAATTGCTCAGAAAACAAATGCTTATCAGCAAAATAATAACGTTTTATTAAGTGAAGGAGCAACGATCGATACAAAACCTCAGCTGGAGATTTTTGCGGATGATGTGAAATGTTCGCACGGTTGTACAGTGGGACAGTTGAATGAAGATGTATTGTTCTATCTGAGAGCAAGAGGGATTTCTAAAAAAGAAGCTCAGGCATTGCTTTTATACGCTTTTGCCAACGATGCGATGCAGAACATCGATATTGAACCTCTAAAAGAAAAAATTTCTAAGCTTTTGGCTGAAAAATTAGAAGTAGATATTGAATTTTAATCAATATTTGATAAATATAAAAAGCACTTCAAATCGAAGTGCTTTTTGCTTTTCTTTAACAGCAAGTATTAAGAAAAAGCCGTAAATTTGAAGAGTTCTAAATAAGGACGTTTTAATTTAAAATTTTAATAAATGTTTGACATTCAGGAAATCAGAAGTCAGTTTTCTATATTAGATCAGAAGGTGAATGGTAAACCTTTAGTTTACTTAGATAATGCAGCAACCTCTCAAAAACCCAATTCGGTTTTAGAGGTTTGTCATAAATATTATACAGAGATTAATGCTAATGTGCACAGAGGAATTCATACATTAAGCCAATTAGCAACAGAAGAAATGGAGCTTTCAAGAAGAAAGATTCAGAAGTTCATCAATGCTAAGCATGATTTCGAAGTTATTTTTACAAAAGGAACAACAGAAGGGCTAAACCTCATCTCTTATATTTTAACTCAGAAATTGAAGAAAGACGATGAAATTATCATCTCTTATCTTGAGCATCACTCGAATATCGTTCCATGGCAAATGCTTTGTGAAAGAACCGGGGCGAAATTAAGGGTAATCCCTATTGATGAAAACGGAATTCTTCAATTAGATAAGTTGGATGAATTTTTAAGTGAAAAAACGAAAGTGGTTTCGGTTAATCAGGTTTCAAATGCATTGGGAATTGTGAATCCTATTGAAGAAATTATAGCTAAAACAAGAGCAAATTCCAATGCTTTTATTGTTATTGACGGGGCTCAGTCTGCGCCGCATTTTACAATTGATGTTCAAAAATTAGATTGTGATTTCTTTGTATTTTCAGGTCATAAAATGTACGCTCCGATGGGGACTGGTATTTTATACGGAAAGCAGGAAGTTCTTGAAGATTTGCCGCCATTTCACGGAGGAGGCGAGATGATTGCAACATGTTCTTTTGATGGAACAACCTATGCAGGGCTTCCATTTAAATTTGAAGCAGGAACTCCGAATGTGGGAGGAAATATTGCATTGGGAGCAGCAGTTGATTTTATACAAAAAGTAGGACAGGAGAATATTCAGAATCATGAAAATGCTTTGTTGGAATATGCTCAAAGACAGCTTTTGGAAATCGAAGGACTGAAAGTATATGGTGAAAAAGCTCATAGAACAGGCGTTGTTTCTTTTAATCTTGAAGGAGTGGGAATTGCATCTGATGTAGGAATGATCCTTGATAAAATGGGGATTGCTGTAAGAACGGGGCACCATTGTACACAGCCCATCATGAATTTCTTTAATATAGCAGGAACAGTAAGAGCCAGCTTTGCGGTTTATAATACTTTTAACGAGATTGATTTACTTGTAGAAGGCGTGAAAAAGGCACAAAGAATGCTAAGTTAACTCTTGAAAAAGATAAATGATACAAACACTTCTGAACTCCGGAGGTGTTTTTTTTATTGTAATATGTTTGAAAATGAGTATTTTATATTGTTTTTTGAAATAATTTACTAAATTTATTCTACCTTAAAAATATTACGATGAAACAACAATTACTTTTCTTCTTGTTAACTTGTGGGATACTATCTAATGCACAAGTGTTTTCTGAAAATTTCAATGGAGGCTCAATGCCTGCAGGATGGACTGTCAATAATCCGGATACGGCGTTTAACTGGGAAGTAGGCACTCAGTCAGGTTTTGCAATTTTTCCGAGTGGTGCTGCTTTTTTTGATGATGATGATGCGGGAACCTCAAGCATTAATTCTAATGCAAGGTTAGTATCACCCGTTATTAATCTTGTTGGGGTTGCAAATCCAAAATTATCATTTAAATATGCCAATATGATTTACGATCTGGATTCCTCGATAAAAGTCGAGGTCTTCAATGGAACTTCGTGGGTTCAGGTATTTAGTTCGTCCGGGGATTCCGGACAGTGGGGACTTGATTGGAATACGTTTATGTATACAGTCGATGCTTATGACAATGCTACAAATATCGATCTGACTCCATATATAAATGCTAATTTTCAGCTAAGATTTGTTTACAACGATGCAGGGGATTATTCCTTTGGAGCTGCAATTGACGATGTGGCCATTACAAGTGCTGCACTAGCAACTTCCGAGATTTCTGCTAAAGACGAACCCCAGATTTATCCAAATCCTGTAAGAGATAATCTTTATATTAAAACTGATTTAAAATCAACTTCCAAGGTTTCTGTAGTTGATATGTCCGGAAAAACGGTGAAAACATTCACCGGTAAATCGGAATCATACAATTTATCTGATCTTCCGAAAGGAACATACATGATTCTGATTGATGATGGTAAGAATGTTATTAAAAAGAAAATTATCAAACAATAAACAAACAAAGCTTCTGGATTCGGAAGCTTTTTTATTTAATTCATCCCAGATAATAGATGTTAACAATAAATCAAATTTAAAAATTCATGTATCAATATTGTAGAGCAAGAAGTAATTTTGTTCAGTCAAAATTTAATGCATGGAATTAATTGAAAAATTGAACTGGAGATTTGCAACTAAAGCAATGAACGGTCAAAAAGTACCACAGGAAAAAGTGGATAAAATATTAGAGGCAGCAAGATTAGCGCCTACATCGAGCGGACTTCAGCCTTTTGAAATCATCGTGGTTACCAATCAGGAAATCAAGGAACAGATTAAACCTCACGCATGGAATCAGCCACAGATTACAGATTGTTCACATCTTTTGGTTTTTGCGGCTTGGGATACGTACACAGAGGAAAGAATCAACAAAATGTTTGATCTGACAAATGATATCAGAGGTTTTAAAAACGAAGGCTGGGAAAACTACAGACAGATGCTTTTGAGCAAATATCCACAAAGATCTGCTGAAGAAAACTTTACTCACGCTGCGAAACAGGCTTATATTTCATTCGGTGCTGCCATTATCGCTGCAGCTTTCGAAGAGGTAGATTCTACACCAATGGAAGGCTTTTCTCCGGAAGAAGTGGATAAAGTATTAAATTTAAAAGAAAAAGGTCTAAAAAGTGTTCTGTTGTTGCCGTTAGGTTACAGAGATGCCTCGAACGATTGGTTGGTAAACCTTGCTAAGGTAAGAAAGCCGAAAGAAGATTTCATTACAGAAATCAATTAATATTTTACTCATAGAAAAATCCCTTTCAATTACTGAAAGGGATTTGTTTTATTTTTAAACAGAAAAGATCTGTAAGAATTAGAACTGGGTAGTTGGTTTCCAATCTACAACCGCTCTGATAAACGCCTCTGCATTTTCTACAGGAATATTCGGTAAAATTCCGTGACCTAAATTCGCGATATATCTGTCTTTTCCGAAACGGTTAATCATTTCAGTCACCATCTTTTTAATAGTTTCAGGCGTAGAATGTAATCTTGCAGGATCAAAATTTCCCTGTAGCGTCATCGTGTGATTCGTTAATGTTCTTGCAAATTCAGGTTTGATTGTCCAGTCAACACCTAAAGCAGAAACCGGAGATTGTACCATATCTTCCAAGGCGAACCAGCATCCTTTACCAAAAACAACAACGTGAGTTAAAGGGCTTAAAGCTTCAACGATTTGGTTGATATACTTCCAGGAGAATTCCTGGTAATCAGCCGGAGAAAGCATTCCTCCCCAAGAATCGAAAACCTGAACTGCAGAAACTCCTTTTTCTACTTTTCTCTTCAGATAAGCGATGGTAGTATCCGTAATTTTCTGAAGTAATAAATGAGCCGCTTCCGGTTGCTGGAAACAGAAAGATTTAGCAATATCAAATGCCTTGCTTCCTTTTCCTTCTACGCAATAGCAAAGAATTGTCCAGGGAGAACCTGCAAAGCCGATCAATGGAATTTCATTATCTAATTTTTGCAAAGTCAGTTCAATCGCATCAAAAACGTATCCTAACGTATCATTCACATCCGGAACCACAACATTCTGAACCTGTTCCATTGTTCTGATCGGAGTATCCAACCAAGGACCAACAGATTCTTTCATTTTAAAGTCAATTCCCATTGCTTGCGGAACCACCAAAATATCAGAAAATAAAATCGCAGCATCCAACGGAAACCTTCTGATCGGCTGTACTGTAATTTCAGAAGCCAGTTCCGGAGTCTGACATCTTGTGAAGAAATCATATTGATCACGCAGCGCAATGAATTCCGGCAAATATCTTCCGGCTTGTCTCATCATCCAAACTGGTGGTCTTTCTACGGTTTCTCCGCGAAGTGCTTTTAAGTATAGGTTGTTCTTAATCATAATATAATAGACTGATATTGCCAAAAAGACAATTAAATATTCAATTTTTGTTTAGAATTTCCTTTTTAATCAGTTTCAAAACAGACATCAGATTGTTTCCTTCTGAAACTAAAATTGGTTTTGAAGTGTACTTTCTTAATTCATTGGCAGTGGTTTCACCAATGGAAACAAGTTGCAT
This sequence comes from Chryseobacterium sp., assembly GCA_039594975.1. GTDB lineage: Bacteria > Bacteroidota > Bacteroidia > Flavobacteriales > Weeksellaceae > Chryseobacterium. The sequence continues at coordinate 46,423 of JBCNMJ010000004.1, read as the reverse complement.
ATCCTCAAAGGAATTTCGATTTGCAAAACTACGAACTCCGCTCGGACTAAAAAATACAGTGACATGATATTTTTCATTTATCAACGGATTGATTTGCTCTGTGTTGTAAATGATGACTTTTTTATAGCTAATGTTTTGTAAAGGAAGATTTTCGTCAAGTACGTCCAGTGCTATGTTTCCGCAGAAGTGTAAAAATTTTTCGTGCTGACAGTGTGTAATAATAAATTTTGAAAGGGTGTCAGCATTTTTCAGCATTTTAAAAGTGCCAAACCCGTTTTTTCTTAATTCACGTTTTGTTTTTTCACCCACACAGTAAATTTTATTATAGTTTTTTGCGGTAAAATTTTCATTGGGCTTAAATCCGTTTTTAAAAAAGGCATCTACTCCTTTTGCGCTTGTAAAAATCAATGAATAATCTTTCAGATCAAACGGTTTTACCTTTATAGGATTTGTTTTAATTACCTCAACACAATCAACCGAAATATCCTCTCCTAATTCTTTGGATGTAACAGCTGGATCTATGGTTTTAGTAAATAAAATTTTCATTAAGGTTGATCTTTTAAATGCAAATCGGCGACCTGAAGTCTCACTTTGTTCATAAAATCTTTTCCCGGATCTTCTTTTCCTGTGAAATATTTCGGATCAGATTCTTTCCACAGCTTTGAGTTTCTGAAAATACCATACTCCGAATGGCCGATAAGATATTCAATTTTATATTTCTGAGCTAGATATCTTACGAGTTGTGCATTAGCTACAACTTGTTTTTCTGTAAGCGGTTCCTTTTTACTTCCGATATTTTCAACTCCGATTGCACAGTAATTTAATCCTATGGTATGTCTTGCGAATTGAGTAGGCTCCATTAACTGATAAATTGTACCGTCACGATCAATAATGAATTGGGAAGAAACATTTAGGGTACTTTGCTTCTTTAAAGTACTTCTTCCGCTTTCGAGGGTTGCTTTATTAAAATATTTGAAATTACTTTCTACATTTCCGCCCGCTGTGTAATGAAGAACGATCATGTTAGGAACTATTGTCGGTGTTTTTTGAACCAATCCGTGATGTTCCTTCAGATATTCTAAACTTAAGCGAACTCTTTCCTCAGAATAGTTAATAGGCTTATTGATGATTTTCAGTTCGTTTTTCTGTCCTGCGGCAAACCCTATCATCAATAAAAATAGAAAGCAAATAATATTTTTCATACTCTTTATTTCTGATATTGATAATGTCCGGTGATGGTAAATTTGAATAAACAGTCTTCAACAACCTGTCCTCCCCCGATATTATGAACAATTAAATATCGTTTTCCGTCTGCAGATTTTCTGTTGACCACAATACCGATGTGCGTTAGATTTCCTGGTAAGATCCAGGTCACAATATCTCCGGGAACGTACAGCTCCGGCTTGGTTTCTGTGGACTTTGATGTTCCGAATTTGGCAAAAAACACTCTTAAATTAGGAACTCTTCGATGGTCAATATTTGTGTCGGTCTTTTTTAAGCCCCATGTTTTAGGATATTTTGAAAAATTTTTCACCATATCTTCATGCACCTCTTTCTGAAGATCAATTCCTAGTTTTCTGTAGGCTCTGATGACAACATCGGTGCATACTCCTTTATCCGATGGAATATCTCCATTTGGATATTTGATTGTAAAATAAGCGGGATCGTAGGTTACTTTGTCTTTTGTTAAACTTAAAGCGGCATCAGAAAGCTTTTGGGCGAACTGATTCTGTGCTTTTAGAGTCAAAACACAAAACATAATGATAAGAATGGTGAAATACTTTCTCATTATTCAGGAATTTTAGAATCAATTAAATTTGACTTTTAATTTCCGTCATGAGTTCTTTTCCTCCGTTTTCAAGAACAACTTTTGCAAATTTTTCTCCAAAATTTTCTTCTTCATTATAGATGAAGCTTTCATCTGTTGCGATGCAGTTTTTGCCGTCTAATGAACAAAGGGCTCCTTTAAAACGGATCTGATCCTCAAAAATTTCAGCAAAAGCTCCGATGGGAGCTGTACATCCGCCTTCCAGAGTACTCAGAAAATTTCTTTCCATTTCTACACAGATTTGGGTAGGGGTGTGATTGATGGATTTTAAAATATCGTTGATTTCTTTTTTATCGGAATGTCCGGCAACGGCAATAACGCCCTGCGACGGAGCAGGAATTAAAAATGGAAGCATTTCATAGTCGATATCCATTTTCATTCTTTTAATTCCGGCTAAGGATAAAATCGTAGCATCAAAATCTCCTTCCTCCAATTTTTGAAGACGGGTTTGAATGTTTCCGCGGATATCTGAAAACTCAGCATTAGGAAAGTTTTTTAACCAGAAAGCTCTTCTTCTTAAGCTGCTGGTTGCTAATTTCAGTTCGTGGAATTCTTTATCTTTTGCAGATTCTTTTCTGATCAGGACGTCCTGTGGAAAATCTCTTTCCAGATAAGCAACAATCTCAATGTTTTGAGGTAATTGTGTAGGAACATCTTTCAGGGAATGCACGGCAATATCAATCTCATCATTTAATAATGCCACGTCAAGATCTCTTGTGAAAACCCCTGTAATTCCTAAAGAATAAAGTGGCTGAGTAAGGTTCTTATCGCCTGAAGAGATAATAGGGACGATTTCCGTTAAATAATTGCTGTTTTGAAGATGCCTCGCAACTTCTCTTGCCTGCCAAAGTGCCAATGCAGAGTTTCGGGTTCCGATTCTAATGCTTTTCATTGAATTCGTTGTTTGGTTGTTCAACTAATATTTCGTGCATTAATTTACTAATTTCTTCGGCTTTTAAAGGATTATCGATGATATATTTTGCAAAACGGTTGGTAATTTTCTGAATCATTTTATCCGAAAGTTCCATATCCGTGATGTTTATGTATTTATTTTTCTTGTAAAAATTGTGCATTTCATTGCGCTCCATATTCTTTAAAACCGCTTTGAAATGATGAATGTTGGGAGCCAGCTTTCTCTTTTTTTCCCATTCCAGGAAATCTTTAGTCAGCTCTTTGATAATTTTTTCAGCTTTTGGAATTTCTTTTTCTCTTTGCTGAATGGTTTCCTGAATCTGTTTTGAAAGTTCATCAACATCAATTAATGTTACATTTTCATTTTCCATCACGTTTTTATCAACGTTATTGGGAATAGAAAGGTCAATCACTAAAGTTTCTTTTCCATTCGGGAAATGAGATTTGTTAACAATCGGATGTCTTGCTCCGGTTGCGACGATAAGAATATCGGTTCCGCTGAGTTCTTTATCAAAATCAGCATAATCGATATGAGGGATATTGTATTTCTCTGAAATTTTTGCGGCTGTTTCCTGAGTTCGGTTAGCAATTTTAATTTTAGGCTGATAAACATGTTTTACCAGATTTTCAACCGTATTTTGTCCGATTTCACCTACTCCTAAAAGCAGAATGTTTTTTTCAGCAATTCTCTTTTGATTATTTAAAATATAATGAACCGCCGCATAAGATACGGAAGCAGCCCCGTTAGAAATTCCGGTTTCGTTTTTGATTCTTTTAGAAATCTGAATAGCAGAATTTATGGCTCTTTCTAAAAAAGGATTAGAGTTTTGTCTTTCTTTTTTAAAACGGTTATACGCTTTTTTGATTTGCCCGATAATTTCAAAATCCCCAATGATCTGGCTTTCCAAACCTGCTGCAACTCTGAATAGGTGAGTTAAAGCCTCTTCTTTAGTCAAAATATTGGCAAATTGTAAGAAGTCCATCAGATTGACTCCAATCGTTTTGCAATACTCTTCAGCAATTAAAAGATAATTGGGTGAAGTGGTATAGATTTCGGTTCTGTTACAGGTGGATACTACAAATGCATCCCCTAAGTTTTCATCATGAATTCGGGTAACAAAATTTTTGATGTTTTCATCAAAGAAGGCAAATTTTCCCCTGGTTTCCACATCAGCCTTTTCAAAGCTAATGGAAAGTACCGAGAAATTCGCAGTTTGATGGATGTTGGAATACTGTAACATAAGCGCAGCAAATTTACGTTTTTTTTAATTAATCACCCTCTGATAGTGTATATGATAATTATCGTAAAAAACTATTTCCTGTAATCAAAAATTGAACTGAGAATTTAAGTGGAATGTTAAAGATTTTAAGATACATCAAAATTGTTTGTGATACAGATTTTATTATGTTAAATACCGTTACTTCTGTCTTTTCCCTTTCTTACTCTAAATTACCTTAAATCTGGTTGAGTTCAAAGTTCGTAAACATCTAAAGTAAAAGTTAATAAGCGATTAGAAAATTTAATAAAATTTTAACCAAATTATATGCTTGGAGAATTCCTTTGGTAGTGTTAAATTTATATCTTTGTAAATCTTTAAAAAAAATCAGAAGTAAAATATGAGTTTATTCGATATGTTTACGCAAGAAATTGCGATAGACCTTGGTACAGCTAATACCCTTATCATCCATAATAATAAAATTGTTATAGATCAGCCGTCAATTGTAGCAATTGAACGTTCTACGGGTAGGCCGATTGCTGTAGGAGAGCAGGCAAAACATATGCAGGGGAAAACTCATGAGGATATTAAAACAATTCGTCCGTTGAAAGATGGGGTTATTGCAGATTTTCATGCTTCTGAGCATATGATTAAGGAGTTTATTAAAAAGATTCCTGGAATTAAGGGTAAATTTATTCAACCTGCATTGAGAATTGTAATCTGTATTCCTTCCGGAATTACAGAGGTTGAAAAAAGAGCGGTAAGAGATTCTGCTCAGAAAGTAAACGCTAAAGAAGTACGTTTGATTTATGAGCCAATGGCTGCGGCAATAGGTGTTGGAATTGACGTTCAGAAGCCTGAAGGTAATATGATTATCGATATAGGTGGAGGTACTACGGAAATTGCTGTAGTTGCTTTAGGAGGTATCGTTTGTGACAAATCTGTTAAAATTGCAGGAGATGTATTTACTAATGATATTGCTTATTATTTAAGAACACACCACAATCTTTATATTGGAGAAAGAACTGCTGAGAGAATTAAAATTGAAGTAGGTTCTGCAGTTGAAGATCTGGAAGTTGATATTGACGATATTCCGGTTCAGGGTAGAGACCTTATTACAGGTAAGCCAAAAGAAATTATGGTTGGGTATAAGGAAATTGCCAGAGCTTTAGATAAATCGATCATCAGAATTGAAGATTCTGTAATGGAAACCCTTTCTTTAACTCCGCCGGAATTGGCAGCGGATATTTACAAAACAGGTATTTATCTTGCAGGAGGAGGTGCACTATTAAGAGGTCTTGCAGACAGGCTGCACAAAAAGACAGGTCTTCCTGTTTTTGTAGCAGAAGATCCGTTGAGAGCGGTTGTTCGCGGAACTGGGATCGCACTTAAGAATATGGATAAATTCAATTTCTTAATAAAATAATTTTAACTTTTACGAACACATCTGAATGGGATTTTTGCTGAGATTATTTTCGAAGAACGCACTTTTTGTCTTCTTTATATTTCTGCAAATTATTGCTCTGGTTCTGATATTCTCTAGAAATGCAATGCAAAGATCCTGGATTGCCGGGCAATCTGCTGCATTGAATTCCTGGTTTTCCGGATATATTGATGAAGGAGTTTCATACCTTAAGTTAAAGCAGATCAATGAAGATCTTGTTGCTCAAAACAAATCTTTAATGATGGAGCTTTATGGAAAGCAGGGAACAAAAAATCCTGTTTTCAGAAAAGTTCATGATACTTTGGGTGGCGGGCAGATTTATACCTTCGTAGATGGTGAGATTGTTTTCAACAGTATTAACCGAAGAAATAATTATTTTACCATTAACCGGGGAAAAAGAGATGGTGTATTTCCGCAAATGGGAGTGATGGCACCTAAAGGAATTGCAGGTATTGTAATTAACTCTACGGATAGCTATGCTTTGGTTCAGTCTGTTTTAAGTGTGAATAAAATCAGAATCAACGCTGCATTGAAAAACTCAGGATATTTCGGAACTTTAACATGGAATGGGGATAATTCCCGAATAATGCATCTTGCTGATGTTCCCAAATATGTTGCTTTAAAGATTGGGGATACTGTAGTTACAGACGGAAAATCGGCGATTTTCCCTAAAGGTGTAATGATAGGAACTATTGCAGGTTATTCAGTGGATAACAAGACTGGATTTTGGGATATTTCTGTTGAATTAAGTGAAAAAATGGGAGCCCTGAGCAAAGTCTATGTGGTTAAAAACCTGAAAAAAGCTGAGGTTCAAAAGATTCAAGATACAATGCAAGCTGTAATAAAAAAGGAAAATGATTAGCAGGACATTATTTACGGATATATTAATCATGATTTTTCTGGTTGCATTACAAATTTTTGTATTGAACAGAATTACACTATTCGGTAAATATACTCCGGTGCTATATCCGGTGTTTGTAATGTTCTATCCTTTTTTTAGAAATAAATTTCAGTTTTTGGCTTTAAGTTTTTTAATAGGTCTTGCGGTTGATACTTTCTTACAGACAGGAGGAATAAATGCCTTTGCAACCACTTCGATTGCCTATTTCAGAACGTTAATTTTCAGAACTTCTACAGATACCTCTACAGATTTTTTCTCTTTTCAGTCTTTACAATGGGCGCAGTTTTTGCTGTTTCTTTTTTCTAGTATCTTTTTACATCAGCTTTTAGTACAGTATATTGAATTCTTTAAGCTGAGCAGATTTTTTGAAATATTACTTAATGTATTGGTAACAAGTATAATTTCGTTTATATTTATAGTTATATATGCATTAATATTTAAAATCAAACAGAAAGTTTGAATACGCGTTATTTAAAGATTTTTTCCGTTCTTGTAGTTATAGCCTTGATTTTCGTGGCTAGGCTTTCTTATTTACAGTTGTTTACAGATCGTTATGCGCTGAATGCAGCCAATACTTCTATTAAAATTGAATATGTTATTCCCCAAAGAGGAGTCATTTTTGACAGAAATGGAAAGATCTTGGTAGGAAATCAGCCTGCATATGAAATCTCATTTACACAAGCATTGATGAAGCCTGATTTTGATACTTTAGGATTTTGTAGTTTAATGAAAATTACAAAGCCTGATTTTATCAAAAAAATAGAGCTGATTAAAAAGGAAAAGTATTATTCCAAGCTTACTCCGATGACTTTCATGAAGGATTTGAGCAGAGAAGATATTGCGAGAGTTCAGGAGATTATTTTTAAATATCCGGCATTCAGTATTGTATCAAGACCTCAGCGTCAATATGAAGTTTCTACCTCCGGAAACCTTTTAGGATATACGAGTGAAGTCAATGAACGTGAAATTAAAAAAGATTCTCTTTATTATCTGCCGGGCGATTTCATAGGAAAAACAGGAATTGAAAAATCTTATGAAAAAGAATTGCGCGGAGTAAAAGGAATGAAGTATATCCAAAAAGATATTAAACTTCGAAATGTAGGTCCGTATAAGCAGGGTTCTTTAGATAAAGAAGTTGTTACAGGAAAAGATATTACGCTCACTATAGACTATGATCTTCAAAGATTAGCAGAAGAAATGATGGTCAATAAGCATGGTGCTATAGTTGCATTAGACCCCAATAATGGAGAGGTTTTAGTGGCGGCTACAGGTCCGGATATTGATCCGAATCTTTTTACAGGTCCTAACAAATCTAAAAATCTTTACGCTCTGTCGAAAGATACGATTTACGAAAATAAACCTACTTTTGATCGTTCACTACAGGCAGCTTATCCTCCCGGATCCACATTTAAATTACTTACAGCTTTGGCTGCCATGCAGATGGGGGTGATGGACGAAAAAACGATTTTCCCTTGTGGAGGCGGCTTTTTCTACAGAGGAAAAAGGATTAAGGGACATGGAGGAGCTGATCCGCTTATCCCGTCTATCCAGGTTTCAAGTAACTGCTTTTTCACGTATGCATTCATAGCAATTATTAAAAAATATCCGGGAAACCCTTCAAAAGGGGTTGATGAATGGAAAAAGATAATGAGTAGCTTTGGCGTGGGAGAATTCTTAAATAATGATTTTGCGGTAGGAGCAAAAGGAAGGATTCCTTCGGGTGATTTCTACGAAAGACGTTTTAAAGCCATTATGAAAGCAAGTGGCTCACAAAGGACTGATTTTAAAAATTGGGACGAAATGCCTACAGGAGCTATCTACAACGGAATGGGGCAGGGAGATGTTCTCGTAACCCCTATCCAATTGGCTAATTATGTAGCGGCAATTGCCAATCGTGGCTGGTATTATACGCCTCATATTGTTAAATCTATTGATGGTAAGCCAAATCCTGATCCAAGATTTAAGGTAAAACATCAGACATTAGTAGATAAAAAACATTTTGAACCCGTTTTGAAAGGAATGGAGGCTGTTGTACTTCGTGGAACGGCGGCAGGTCTGAAATCTCAGGATTTTACTCAGTTAGCTAAAACAGGTACGGCGCAGGTACCTCAGGGAAAAGATAATTCAATTTTTGTTTTAATTGCTCCTGCAGACAAGCCGAAAATTGTTGTGGCGGCCGTAATGGAGCATGCTGGTTTCGGTGCTACATGGGCTGGACCAGCCTGTACATTAATTGCTGAAAAATATTTGACCGGAGATATAAAAAGAGACTATCTGTATAAAAAAATGGTAACCTCCAGCTTCATGCCTGAATACAAAAGACAGTGGATTGCTGATTTGAAGCGTAAAGGGTTATATAAAGAGCCTAAACCGGATTCCATAAAGCTGAAAAGAATGCGGGATAGCCTGAACTTTATTAAAGAGCAGAAAGCTAAGCTGCAGAAGAAACTGGACGAAAAAACAAAAAGTACTAACAACACTAAAAAGGTAAAACAATGAAGTGGACAGAAGGAATAGATAAACTAGGTCTAGGCTTGTATTTTCTGCTTTGTATTTTTGCCATTGCGAATATTTACAGTGTTGATCAAAAGCTGGGCGAAAAACAGCTCATTTTCTTTTGTATCTCTCTCTTTGTAGGGCTGATTATTTTTGTGGGGAGAAGTAAATTCTTCGAAAATATGTCGGGAATCATTTATATCGGAGGTGTTCTGCTTCTTATTGGTTTGTTCCCGTTTGGAAAAGAAATCCTCGGACAAAAAAACTGGTATAAATTTGGAAGCTTTACCATGCAGCCTGTGGAGTTTGCTAAAATCGGAACGGCACTCATGCTGTCGAATTACGTTTCAGGACCAGAATTTAATTTAAGTAATAGAAAATCATTACTCACCACTTTAGCTATTATAGGAATTCCTGCAGCTGTTGTATTGGCTATTCCGGATGTGGGTTCCATGTTGGTTTTTATAGCATTTTTCATTGCATTATATCGTGAGGGTTTAAGCGGAATGCTATTCGCTGTCGGATTTCTTTTTGCGGGAGTTTTCCTGGTTTCCCTTGCGATTCCTCCTATTTATGTAGTGATTGCAATATTGGTTATTGTAGGAGGCTGGATTGCACTGAATTATTATAAAATGTCCTGGAATGTTATTTCAATTTCCAGCATTGTAGGATCTGTTCTTGTTTTGTGTGGGTTGGCTTTTGGTTCTCCTTATATTTTAGAAAAACTGCCAAAGCACCAAAGAGAAAGAGTTGAAGTTCTTTTTAAAGGAGAGAAAGCATTCAGAGATACTTCCGGGTACAATTTGCTATATTCGAAGACGGCAATTGGTTCAGGAGGTCTTTTAGGAAAAGGATACCGTGAAGGATCTGTTACCCAGGGAAAATTTGTTCCGGAACAGGAAACCGATTATATTTTCTGTACAGTAGGGGAAGAATGGGGCTTTGTAGGAAGTAGTGTTTTGATTCTATGTTACATGATTTATATAGGAAGGATATATTATCTCGCAGAACAGCAGAAATCCTCATTTAACAGGGTTTTCGGATATTGTTTTGCTTCCATCCTTTTGATGCACTTTACGATCAATTTAGGAATGGTTATGGGGCTTTTCCCGACTGTAGGTATTCCTTTGCCGTATTTCAGTTACGGAGGAAGCTCATTGCTTGCCTTTTCTATTATGACCTTTATTTTCTTTAAGCTGAATTATTCAGATAAGAATAGCCTGGTTTAAATCTAACTCTATTATTTTACGAAATAACTGCAAAAACAAATCATAAAGCTTTATGAAAGAGGCTTACGTCGCAGAACAAACTTTCGAGGGTGTTCCTTTTACTCAACAATCTTTAGAGAAAGGCGATACGAAAATTGTACCTTTACGAATTGTATTTTTGAATATCTGGATCTTTCCGGATTTAACTTTAATGATTGCGAGTTCACAGATTGTAATTTAAGCATGGTAAAACTCGTCGGAACTGCCTTTCGGGATGTGAATTTCAAAGAATGTAAAATGTTCGGACTCCAGTTCAATGACTGTAATGAATTCGGGCAGTCTTTTAGATTTGAAGGCTGCTCCCTAAATAATTCTGTTTTTTACCAGACATCCTTAAAGAAAACATTATTTAAAGATTCAAAGCTTATAGAAGTTGATTTTACCGAATGTAACCTTCAAATACGGTCTTTAATAATTGTGACTTTTCCGGAGCCGTTTTTGATAATACTAACCTGGAAAAATCAGAATTAAGGACATCGGTTAACTATTTGATAGATCCTTCTCAAAACAGGCTTAAAAAAGCCAAATTTTCACTTTCTGAAATCCATGGTCTTCTATATAAGTTGAATATAGAAATAGATAAGAACAGTTAAGGAGGTAAAAAGCTTCGTTTCATGTAATAGTAAGTCCTTGTTAAAAAAGCTTCCACAAAATTTCATCAGGAACAAAGAACAAAAAAGCCTTCAGAATTCTGAAGGCTTTTCATTATTTAAATCAATTATTTAAAATTAAAAACTTGTTCCGTTTGATACTGGAGTTACTGCTGCTAGATTATTGTAAGCCTCTCCGTTTTCGTTAATGATTCTTTTTGCGAATCTGTATTTTGGTCCCCAGTAAGAATCATTAAGAGAAGAAACCATTACTCCTTTTGACGTGGCAGCATGGATAAATTTAACTTCTCCGTCTTCGGAAACACTTTCAACAATTCCTACGTGAGAAATTCTTCTGCCGTGAGAGAAGAAAATCAAATCTCCTTTCTGTAGATTCTCTTTTTCTACTTTTTCTCCTTCCTGTGCCTGAGAAGATGCTACTCTTGGTAAGCTAAGACCTGCTGCTGCACCGAAAACTGAAAGAACAAAAGCTGAACAGTCAATTCCGTTTCTTGTTGTTCCTCCATATCTGTAAGGTGTTCCTAAATAAGTAGCTGCCTCAGATAAAATATTGTCAATTGTTGTATTGTGTTTGATTGCTTTTGCAATCTCAGAATTTTTAACCGCGTTTTTCGCATTGGCAATAGATGCCGCTTTTTCAGCAAGGAAAGAATCAATTAATCTTTGCTTATCAAGCTCAGCTTTCTTAGGATCGAAAGAAGCTAGTTTGGCATCTGTTTTGTATTCTTTAGTATAAGTTGCTGGTTTTGAAACTACATAATTTGTAACACAAGACTGTAGAGACATTGTAGAAACTACAGCAACTAAATAAAACAAAACTCTTTTCTTCATATATATTTGATTATCCGTGTTAAAAGGAATCGTTATTTTTCAAAAGCATTACAAAAATAGAGATTCCGATAAAAAGACTCCTGATATGATAATTGTCAGGTTCTTTATTTAACACATTTTAACATATTATTTACGTATGTTAAAAAAAAACAAACCGCAACCGCCTATTTTAGGCGAGTCTGCGGTTTTTTTTATTAAGATTCTTTAACATAATTATTATAGATTATTCCTATCAAAGGATTTTTTCTGATGAATGCTAGAGAAAAGAGATTCCTAAATTTTGTTAATAAAACATTGATTACAAGCCTATTTAAGCAATTTAACTCTAATATTCTGCCCATCACGAATTTCTTCGGATGCATTCTTAACAATTATATCATTTGTAGAAATATTTCCGATGATTGTTGTCACTTCTCCATTTGCAATTCCCGCGGTTACAGGAACCCAATGTGCAATGTTTTTTTCAACTTTAATAACGAAAACACCTAAAGTGGAATTTAAAACTGCTGTGGAAGGAACAGACAAAGATTTATTGTTTTCACTTAAAGGTAAAATCACATTGGCAACCATTCCAGGCAGCAATCTTTTGTCTTTGTTGTAAACGTCCATTTCCACCCATTGCGAGCGAAATTTATTGTCCAAAGCTCCTGCAAATCTTGCCACTTTTGCAGTGAAAGTTTCTCCGGGAATGGATTGAATAGAGAATTTAATATCACCATTTTTATTCAATAATCCGGTGTAAGATTCTGGAACATTCACCACCAAGCGTAATCTGTCTTGCTGGACCAAACTGAACATTGGCAAGTCTGAACCTTTTCCTGAGGGACCGACATAAGCTCCCGCACTTACGTTTCTCGTCGCAATATTTCCGCTGAATGGTGCTCTGATTTGCAAATAATTTTTAACATCAGCAACTTCATGATATGATGCTCTTGCCGCTTCCAATTGTGCCAAATCTGATTTTTGTGCTGCCAAAGCCTGTTCCAGATCAAGTGCAGAAATGGTTCCAGGTGTTTTGCTGGTTTCTTTTAAGCGGTCATATTTCGCTTTACTTGCAATATATAAGGCTTCTTTTGATTTTAAGGCTGATGAAGCTGCACTTTGCTGAGAATTGATCTCAGGAGCTTCTAAAGTTGCTAACAATTGTCCTGCTTTTACTTCATTTCCGACATCAACGTATAATTTTTTAACAAAACTGCTGATCTTCGCATAGACATCAACTTTCTGATAAGGCTGCAATTCTCCCGGAATTGCTGTTGATGAAGCAAAATCTTCCTGCTTTGGATTCACCGCTTCGATTTCCGGTGAAGAAGGTTCCGCTGATTTTTTCGCTTCCTTTTTTTTCTCGTGCCCACAACTCTGTAAGCTGAAAACCAATATTGTCGGAATTAAATATTTATATAATCGATTCATATTTTATCATTAATAGTTTAGGTTATTATTTTACAATTTCAGGCATAAAGTGAATGCTTTCTTCGTCTTCGGGATCAAGAGAAACACTTTGAGTCGTCGCTTTTCCCTGTCCCCAGGCAAACGCCAACGGAAGAATGAAAAGGGCAGCAAAAGTAGAAGCCACCAAACCTCCAATCACAGCTCTTCCTAACGGTGAAACCTGATCTCCGGCTTCTCCCAATCCGAGTGCCATCGGGATCATTCCTACCACCATCGCCAAAGCGGTCATTACAATAGGTCTTAACCTCAACGCTGCGGCTTCTCTTGCGGAAAGTAAAGCATTTCCGTTATGTTTTCTTAATTGTTCTGCATTGGTAATCAATAATACGGCATTGGAAATGGAAACTCCGACCGACATGATGATTCCCATGTAAGACTGAAGGTTAAGCGTTGATCCGCTGATCATTAATAAAGCCAAAGATCCCACCAAAACTGCCGGAGCTGTCACCAAAACCACTCCTGAAACTTTGAATGACTGGAAATTAGCTGCTAGCATCAAGAAAATTACAACGATGGCGATAATCAAACTGCTTTGTAAGCTGCTCAATGTTTCATTTAAAGTCTGGCTTAAACCGATCATCTGAATATTTAAACCTCTCGGAAGTTCACCCATATTATCAATTACCTTTTGAACATCTCTTGAAGCGGTTCCCAAATCGGTGTGGTTAAGATTTGCTGTAACTGTCAACGTCGGCATTGCTCCTAAATTGTCGGTTTCTCCATAGGTGAAGCTGTTTTTAATGGTTGCAACGTCACCCAGATTCGGTCTGTTGGAGTTTTTCTGCAACGGAATTCCTGCGATTTCTTCTTTACTGTTCATTTTATTTTCAGGAATCTGAACCTGAACGTTATAACTGTAACCTCCTTTTTCATCTGTCCAGATGTTTTTTTCCGTAAATCTTGAAGATGATGTTGAAGCCACCAACGAACGCGAGACATCAGACATATCAACACCCAATTGTGCCGCACGAACACGATCAACATTGATATCTAAAGCCGGATATTTTATAGATTGCCCGATTTGGACGTCTCTTAAATAAGGAATTTTCTTAAGCTCAGCTTCAATTTTTTTAGCATAAGCTTCATTCACACTTTTATCTCTTCCGGATAGTCGCACTTCAATCGGAGTCGGAGAACCTTGGCTAAGAATTTTCTCCGTTAATTCAATCGGTTCGAAAGATAATTTCATGTCAGGATTAATGCTTTTCGCTTTTTCCCTGATTTTATCTTTTAAATCATCCATATTGGTGTGATAATCTTCATTTAAGCCAACCTGCAAAACCGTTTCATGTGAACCCGCCATCCAAAGGTAAATCGGGCTTACCGAGAAAAGAGTAGGGTGTGTTCCTACATACGCGGAAGTAATGGAAACATTGTCTTTTCCAACAATTTCTTTGATTCCGTCTAATAATTTTAAAGTCTGAAGCTCGGTTTTTTCAATTCTTGTCCCGTCCGGAACTCTCATTCTTACCTGGAATTGTGTTCCGTTCACCTGTGGTAAAACATCTCGTCCGATACTGTTTAAAAATAAAGCTATCATTCCTATCATCAATAATATATAAGCGGAAACCACCATTTTACGATAAGGCATGATCCTGTCTAAAAATTTCAGATAGCGGAATCTTACTTTTTCAAATAAACTAACTTTTCCGTCGCGGTTGCTGTCTTCATTCTGAAGTAAAATTTCTTTTTGGCTCCAGGTATCGTTTTCATCACTCAATCCGGCAGCTTTTAATTCTTCGGAATCTGATAAAGTGTGACCATCTTTTGCCTTATGGTGTTTCACTTTCATGATCCAGTTGGCCATGATCGGAACGAAAGTCTGTGCAAGAAAATAAGAAACAATCATACTGAAACCAATTGCTAAAGCCAATGGTAAGAATAATGATCCCGGAATTCCGCCCATCGTAAATGCAGGAGCAAAAACTGCTAAAATACAGAATAAGATCAGCAATTTCGGAAAGGCAATTTCTTTACAGGCATCCCAGATGGCGAGCGATTTGGGTTTTCCCATATCCAGATGCTGGTGAATATTTTCTATGGTAACGGTACTTTCATCGACGAGAATTCCAATGGCGAGGGCGAGTCCGCTCAACGTCATAATATTGATGGTCTGTCCGAAAAGATTTAAAAATAAAACTGCCGAAATAATGGAAGTCGGAATGGTGAGAATTACAATCAGCGCTCCTCTGATATCGCCGAGGAATAAAATAACCATCAATCCGGTAAGGATAGCTCCGATGGTTCCTTCACTCAATAAACTTTTAACGGAATTAATTACGTAAGTTGACTGGTCAAATTCAAAACTGACTTTCACATCATCCGGAAGATTGGACTGAATCTGCGGTAACTGCTTTTTCAGATTTTGAACCACATCCCACGTTGAAGCATCGGCACTTTTAGCAATACTTAAATAAACCGAACGACGGCCATTCACCAAAGCATAACCGGAAGTCATATCCGCTCCATCGGTAACGGTCGCAACATCTCTTAAATAAAGATTCTGAACGCTGCCTTTATACAAAGGGATATTTTCAAAATCTTTTACATTTTTAATCATCGTATTGGTCGGAGTGATGTAATATTTATCTCCGATTCTTACATTTCCGGAAGGGGCAGTCTGATTGTTCAAGCGTAAAGCTTCTACGAGCTGATCAGGTGTCATATTATGTTGACGGAGCAAATCCGGGTTGGCATTAATGACTACCGTACGAATATTTCCACCAAAAGGTGGAGACGAAACAATACCGGGAATGGAGGTGAAAGTTGAACGCACATACACGTTTGCGAGATCGAGCAACTCGTTGTTAGATCTTTTATCACTGCTTAAAACCAATTGTCCGACCGGAAGTGTCGAAGCATCAAAACGAATGATAAACGGCGGATTGGAACCTGGCGGAAACGCGGCCTGAATTCTGGTTGAAAAGGAGTTCAATTCTGCTGCAGCTTGCGCCATATTGGTTCCGGGATAGAAATTAATTTTCATTAAAGTCAGTCCCTGGATATTTTTGGTTTCAATACTTTTAATCCCGTTGACGAAAAGGAAAATATTGATGTATTGTTTCGCAAAAAATGCTTCCATCTGCTGTGGTGTATAACCACTGAAAGGGTGAGAAACATAGATCACCGGTAAATCTAGTTTGGGGAAAATATCGACTTTAATAGAGTTCATAGACCGGATTCCGAAGAAAAACAATCCGGCAACGATCACTAAAATCGTAATAGGTTTTCTTAATGCAAATCTTATTAAATTCATTGAGATAATCTTGATTATAGTTGATATTAATCTTACAATTCGTTTTCAAAAACAGTGAAATCACCTGTCGCGGCAGCTTTTAACAATAAAGCGTTCCAGACATTGCTGATGGCGATATCTCTGTCGGTTTCGGCTCTTACCAAGGCGTAAATGGCTTGCGATAAATCCACCAAATCCGTTAAACCGTTCTTGTATAAAACTGATCTTTGGATGTAGGCGTCGTTTGCTGATTTTAACTGAACAGGAACCTGGTCGTAAACCGTAATAGCATTTTTCCATTTGTTTTCGGATAAATCCAATTGGGCTTTTAATTGCTGTTCGGCAAGGTCGTATTCATGTTTTAACCCTTGACTTACATAATCCTGAGCGCTGATTTCTTTTGATAATCGATAGGTCTGAGTGAAATTCCAGGAAACACCAAGTCCAACTAAATAATTGCTTCTCGTCGGATGAATTCCGTCCCAATAAGATGTGGAATAATCATTTTGATTTTGAGCATAGCCGCTTCCAAATCCTGATCCTCTCGTTTGAAAAATCCCTACCATCGAAAATGACGGATAATACTGTGTTTTCAGAAATTGTTTTTCCTGTTCGCTTACATTAATTCTGCTTTTGTATAAAGCCAGCAACGGATGACTTTCCAGGGAAGAGTTGGCTTCAATCGGAAAATCGGTCGGAACTCTTTTTAATAAGGTACTGTCCAGAACAAATTCCTGGGAAGGAATTCCTAACAATTGAGCTAATTTGTTTTCCTGTTCCTGCTCGTTGTCTTTCGCTTTGGTATAGGTGATCATTGCATTGGCGTAATCGGCTTTGGCAAGGGACAGATCAACCCCGGGAACGATTCCGTTTCTTTCTTTTACCTCAACAATCTTTCTGATTGTGTCTGTTCTTCCGAGATTTCTTGCATAAGAAAGCTTTAGTTTTTTAGCTGCTAAAACGTTTAAATAAGCTGCTGCCACTTTTACTTTGTGCTGGAAAATCTCATCAGACAAATCTTTAGTATCCCTAAGATTTTTAGATTCTGCAACTTTTACCCTTTGCTTGGCTTTTCCGAAAGAGAAAAATTCCCAATTGATATTGGCTAAATATAATGCTCCGAAAGAAGCATTCCAGTTTTGATCGGGAAGAGGAAGTCCCGAAGAAGCTACTCCGTAACCCCCGAAACCGTACAGTGGCCCGTTTTGTCCGTTTACTGTTCCATAATCCTGTTGCAGACTGATGTTAAGATTGGGCAGATATTGCCGTTTTGCCAGTTCTATCGATTCCTGTGAAGACAATCGGTAAGATTCTTTGGCTTTAATGGTTCCGTAATTTTGAACAGCGGTTTCCAGCGCAGATTTCAGCGTGAGAACTTCCTGTGCTTTCGCTGTGTTAGCAAAAAAAACGGATGATAAGGCGAGAATAAAAATTCTTGAAAGCATCTAACGTATTTTTCTTTTTTCAAAGTAAAAAATACATTTTGAAGCAAATTTGAAGTTTGAAAAATAACGTAAATCGTTTTATTCAGCGAAGTTTACAACTTGTTCAACACTTTCGAATTCTAAATTGTTTTCATTTAAAATCTTATCAGAAATTGATGGTTCGTGGAGCTCAGTTTGATCAAAATAAATTGTAATGTTGTGCCATCCGTCGGCAAAATCGTAATGAACAGCAAATTTATTGACTTCGCAGATTTGTTTCACAATAGAAAGGCCAAGGCCGATACTTTCCTGGGACTGGTTACTTTTTTTAAACCTTTTAAATAATTCATTTGGCGAAACATCAGGCGGAAGTCCGGTATTGCTGATCTGGAAGTAGTCTTTAGTAAGATTAATTTCAATTTTTCCGCCTTCCAGATTATGCCGGATTGCGTTGGAAAGAAGATTGCTTAACAGAATTTCGGCTAAGGTCGGATGAATTTTAATATAGACATTCTTTTCACAATTTCTGTTTAACGTAATGTTTTTCAACGCCAAATGATCTGAATACATGCATAAAGCTTCTTTTTCAACTCTGCAGAATTTCAATTCTTTGTTCGTTAAAAATTCATTGTTATTTAATTTAGTTAAAAGAATTAAAGAGCGGTTGATCCGGCTTAATTTGTCAATTGAATTCTGAATATCTGTTAATAAGATAGCTTGATTTTCATTGATTTCCGTTTCTGCCAACAATTCAATTTTACTTTGAATAATGGCTAATGGTGTCTGAACTTCATGAGACGCATTTTCGGAAAATTCCTTCACAGAAGCATAATCTTCCAATGCCTTGTCAGTCATGGTTTTCAGGAATTCATTTAATTTTTTAAACTCTTTTGTACTTGTTGGTAAAAGTTCAAGTCTTTCTTTTTTCTGAATACTGAATTTTTGAAGTCCGTCGATCGCGTGGTGGAAGGGTTTTAATATGAATTTAGATAAAATCCTTGCGGTAATAAAAACAATGGCTGTAATTAATAATAGCTTCCAGAAAAGAGCGATCAGCATTCCGCCCATAATTTCTTTGGTAGCGGTAATGTAGGTGTATGAAGAGATTTTGTAAATCTTGTTATCAATATTTGCAAAAGAATTAATCTGGATTTTACACTCATTCTTAGAAACACCATTGTCTTCAAGGCAAGTGTGAATAATTTCCGGTTCTGTCGGAAGATTTTTACCGTTTAAAACATTAATGGAAATAGGAAGTCCTTGTGTTGAATTCGCAGGAGTTTCTCCATTTTTTAATTGATTGATTACGTAATTGTTGACGGTTTTCAATCTTTCAATTTCAACATTATCCAGCCGCTTTTTAATGCTTGTATACGAAATGTACATGCTCACAGGGGTGACCAGTAAAATAATGGCGATAAACCAGACTGATATTTTATTCACTAAATTCATGAACCACTATATTTTAAAGCATTAAACTTGTAACCCAGGCCGTAGATCGTTTCGATATAATCGTTGCCTTTTGCAGCGCCGATTTTTTTTCTGAGATTTTTAACGTGCTGATAAACAAAATCAAAATTAGCTAAATTATCGGTATAATCACCCCATAGATGATTGGCAATAGACTGTTTGGATAATACCCGGTTTTTGTTGACGAGAAAATAAAGCAGCAATTCAAATTCTTTCTGAGTGACTTCCAGTCTTGTTTCATTAATAGCAACTTCGTAAGTATCCGTATTTAAAATGATTTCATTGAATTTTACCTCATTATAACCCTCCATTTTATTTCTTCGGTAAACGGCTCTCAATCTGGCATGTAATTCCGGTAAATGAAAAGGTTTTGTGATGTAGTCATCGGCGCCTTTTTCCAGTCCGTCGATTTTGTCGTCCAAGGCGTTTTTAGCAGAAATAATGAGAATTCCGCTATTGATTTTTTCGGTTTTGATATAATTCAAAATATTCAATCCGTTTCCATCAGGCAACATAATATCCAGCAAAATACAGTCGTAGGAATTGAAATTCAATCGTTCCAATGCTTCGCTGTAGTTATAAGCGCATTCGCAGATATAGCTCTCGCCTTCAAGGTAAAATTCCATACTTTGTGCGAGTTCTCTGTTGTCTTCTATGATCAGGATTTTCATAATTAAAGCAAAATTAAAATTAAATTTTGTATGAATTTTGAAGTTGTGGAAGTCTTTGTCTATTAGTGTTTTAAATTAAATTTTAATTTGAGTGAAGTTTATATGAAATCCGACGTCAGTTTGAGTAAATTTTTCTTCATTTCATTACGAAAAACACTCGAACTGATGAAAGTTCAAAATCAAAAATAAGATTAAATAAAACAAAAACTCCCCGATCAATCGAGGAGTTTCACTAATATGGAACTTTACAAATGTTACTTTGTAAATAACATTTCTCTGTATTTCGTCATTGGCCAAAGCTCATCATCCACCATCATTTCAAGATCATCAGAAGCTTCTCTGATAACATCGAATAAAGGTTTTACTTTGTTGCAGTAAGTTTCTGCCTGCTTTTGACTGTCGGAAACCGCTTTTGCAGCTTCTCTTGCTTTGATTAAATCTTCAACGCCAACCTTAATTTTAGAAACGTTTTCAGAGATGCTTGTAATTAAGCTCATTTGCTCTTTCGCTAATGATTTAAATTCTTTATCTCCGAAGATTTCTTTAAGACCTTTTACGTTTTCGATCAATCTGTTCTGATAATTTAAAGCTGAAGGAATAATATGGTTTCTTGCGATATCGCTTAAAACTCTTGCTTCAATATCGATAACAGTAGAGTATTTTTCTAATTTGATTTCGTTTCTTGCTTCAACCTCTCTGTGCGTGAAAATTCCCATTTCTTCATAAAGAGCCAGGAATTTTTTATCCATTTCCTGTTTAAGAGCTTCCGGAGTAGTTTTTAAGTTGTTCAAACCTCTCTTTTTAGCTTCTTTTGCCCAGTCATCAGAATATCCGTCACCTTCGAACATAATGTTTTTACACTGCTTGATGTATTCTCTCAATACGTTGAAGATCGCTTCGTCTTTTTTAAGACCTGTTTCAATTAAAGCGTCAACCTCTTTTTTGAAATCGTTTAATTGTTTTGCTGCGATGGTATTCATTA
Source organism: Chryseobacterium sp. (assembly GCA_039594975.1). Taxonomy (GTDB): domain Bacteria; phylum Bacteroidota; class Bacteroidia; order Flavobacteriales; family Weeksellaceae; genus Chryseobacterium. The sequence continues at coordinate 25,681 of JBCNMJ010000004.1, read as the reverse complement.
CGGTCATAGATTCAGCACAGTTTGCTGCAGAACCTACCGCTCTGATCTCGAATTTATTTCCTGTAAATGCAAACGGAGAAGTTCTGTTTCTGTCGGTGTTATCCAACAAGATTTCAGGAATTTTTCCAACAACATTTAATTTTAAGTCTGTTTTTTCGTCTGGAGAAAGTTTTCCTTCTGTCACTTTTTCAAGTTCTTCCAACACTCTGAACAACTGACTTCCGATAAATACGGAAATAATTGCCGGTGGAGCTTCGTTTGCACCTAATCTGTGGTCGTTACTTGCAGAAGCGATGCTAGCTCTTAAAAGATCAGCATATTCGTGAACCGCTTTAATCGTATTAACGAAGAATGTTAAAAACTGTAAGTTTTTCTTAGGATTTTTTCCCGGGCTTAAAAGGTTTTCACCTGTGTCAGTTGCTAAAGACCAGTTGTTGTGCTTTCCGCTTCCGTTTACTCCTGCGAATGGCTTTTCGTGGAATAAAATGTGGAAATGGTGTCTGTGAGCAATTCTTGCCATTACGTCCATCAACAAAGAGTTGTGATCTACTGCGACGTTCACTTCTTCAAACATTGGAGCCAGCTCAAATTGGTTTGGAGCCACCTCGTTGTGTCTAGTCGTTACAGGAATACCCAATTTCATACATTCGATTTCCAACTCTTTCATGAAGTTCATTACTCTTGTAGGAATAGAACCGAAATAGTGATCGTCTAACTGCTGTCCTTTTGCAGGAGAATGTCCAAGCAAAGTTTTACCTGTTAATACAAGGTCTGGACGAGATTGGTATAATGCCGAATCAACTAAGAAATATTCTTGCTCCCAACCTAAAGTAGGCGTTACTTTTGTTACGTTTTTGTCAAAATACTGCATTACGTTGGTTGCAGCTTCGTCTACCGCGTTCAATGCTCTTAAAAGAGGTGCTTTGTAATCTAAAGTTTCCCCTGTATAAGAGATGAAGATAGAAGGGATACATAATGTAGTACCCATAATGAATGCCGGAGATGTAGGATCCCAAGCAGTATAACCTCTTGCTTCGAAAGTGTTTCTGATACCACCATTCGGGAAAGAAGATGCATCCGGTTCCTGCTGAATCAATAAATTCCCGCTGAATCTTTCGATGGCTCTACCTCCTTCGATAGGAGTGAAGAAAGAATCATGCTTTTCTGCAGTGCTTCCTGTCAAAGGCTGAAACCAGTGTGTGTAGTGAGTTACTCCTTTGCTCATTGCCCAGTCTTTCATGGCTACTGCTACCTGATCTGCAATGTGTCTTTGGATTTTAGTTCCTTTTTTTACCGCATCCATAATAGACTGGAATGCTTCTTTTGTTAAATATTCTCTCATCGTTTCTTCTGAGAAAACATTTTGACAGAATAATTCTGACAATTTCACAGGAACTTCCACAGAGTTATCTCTTCTAAAGTCCTTAAATGGTAAAGTTTCTAACGCTTTGAATCTTAAAGTTGACATATAGGTTAATTTTTACGGGGCAAATTTACAAAAAAAATAAATTGAAAAATTTTTTACCCTAAATTTTTAAGGGGTATTTTAAAAATTTAACTAAAATTTAAAAAGGTATTTGATAATTGAAAAGGGTGGAGAGAATTATTATTTTTAATGTGAAGAAAAATTATTCTGAATTTCTTTCCCAATACCTTAATATATATTACTTTTAAAAAACCTATCATTATTTGTATTTTATTATTATGGAGTTGATTATTAATGACTTATATTGTTAAATATATTTTTTGTAACTTAGCAGACTTTTTATAAAAATTTTAATATATGACAAATTCTAGAGCAAGAGAAACTACCGAAGCAATTGAAAGACTATACATATCTATGAGACATTTGTTTTATAGAGGTTTTTTCAAGCCAGCCGGAGTTTCGGGAGAAAGCATTAGAAGTTTGTTGAAGACCATCAATCCGGAGATTTATGGGAGTATGAATATTCCGAGTAAATTGGAACTGGATGGTTTGATGTATGTTTTAGACAGACTTCCGGAAGGAATTGAAGAATGTGCTTTTATTCATCTTACATCAGATGAGGGTTTTGATAAAGGAAGTTTCGAGCCTATTGTACCTAAAAAGAGAAGAAGAAACTGTTACAGAATCGATGAACACCAGATGAATATTGAAGTTCTTTTGGGACGTTCTGAAATTTATGATATTCTTACTCACTTAACCTTCTTATTTATAGAAGCGGATAAAGTTCGTAATCTGGCTTTCATTCAGGATGAAAACTGGAAACCGACACGTGCTTTTAAAATTATTGAAGAAGTCGTAAAAGGCGAAAAGAAATTCAGCAGAAAGGAAAAAGAAGTTGCCTTGATTCATTTATCTTCTTTGATCGGGAGAACTTTCGATGAAACACTAACGGCTTATAATACTTTTGGAGATGATCATAATCCTGACCGTTTGTTTAAGATTATTTACAACTTAGCAAAAGTAAGTTTAGAGGATGCAAAACAGACAAGAGAAAGAGAAATTCATTTCAGTTCTATTTTAAGAGAAAGAGTGGGGCATCATTATTTTGGTGAGAAATGGGCGGATAAAGTGAAAGAAGTTTTATTTGAAAACGATCTTCATATGCGTCCGTTGCATATCATTTCCGCCAATATGCACTCTGTAAAAAATATGCTGTATGCCAATGATGCGTTGAAGAAAAAAGACCACAAGGAAGTAGATTACAAACTGTACGGAGAAATTTCCGATAAAAAAGAGCTTCGTGACAAGGTTTCCAAATATGCTTTGGAAGAAGGAATGATCTATATTAATGATAAGAGCGGAAGTAATATTGATGTTCAGATCATTGATTTAAGCAAAACCAATCTTAAAAACACCCCTTTCCACGATATAAAATTTGGTGGAGATGATGTGATTATGGTTTTTGATTATGCCTTCGGTGAACAGGCTTATGAAGTAATGGACGAATTATTAAGGCCTTATGAGCATAAAGGAGAGGTTTACATGATGAAGGTAAAATCTGTTTCCATTATGGGGAAAGCGGGAATTCTTGCGGGTGGAAAAGGAGATATTATGATTCCTACGTCACATATTTTTGAAGGAACAGCTGATAATTATCCTTTTGAAAATACCTTGAAACTGGCAGATTTCCAAGATGATGAATTAAAAGCGTTTGAAGGGCCGATGATCACCGTGTTAGGAACTTCACTTCAAAACAGAGATATTTTATCATACTTTATGAACACTTCATGGAAGGCAATAGGTCTTGAAATGGAAGGAGCGCATTATCAGAAAGCCATTCAGGTAGCGTCTAAAATCAGACATCATATTTCCCCGGATTTATTTGTAATGTATGCGTATTACGCTTCGGATAATCCTTTGGAAACGGGAAGTACACTTTCTTCTGGTGGTTTGGGATTAACAGGAGTAAAGCCGACCTATCTGATTACCTTAAGAATCTTAGAAAAGATCTTACAAAGCGGAAAGAAAGAAGTTTCTGCTAAAAAATAATTTGATTATTTCAATTTAATAGTAACCTCGAATGTTTTTTCATTTGAGGTTTTTTTATTTTCTTATATCAAAAGGTTGGCCTTTGTTTGGGTTTAATTAAAATCGATATTATCTACGAAGTCAAAAATATTTACCTTTAAGAAAATTAAAATCAATGAGCTCAACATTACAATTAGCCAAAAGATTCAGAGAAGTCATGCTGGATGGTTTATGGATCGCCAATACCAATTTTAAAGATCAATTGAAAGACGTTTCATGGGATCAGGCTACAACGAAAGTCGGCTCTTTGAACACCATTGCCATGCTTGTTTTTCATATTGATTATTACATTGCAGGTCTGGTGAATGTTTTTGAAGGCGGTGAGCTAGAAATCAGGGATAAATACAGCTTTGATCTTCCATCAATTGAATCTCAGGAACATTGGGAAGAACTTTTAAATAAGCTTTGGAATGATTCTGAAAAGTTTGCTGGATTATTAGAACAAATGCCCGATTCTAAAATGAATGAAGTTTTTGTGGATGAAAAGTACGGAACATATCTTAGAAATATTGATGGAATGATCGAACATGCCTATTATCATCTGGGGCAGATTACTTTGATTAAAAAATTAATTAACAGTAATTCTTCTGAATAATTTATAAGAGATATTTTAACAATCAAAATTAATTTCAATCTAACTAGAACCTCATCAAGTCTCCGGATTTTGAGGCTTTTATTATAATTACTTATCTTTAGAAAAAATAAAAATTTTAAATGAAAAAATCGGCTGCAATCCTATTTGCGTTTATAATTTCTCAATTTCATGCTCAACAGGGAGCTTATTATCAGCAGAGTGCAAAGTATAAGATGGATATTGATGTGAATGCTGAAAAATTTACTTACCAGGGGAATCAGACTTTAGAATATACTAATAATTCACCGGACGAGCTTAATGTTGTTTATTTCCATTTGTATTGGAATGCCTTTAAACCCAATTCTATGATGGATCAGAGAGTTGCAGGGCAAGGAAAAAACGGGGATTCAAGATTGCAGAAAGACGGAATTTCAAGGCTGGCTTCTATTCCGAAAGATCAGGAAGGAGCACAAAATATTCACTGGATCAAGCAAAACGGGAAAGCATTGAAGTTTGAAGTTCAGGAAACCATCATGAAAGTATATCTGGCGGAACCGATTAAACCCAATTCAACCACCATATTCACAATGGATTGGGATGCGGTGATTCCTCAACAGATCAGAAGAAGCGGAAGAAATAATAAGGAAGGTGTTGATATGACTATGACACAGTGGTATCCGAAAATAGCAGAATACGATTACGATGGCTGGGCAACATTTGATTATATCGGGAGAGAATTTCACGCGCCGTTTTCAGATTTTGATGTAACCATTAAAATCAACAAGGATTATGTAGTAGGAGCGGGAGGAATTCTTGAAAATCCTACGGAAGTAAAAGGTTATGATGCCAATGCAAAAATCAAAGCTGAAAAAAATAAAGCGACCTGGAAATGGACGGCGAAAAATATGCTTGATTTTGCATGGAGCGCAGATAGAGATTATGTGGTAAAAAGCTTTGATGTTCCGCAAGGTCCGAAAGTGTTTTTGGTGTATCAGAATAATGAAAAGACAAAGGTTTGGGAACAGGCTCAACCTTACGTAACGAAATATTTCCAGCTGATGAATTCGCATTTCGGAAAATATGTTTATCCAACTTATGCTTTCATTCAAGGGGGAGATGGCGGAATGGAATACGGAATGTGTACAATGATTTTAGGAGAGGCAAAAGATATTAAAGGATTGATGGGATTGATGGCTCACGAAGGTGCTCATTCCTGGTATCAGCAAATGCTCGCCACTAATGAGTCGATGCGTCCGTGGATGGATGAAGGTTTTACAAGCTATGCGGAAAACTATGTAATGTATCAACTATTTCCGGAAGATCTTCCCAATCCGTTCGCGCATTCTTTGGATGCTTACAGGAATTTTATTAAAAAAGGAATTGAAGAACCTGCCGTTTGGTTAGGGGATCATCATGATAACGGAACTGCTTATACATACGCTTCTTATGTAAAAGGAGAATTGTATCTGGTACAGTTAGGTTATATTATTGGAGAGCAAAATCTGGCAGAAATACTGAAACAATATTATGACCAGTGGAGTATGAAACATCCTTCAGATAGGGATTTCCTACACATTGCTCAGAAAGTTTCCGGAATGGATTTGAAATGGTTTCAGAATTACTGGATCAATACTACAAAAACGATTGATTACGGAATTAAAGACGTAAAATACGAGGCAAAATCAACAACCATCACTTTGGTAAATAATGGACAAGTTCCCATGCCTATTGATTTTAGCATTATAACAGCAGATAAAAAGATTGTGAATTACCAGATTCCCATGAATATGACTCATACGTGGAAAGAAAAGGATATTTACGGAGATTTTAAAACAATGGCTTACTGGCCTTGGACACAGAAAGAGTATTCAATTACGGTACCGTATACAAAATCTCAACTGTCAGCAGTAGGAATTGATTTTAGCCAAAGAATGGCAGATATCAATTTGCAGGATAATTTTGTTGAAGTGAAATAAACATCACATTGATTGCATAAAAAAGTCTCTGAAAAATATTTTCAGAGACTTTTTATTTTTTAGTGACGAATTTATTTTATTTCAAATTGCTGCACCATCCAATGCTTCGAATGATTTTTAATCAAATCATTTTTTATGGTGGTGTCTTTGGTATTCAGATAGCTGTATACTTTAAGCGGAATAGAATCCGGATATTCTTTTAAGCCTTGTGCTACGGTATTTTGAGATTCTTCTTTTTTATGGCCGCTTTCTAATGCTTCTGCTTTATAAATATAAATAATGGCTGGAATTTTCCCGAAAATGTCTTTTGTTTCATTTTCAAGAATGCTCATGGTCTCAATCTGAAAGTCTGCATCCGGTTCTTTTCCTACCGCTGCCGTTTTGCTGATATGCTGCTGATACATCAGAAAAAGCATTAGGATATGAAGATTTTTAGTGTTGGGATCGGAAGCCAGTTTTTCTATTTGCTGGATGTCTTCGGGAGTCATTTCTTCTTGATCTGCCTGAAGGTTTTTTTCATAAAAAGTCGTTAAGAGATCGTAAATCGTTTTATCGGATTTATCAATTTGGTATTTTTTCTTTAGGTCAGGATAGATTTCTTTAATGGAAACTTTTTGGGCATAAAGAGACAGATTCATTATTATAAAAAATATCAGAACGAACTTTTTCATATCGGTAGGATAAAATTTGAGTGGTTGTGACTTTAAATATAATTAATTGTTTTAAAAAATGAAAATTTCAAAATAATTTCAAACGTTCCAGCATCTTGTTTTTTACCAAAAATCATTAATTTTGAGCCTTAAAATTAACATGGCTTTTCTATTACTAAATAAGCCGGGTTGAAACATAAATCAATGAATTCAATTGTCATAAATGTTGGGAACAGCAATATCAGGTTTGGACTTTTTAATGGTGATAACTGTGATCTTTCATGGGTAATCAATACAAAACCTTACAGAACAACAGACGAGCTATACGTTCAAATGAGTATGTTGTATCAAACCTATAAAATTGAACCTAAAGAAATCAGTAAAGTAATTATCGGTTCTGTTGTGCCGCAGCTTACCAAAGTGATGAGTTCTGCGATCAAGAAAATACATGATATTACTCCTGTTATTGTTGACAGAAACACACCTTCGGGAGTTCAGGCGAAATCGAAACAAATGGGAACAGACATCTATGCGAATCTTGTAGCAGCACACAATCTGTATCCCGGCAGAAAAAAGATTATTCTGGATTTTGGAACCGCACTTACTGCAAGCTGTGTTGCTGAAGATGGAGAAACGATGGGGGTTATTATAGCTCCGGGAATTGTTACTTCTCTTAATTCGTTAATCAGTCAAACAGCACAACTTCCGGAAATTGAATTGAAGAAACCTAAATCAGTTTTGGGCTTAGATACGGTAACCTGTATGCAAAGCGGAATGGTATATGGTTTTTTAGGAATGGTAGAAGGATTTATAGACCGAATTAATGACGAGGTAAATGATGACTGTTTTGTAGTGGCAACGGGTGGTGTTTCCCATGTTTACAAGCCTTTGACGAATAAAATTCATATTGCAGACAGACTGCATACCCTGAAGGGACTTTATTTTTTAGGAAAAGATAAATAAAGAAAGCAGCTGTAAAGCTGCTTTTTTATTTTATAGACCTCCTGTACAGGAATCGCAGGTTTTTAAAGGATAAACCCAGGTTCCATTCTCATCTTGAAAAGGTTCGATTTTGCATCCTAATTTTCTAACCCCGTTATCGTCAATGTAAAAACACTGATTAACTCCAATTCCGCCATTGATTTTAGCGGTCTCTTTTCTGGATAATTTTCTCATAGTAATTATTTATTTTTAATTTGAAATCGATCAAATATAATAAATAATTCAATGCAAAGTGATAAATTTTTCATTAAGAGATAATCTGTTGTCTCATAGAAAATAAGAAGTTATCTTTTAGATTTGAAAAACTCCTTTACTATTGATGAGCATTCGTTTTCCATGATTCCGGTGATGACTTCCGTTTTTGGATGAAGAGACAGATGTTTATTGATGAATCCCCTCTGTTCGTCCCGTGCTCCGATCACTACTTTTGAAATCTGTGACCACGAAAGCGCTCCGGAACACATTACGCATGGCTCTAATGTTACATATAGCGTGCAGTCTTTCAAGTATTTTCCGCCTAAAAAATTAGCGGCAGAAGTAATGGCCTGCATTTCAGCATGCGCGGTTACATCATTTAATGTCTCTGTGAGATTGTGGGCTCTTGCAATGACTCTGTTGTTAGAAACAATGACACATCCAATGGGAACCTCATCTTTTTCTAAGGCAATTTCGGCTTCCTGTAAAGCCATTTTCATGTAATATTCGTCCGTAAACATTTATTCAAAATTCATCGTTAAAGGAAGCTTGAAGCTGAATCTAACCGATTCTCCATTGATTGTTGCCGGAGAGAATTTCTCAGGAATAGAGTATAGGGCAATTTCAGCCTGCCTGTTGAAGGTAAAATTATCTCCCTGAGCATTTACATTGCTGATGCTTCCGTCTTTTTCGACAATAAAATCAACATTGGCTTTGATTGTTTTCGTTTCGGAATATACTCCGGGTGTATAAAAAATCTGAGCAATCTCCTTTCTCAACGCATTGATTCCGCCGGGATAATCAGCATTTTTACTTACTGCTGAGGTCCCTTTGGATTGGGTGTTGGATAATTCTACTTTATCACTTTGATGGTTGATTTTTTTTAAATCTTCCAGATTTTTAACTTTTAATAAAGCTCCGATCATGGCAACATTTTCAATGCTGTCCATTTTCTTCATGAACAGCAGAAAATCCTGTTTTATGGCTGCTTTGGTTAATGTATTGGTTTCCGCGTCGAATTTCTTTTTAAACTCAGTATTGAGCATACCGCGATGCTGGTTGTAAAAGTTTTTTACATTTTTAAATTCTTCCGTCTGTTGCGAAAAACAAAAAGAAGAAATAAGGCAAAACAGACAAAAGAATATGGGTCTCAAATTGAAATATTTATGTAAATGTAATCAAAAATAACCGAAATTCTTCATTCTTTTTTATTCACTGAGGTAGCTGTTCAAAGACTGCTGCAGATGATTGCGGATCTCATCAACTAAAGTTTTAGGTTCTAAAACAAGTACTTCTTTTCCATAAGAAAGAATTTCCTGCATAAAGTCATAAGTAGGGTGGAGGAAGAATTCAAAATAAATCTCTTCGGGAGTCTCCTTGAGTTCTTTTTGAGATTGGTGCAGCGGAAAACTTTTGATGTATTCTCCCTGATGCCTGCTGCATTTCAGGACGATTTTTTCAGGATTCTGTTCGGAAAGATTCATTACACCAAATGCATTTTTAAAATGTTCCCTGAAATTATACTTATACTTTTCCCTGAACTGTTTTTCACTCACATCAAGGTAATTGATTCGGTCCAACCCAAAAGATTTCAGCATTTTATCTTTGGTGTCAATAGCAATCAGGTACCATCTATCTTTGGATTCTTTTAAAGCCAACGGATGAACTTTTCTGGAAGTCATCAGTTTGTTTTTGTAATTGTAATGCTCAAAAGAGACAATTCTTCTGTTGCGGATGGCGAAAAATAAGTCGTAGAAATTTTCTACTCCGGTGGGTTTTCTACTTTCAAAGAAAATGAAATCAGCAAAGTCCGGATGGGTGTTCATGGCGTTGCTTACCTGAAAAGACTCAAGTAATTTCTGGTTGTATTCATCCACTTCCATAATCGGGCGACTCTCAATATAATAACGATTGTCCCCTTTCTTTTTATTGTGAATGGAAAGATTAAAGAGATCCGAAATCTCCCGAATATCCCTCTGCAACGTACGGATAGAGTAGCTCTTGATATCCGCATCCTGAAATTCGAAAGAGTTGAGAAGATAATCCTCCAGCTGCGAATAGGTAGCCGGAGAACTTTCTAATCTTTTTATAATTAAGGCATATCTCGTCAGGTAAAAATCTTTTTTCATGAATGAATTTTATAAGACAAATATATGGGCTTAATGCGACAAAAGGTGTCGTGTTTTATTTTTTATGGGAAGATTTCTAATAAACTTACTGAAGTTCTTTAGGAATATTATACAATCCACTTTTCGTTATTATTTGTAATAAGTTATTTGTTTTTCTATCAACTGTTACAGAAATACTTGCCCCTCTTACAGGAGGATTGAAACTAAATTCAATCGAATATTCAAATTCAACATTGGGATCCATTTCTAAAATTATAGGATTAATGTCTTTATACACCTTAATATCATTGTAACTTGCAAGTAAATCTAAGGCTTTTAAAGCTTTAGTTGCTTTTTCTATTATTTGTTTATCTGTCATAGTCCATAATTTTTAAATCTTATAATAAATTCTGAGAGTATTTCTACACCATCTTTAATTGCTGGCTGAATAATATTTCTTTGATAATATAATTTAATATGTAATAGTTCGTTTGTTGTTAAGTTTAGTAAATCTGCATTTTCTAATAATTTTAAAGCGACATACTTTTCTCTTAATATATTATTGACATGCCATTCTTTTAATGTTCCTAAATCTCCTTTAATAAATGCTTCTCTTCCAATTTCATGATATTCTTGTAGGTGAAAATATTCGTGAGCAATAACATAATTAGAAGATCCTTCTTTGTACCAAATAACTGGCGGGATTTCATGAGCTTCAAAATAAGCAGTTACTTTATGCTCCATTAAATAGGCATATGCTTTAGTATTTTTAGCTGCCATTTTAAGCTCTACCTTTTCTCCTGAGACTAATTCTTTAATTTTCTTTTTCCATTCAAGAATTTCTTCTTTGCTAGCCGGTTTTGAGCCTAAAATATCTGTGTCTTCCAGATTATATTTTCCTTGTTTTCCTTGTCTTTTACGCTCTAATTTTGCATTTGTTTTTGTTTGTTTATCACTCCATCTTTCCTCAGCCCTAGTTTTAGGTGTACTTGCAGCCTCTTCGCTCAAGTCAAAAACCTCATCCAAAAGTTTATTCATTTTAGCGAAAAGTTCTTTTACTCCTTTTTTAAACTCGCGAAGAAGCATTTGGATAAAATCTAGAACTCTTGTTATCAAGTCTTTGGTAAAAGTAACAGTTTTTTCAATACCCTGAGAAATTTTTTCTAATGGTTTTAGCATGAAAGATTCTACACTTTTAGCCAATTTTGCTAACGCAGCGGTTCCTCCAGTGAGGAGTGTTTCAATGATAATGTCAATGATGATTCCTATGATATAGCCATAATAATAAGCTGCTTTTTCTAAAGAAAAGCCGGCTGCTGTATTCTCGATCCATTTAACCAAACGTATTATGGTTCTAAGTTGAAAAGTTATGGATTGATATAGAAAATCTTTATAATCAAAACTCATAATCCCCCCAATTACATCTTCAATTAACTCCAAGAACATTTCTCCATATTCAACTTTGTTATCTGAGATGTTTCTCATTTCATAAACTGCTTTAAATACAAAACCAATCAATGAGAAAATACCGGCAATAATATCAATAATGCTATTATAGATTCCACATAAAAAAGCATTAGCAATTTGGAAGCTTTTATAAATAATATGCTGCATTCCGGTTAATGGATCAGTCAGGTAATCTTCAATGCTGTCAATTTGTTTAAAAAAAAGATTCAATGCTTTATCTACTCTATTATAGATATAATCAGGAAAAAGAGGAGAAGCTGCTCTAAGCAAGTTTTTAAAATATGTTTTTACCACATCAATTTTTTCAAAAAGGGCTTTTACAACTTTAGAAATTACTTGCTTTTGTCCGTTAAGATTTTCATATGGATTTTTGGAAGATTCATGTTCATAGAATTTTTTTAATTCATTATAAAGAACTTCGGGAATAAAAGTCGGATTATATTCTCCTTCTTTAGGATTAGGATTCCATCCTTTTTCGGAGATCTTTAATCCTTCTATACCGATTGCAATGCCTGCAAAAAACTTTTCTGCCTCCTGAAAGATCTGTTTGGTGAAAAAATTAAATACTTTTGCAACTGCTGCATCTTTTAATCCTAAAAACCAACTTATAAAATCGACTTTATTTCTGTAGATCCCATCTTCAATTAACTCTTTGAGTTTATCCGGTGTTATGGTTATTTCATATTTTCGGGTAAAAGTTAGAAGTTCAGCAAAAGGAATATCTTTTTTGTTGGTAAGGTTGGCTCCTGCAACTGCTCTTAAAACTGTATTGTAATTATACTTATCATCTATTTCTAAAAAAAGAATAAGTTCATTACTTTGTGGTAATGCTTCCATAAAGCGTTGAAGAAGGAAAGCTCCGTTTTTACTTGCAAAAAGAACCACATCGATTCCTCCAATAGTTTCTGCGAAACGATTTCTATAGATTGTTACTTCTTCAATATCTTTTGTGAATATTGGCTCATCAGAATAGATTTGAAATCCTTTACTCTCTGCAACTGGCTTACCATTGTAATAAGTATTGGCTATTTGTTTTACCGTTTTTTGTTTTAGCTCAACAGGTGTTTTTAAAACCGGAGTTTCTTGTATTGGATTAGGGCTATTTCCACCCATAATTTTATCGAATGAATTTCTAATAAGTGGATTATTTAATATTTCTAAACTCATTTTGTGATTTTTGGCTTTAATAAAGGCAGAGTTTGAGGCTCTGCCAATTTTATAATTAATAAGGGATTTGTTTAAATCTTTAATTTGCCCTTACCATAATTGCTTAAAAATGAACTGATAATGCTTGGTCTTGTGAACTTACTAGACCAGTTCCGTTATTGGTCACTATATAAACTCTTTTTGTATATGGACTTAATGAAGTTCCTACTGTATATCCGTTAAGCTGAAAACTTAAGTCACTATCTCCTAAATTCATTAAAGTAAATCTTTGCATAGGTTTTAATCCATTAGTTATATTAACTGATGAAGAAGAACCCATAACTGTGGTTGTTACATCAATATTTAATGCTTCCGGAGCTATATCAATTGTAGGTCCTGTATCAAAAATTATGAATTCTTGCCACTTATCATCAACATATTTCTTCTGGACAAAATCTTTATGATTAGTAGGGGTATGCTGTATAGCAGAAGTGATACCCGCTCCCGAATTGGGAGTAATATTTATGGCGGTATTGGCGTTGCCAGCCTGTCTTATAGCCAATGAATTGATATTGAATGTAACAAGTCTTTCAACAAAATCACCACTAATTAAGGCATTTTCTAAATATGATAATTGAGGTGTTGCGAAAGTACCTTCCTGACTGCTGGATGAAGAATATCCACTTAATGTATGGTTTGAATGAATAATTAATTTATTATTTAATGCGCCACCATTTACTCCTGCTCCTACACCAATTATAATGTTATTACTACCCGTAACACCCTGTGCTGAATGTGCACCTAAAAAGATATTTTTATCTCCAAAGTTTACCGAGTTATTAGCCTTGTATCCAATTAACGTATTAAGATTTCCGGTAGACATTCCTGCACCTGCGCCTCTACCAAAAGCAACATTTTTATAACCGGTTGTAAGTCCTTGTAGAGTATAGCTTCCAAAAGAAGAGTTGGATGTTCCAGTTGTTAAATTCTGTAAAGAACTTATCCCTACAGAAACATTAAATTCACCGGTAGTCATGTTTCCCATGGAATAATAACCAATGGAAATATTAGCATCTCCTGTATGATTGGGATTCATATTTCCCCAAAAGTATGAATAAGTGTTTTGATTCATACCTAATGAAGTGAACTCTTCATCACCATTTACAAAGTAAATAGGTTTAGGCGTATAATTGTCTCTATTAACAATTGATGCGAGATTTTCTAATGCTATTGTATCATCTACATACTTTTTTTGTACATAATGCTCATCACTTGTTGGAGGGGCGTAATGGTCTCCTTTTAAGCCCGACGTATCTATAATGGCAGAAAATTGTTCATCTGATGTTGTTGCTGATATTTCTATACCGTCATCATAATGTATATGGATAGAAGAAGAGTTATTTTCTGCGCTGTTACTGGATTCAGCAAGTATGCTATCATTCTCCTGAATAACTAAGACAGCTTCAGAGACATCGGGTGTATTTGATATCAATCCTACACTTCCTTCTTCACTGGGGTCTACTTCTATATTTTTAGTTAAGGGTTTTCCTTCTTCTGTTCCTGTTAACGGAATGTAAGATGGTGTTTTTAAATCACCACTAGAATCAATAGCATAATCTTTATAAGTAGCTGCACCTGGTGCAGCTACTTGGTAAATAACATTATTTTCTCTTTTGTCGGGAGAAGGTAAAGCATTTACTCTTATAATTTTTCCTATATCGGACATTTTGTTATTTTTATTAATTAAACCCAGTCTCCTGTAATGACGCTTCCACTGGTTTCAGGCTGAATACCAAGAAGATTTTCATTTTTTTCAAAATTGAATTTTTCTTCAGTAACGACTTCAGAAGGAACTTCAAAATCATCTGGATTTTCGGTTGTAAATGGTAATGCATGTGCTACTTTCAATCCGATACTTTCTGCCTGAAGGATATTCAATGTTGTAGGAAGTCTTGTTAACCAGGCTTTTCCTTGTTTTTCTCCTTTTGGCTGCTTCATTTCGTCAACGATTGAAAGATAAAGTTCATCACCGATTACAGGAACCTCGCCACCGTTCCAGATTTTTCCGGTTGCTAAATAGAACTGTACGGCATCTTCAAACCCCGGACGAACCGTTACAATCACTCTTGCCATTCCACTTTGTAAAAAAGCTCTGAATAAAGGGTCTGTATTTTCAGACTGATAAAGATCTGGCCAATTTTGCTTGTTTCCCCAATAATAAGGATACAGGTAATAAGAAAGATTATCCCATTCAAAAGCCTGTTCCATAAATTTTACAAAAGCTGTATACTTATCTAATTTTGAAGAAAGAGTTGTTTCATAATCTTTAAAAGTACTTCCTTGGGTCAATCCCGATAAACCATAGCCATGCGTAGAATCTGTTGTTCTATCTGCCATATATGAAATACAGTTTTTACGCAATACGGTATTTTCAATCTGTCTATAGAAATTTGGATTTGAATCTTTAATTTGTACGGCTTTGTTATTTTCTTCGGAAATAGCATTGTTGTATTCAATAAGGGCTTCTTCATATGCATTAATAATTGCATTAAATGCTTTTTGTAGCCAAGCTGTTTTAGCTTCAGGAGTTAATACACATTTAGCATTGATACTACCGTTTATAATTGGACTTTCACCAGTTGTGAAAGAATAAGCAAGTTTTTCTCTGACATTAAAGTCTTTTAAAGTTCCCCCAATTTGTGTGCTGTAGATAGAAGTAATCCAAGAAGTACTTTTTCCAGCAATTGTCATAAATGCTTGGTGGCTTCCGTTAAAGCCGTGAGGATATGTATTGAATTTGTAATCAACTTCTTGAACTTCATATCCTTGAGGGATTTCCATTTCGCCAGCACCTGAGACAATTTGAATTTTACTATCATCAGAACCTCCAAATGAAGGATCTCTATCGCTAAATGATTTACTTAAATAATAAATATCAGCCTGTTTTTCATCTAATTCAACATTATATTTTCCCACCCAGTATTTTAACTTTATTTCAGTTAATTCACTGTAATTATTAATTTGCATATTTCCGGCAGCACGTGGATCGATAGGTTTTATCAAGTCTGTTTGATCAGTACTTTTAGTGTTATCCATTCCTATTAAATGAAGCTTGGCAGGCTCGGGAATCATGAATTCAAACATCATACGTTTACCATAGTTATAAATCTGATTTTTCATCAACTTATCAACCCATCTGTAAACGCCTACTACATGTTTATCACCTTTTCTGTTATCTAAGCCATGAGAGTTTGTTTCTTCAAATTCATCAATGATTTTTTCAATTCTTTCTTCATGAACTTTTGTAACGATTCTGTCCATTGCTCTAGAAGTAATATCCTGAGCTTGTGTAACTGCTTGTCTTGTGCTTTCTTCTTTAGAACTATGAGTGGCATAATTTGCGGCAATTCCTGTATTAAAGTTTGCATTTCCTCCAGGAGTTTTCCAAGAAGCATCAAAATGGGCGCTTACCCCAAAGTCTCTTGACTCTTGCGCCATTTTTGAGATCTCACTTTGCATTTCAAAACGATTGGCAGTCGTTGTGTCGGTAAGTTGTTCTCTTTCCGTATCAGTAGACGAAGTTGTAGTGTTTTCGCTTCTTCGTAATCTTCTGGTAGATTTCTCGCGATATTCTCTGGCCATTACGTTTTCGATATGGGCAACTTCACCCTCTACATAAGCATGAGTACTTTGCTCAACTTTCAAATAATCTGCGACCCCAATATTTTTGAATCCGAATCCGGAAGGAATAAAAGTATTTTCATCCTCAATAGCTACTGGTGGTTGTCCTTCTTCAACTTCAAGCTCAAATGAACCTGAACTACATGCTCTTGCCTGGATTCCTTGCACCAAAATTTCCGTACTTCTCCCGTTAGAAAAAACAATTTTTACTCTCAAAGTAGCATCCTGAATACTGTAAAAATCTACACCAGGGTAATGCATATCACTTAAGAAAATGGTATTTCCGCTTCTTGATTTCACAAAGTAATCGCTATCAATACTTGTTGGTGAATTCTTGGGCATCAAATTATAAGAAATGTAGCTTACATCCCACGATGAATCAGGAACAGTTAAAGCTAAGTCTTGAGTATACGCTTTATAAACAAATTTTGGACAAACCTGATAGGTGAAAGGAACAGAAATTGTTCTTGCGACAGGAACAATTATACCTCCGATACTTGTGTAGGTTTCTTCACTTCCTTGTGTATTTTCAAGGATTGTATTATTAAGCTTTTCTACAGCTTCATTGATTGCTGAAGTGATTTCTGCAAATGTATTTCTGCCTTCCAATGATGCCTCAAGATCAGCAATATCTTGCTCAGAAGAACGTTCGGTAGGTGTTTCTGTCCGGTCAAATTTATGACCTAAAACATCAAGTAATGCTTCAAGATTTTCTTCTTTTAAAGAGCCAGCTAAAGATTCTGCAGCAACTTCATCTCTGAAATTAAATTCAAAGGTTGGAAGTTTAGGAAATGGAATTTCTCTCGGCTGCTGACAAGGATCTTCAGGATTATATTCAGTTCCGGGCGGTCTTACTCCGCAATATTCTGCCCTTGCAGCTTCAACAGCTTCATTATATTCCTGAATAAGAGGTTCTATTCTTGTTTGATAGGCTTCATTTTGAATTTTATACTCTGCCTGATATTCTTTTTGATATTGTTTTTGAACAATAGAAAGATTTTTATTCAAGCTCTCGATTCTGCTAAGTTTTGTTTTCGCTGCAGAAATTGCCTGTTGTTGTTTCATTTCCTCTGTGGGAAAACTTTCTTTTACTGCACTGTCAGCAACTCTTGAAGCGATTTGAGATAAAGAAGAGCTTGCATCTACCATTAGCTCTTTTGGAAGGACTACTCTTGCCATTACTGCCAATTTGAAATCTTCCTCATTTGTTACAGATAAAATATGCAGAGCCGATAGCATTTGCATAATAACTTCTTTGATGTAGAAATCTTTTTGTGTAACAACCTGATAAATTAAGTTATTCCATAGTTGAGTGAGCTCAGGAAGCGCATAAATAGGAGGAAATATCTCCTCTTTCTTAATAACAAATTCTGCATAAGTAGAAGTACTTTTGTTTCTGGCTAACCATGTTGCGAAATTGTAAAGATCACCAAAGTCATTTTTCAGATAATTGACATCATTAATGCACTCTGATGTCATTTTGTAATCTGCTGCATATCTTTTTAAAAGATCTTTTTTAGTTCCTGTTCCTGTTGTAACGGGAATGTAAAAATGATTATCCGTTTTTAAAACATCCGGAATTAAAATAAATCTTTTGTCTTGATCCTTATCATCAGAAAGTTGAGGACTTCTCAAGCTTACAAACCTGAAAAGCGTTTGTGTTGGTGTGTTTTCTGCAATTGGCGTTGCAGGAGTTTCGTTTTCTGCCATTTTGTAATTTTTGGATTTTAAAAGTTAATATTAAAGGTCTTTTTCATTAAGATCACTTCTATTTCTTGAGTGGTTTGACATCCACTTTATTTATAGTTTTTGTTTTATGGTATTCTGTTTTAGTTTGATTTTTAAGCACAGTTCTGGCTGTCCAACATGTGTGAATGGTGAATTCAAAGGGTGTTTGAGATGTTTATTGAATGGATTGGTGCGTGATGTGAGTATAAAAGAAGTCGCTGGAAGCTTCTGAACTGTGCTTTAAAAACAAGATTTACATATCTTCTTCAAGGATATCTTTCTCAAAATCTTCCCGGAAAAAGTTTTCGAGGTCGTTGAGGTAATTGTCGTAATCGATCTCCATATTTTCAATGTCGTTCCATTCTATGGTGTAAAGATTTTCATCGAAGGAGATATGCGAATCAGATTTTGATATTTCCATGCCTTGTTGTTTGAGTTTTTCATTAAGGTTTGAACAGAATTTTGGCTGTTCATCATTAGGGAATGTTGAATTCAAAAAGTTATGTTTTAGTTTTTAATAATGAATTTTTGTGTTTTTATTTATACCTCAAAAGTAGAGGTGAGAAGCGACAAAACTTGACGTGATTAAAATATTTGAGAAAAAATAATTATCTTTTTTTAAGTGCTTCTAAATCAGAATAAAAAATATAAGCTACTGTAATAAATATAATCAAGATAGCTTATATTAATGTTTTATAAGCTAAAAAGCTTATATTTTGTTTTTAATTAATTTCTGAACAATTTGATTTAAAGTATCTCTGTTATCATCAATATAGCTTAATCCCGCTTGTATCAAGTTTTCAATATTGGATCTTCTTACATTATCCATTGCCGGAGAAGCATTTTTTAATGAGGGATTTAGGCGATAATAATTTTTCTGATTTCTTGATCCTAATGTTTGAAACATCTGATAAAGCTGGTAATCTACAGTTTCTGCGTTTGCCGACATTAAAATATCAATAATGGGATTTACCCAACCGATTTTGCCCGCTTTTTGAAGCTTTTTGAAAGAATAAGACTTTGATTCAATTCCGGTCCCTATCGAAACAATAATCATATCATTTACAGTCGGGTGATTGGCTTTCTGATGATTTTTCAAGACTTCCGCAAAAGGAATTTTTCTTGCTTCGGCATACGCGCAAAGTGCCGGATTATTGGCAAACATTCCGCCATCGATCAGGCTGAAGATCTGTCCGTACATTGATCTGATCTGAACCGGTGTAAAATAAGTAGGTGCTGCAGAAGTGGCTCTGCAGACATCTTTTACATAAAAATTATCGGTGCTTAAATAAGCATTCCAGGAGTTAAATAATTTTGCCCTTCTGTTTTCAATGTCATAGCTTGTAATTAAGCAGGGTTTTATCAATTCTTTAAGTTCTAAATTTCCAAAAAAGTCATTTAAATTTTTTTCAAGGGCTTCCTGCGATATTTTTTCATTCAGCAATCCGAAAGGATTTACCAAACGCTCCCAAAAAGAAACCTGAAATATGTCTCCCCCTTTTTCAGCATATAATTCCAACCCTTTTTGGATGGAATATTTTGCCTTCCGGTGTTCATCGGGACATAGAATAATGGATGCAATCAGTGCTCCGGTACTGCTTCCTGCAACAAGGTCGAAATAATCACCAAGCTTTGCTGTGGGATGGTCAAGCAATTGCAGTTGTTCTTCCATGTAGCGCAGAATAATACAAGTGATAATTCCTCTGATTCCGCCCCCGTCTAAAGAAAGAATGGTTGTCTTTTTCATATGATTTTTTTACTTTTTCTAGAAACACTTTTGTCCTTAGGCAAGTAAATAACTTTTTGAAAAATAATTATTGGTTTTAACTTATTATATAAGGATGTTTTTGTTGTTTTTCTATACAGTAAAAATAGTTCGGGAAGGCGACAGAACGTGTCGTATTAAAAATAATTTAAAATTAAATAGGCTTAAAAAATCACATAATTTTCCTTATCACGAGGCATTTTCATTAATGTTCTCCAGTTTGTTTTCACCAGCCCCTTCTTGGTGGGAATATTCTTCTTTTCAAAATGAGGAAGGTCTTTAAAGGTCTTCCAGTTTCCTCCCCAATCCCAGCCGTGTTTTGCAAAAATTTTCACACATTCGTACCAGTCCGCAACCCGATCATTATCCCAGTCTTTTACGGTGTCCCAACTTGCGATTTTTCCGTCGATGATCAGACAGATGTCAACAGCAAGCCCATAATTGTGGATACTTTGACCGGCTTTGGCATTGGTTACTTTTTTTCCGGAGGTAATCCTTCCGATGGCATATAGCTTTTCTTGTTCTTCAAAACTTCTTAAGCTCTGTGTAATTCTTACTTTGGCCCTTCCGGTTAAGGCTTCATCACATTCCTTAATAATTTGTTTCACTTCATCTCTTACGTAAGGGTGAAGTTTTTCAATCCTCTGTATCGTTACTTTATCCATAGTATCAAATTTTTAGCGTTTTTGGAAAACAAAATTAAGCCTGAATAGCGACAAAACTTGACGTGTTTAAAATAAATTAATATTTTGTAAATCAGTTGTTTAATTTAGTTTTAAAATTTTAAATAATTACAATTTTCTGTTTTAAAAAACATAATTTTGTGTATTGAAATGCAGTTTTTGAATCATGTATGCTTTAGTCGATTGCAATAATTTTTTTGTTTCCTGTGAGAGAACCTTGAATCCGGAACTTAATAATAAACCCGTTGTGGTACTTTCCAACAACGACGGATGTGTTGTATCCAGAAGCAAAGAAGCAAAAGACCTGGGAATCCCAATGGCGGCCCCTGCTTTCAAATATAAAGAACTGTTCAAAAAGCATGATGTACAGTGTTTTTCTGCAAAATTTGAGCTGTATAATTTTAAAAGCCAGCGTGTTATTGAAATTTCGAAAGCGTATGTTGACAAAACTGATTTTGAAGTGTATTCTATCGATGAGCTGTTTTTGGATCTTAAGAGTTTTAAGTATATTAATATTTACGATTACTGTATTGACATAAAAAATGAAATTTATAACAAAGAAAACATTCCTGTAAGTATTGGAATTGCTCCTACAAAAACACTTTGTAAAGTAGCCAATAGAATTGTTAAAGAATTTTCTGATAAGTTTGAAGGTGTTTATATTTTAGACACTTCCGAAAAAATTGAAAAAGCTTTAAAATGGTTGAATATAGGAGATGTTTGGGGAATTGGAAGACGCTTGGCTATAAAAATGCAGGATAATGGAGTTTTCAAAGCCTGGGATTTATTACAGAAACCTGAAATGTGGGTGCGTAAAATCATGGGAATCCATGGCGTAAGAATGGTAAATGAACTAAAAGGAATCCGCCAACTGGAACTGGATGTTCCGTCTCCGAAAAAATCAATTGCAGTAACCAGAAGTTTTATGGAAATGCTGACAACAAAAGAAGAGGTTCGGGAACGCGTAGAAACTTTTGGAATGTATTGTTCGGAACGTTTAAGAAAGCAAAATACCTGTTGTAAAATGGTAACGGTTTTTGTGCAGACCAACCGTTTCAGGAAAGACCTGCCCGAATACAGGAAGGCTATGACCCGAATCCTTCCTAATCCTACCAACTCGTCAATTTTGATAGGGAGAGTAGTGAATGAATTATTTGAAGCCATTTATAAAGAAGGTTTCCATTACAAAAGAGCAGGAGTTTTTGTCAATGATTTTGTTCCTGAAGATCAAAGGCAGATCAGTTTTTTTGAAGAAGATACTCAAAATCAGCATTTGCCCGTGATGAAAGCAATGGATGCCATGAATAAAAAATTCGGAAAAGATAAAGTACGCCTCGGAAGCATGAGCGGACAAAATACTTTTGGACGCGTAAAATTATCTCCGGAATATGAAGCGTTTTTAAAAAATAATACTCTTCCTGAAGCGAATTTCAGATTCCACTAAAATTTTAGTTTAAAATAGTACAGAGGTTAAATGAATTACAGCATTTGTACTATTTCTTCATATATTTCCAGTTTCTCGCTTTTCCCTCAGAAAGCCATTCTATGGCCTGCTCCATTCGCTTATTTCTGGTAGCTTCTGTTTTGGCTTCTGTAAGCCAGTTGACGTATTCTTTTCTAAATGATGGAGAGCCTTGCGTAAACACTTCCAGAGCTTTTTTATTTTCTTTCAGAGCAGCCTGAAAATAATCTGGAACTTCGGTTTCCGTTTTGGAAGGAGGAGCCTTTTTCAGGGTAACTCCCATATCCGTAAGTTCCATGGCTTCCAAAATCATTTCTTTCAGCAGAGATTTTGCAGGAAGGTCCCCTACCTTCGTGATTTTTCCTAAGCTGAACATATTGGTTTTTTCGACATCCGTTTCAATGTTCTTAAGTGTTTTCATGGCGTCATGCAGCCAAAACCCCAAGCTGCAATACTGCTTAAATGAAACCATAGAACAGAGGATTTTATTTTGATACATAAAAGTGGGAAATTTCCATTTGATAGCTTCTTCCGTATGAGGACATACCTCATGAACGGTTTCCCGGATATAGTTTAAAATAGGTTTTGCGAAATCTTGGGATTTCTCAATATATTCATCAACTTTTGTATTATATTTTTCCATAGATACTACTGAAATAATGATACGGTTTCATTCACGAGAAATTTAACCTGATCCGGTCTTCCTCTATCTGTTTTTGGAAGATTGTTGTAGCTTCCTGTTCTTACGATGACCATATTATGCTCAGGGATCATGATAATATATTGTCCCTGAAGTCCCAGGAAATAATAATGTTTTATGGGATTATCATTATTGATCCAGAACCCCATTCCATAAATATCCTCAGATTTTTTGGTCGGCGTTCTCATCTGATTGATGAAATCAAGATTCAAGACCTGTTGGTCATCTGCTTTTCCGTCATCCAAAAATAATTGTCCCAGTTTAGCAAAATCTCGTGCATTAGAGTGGATGCAGCAGTATGTCTTTTCCATCCCGCTTTCATCGGTGCTCCATTCCGCATGTTGTTCCATTCCCAAAGGAATCCAGAATTTTTCCGATAAATAGCTTGCTAATGATTGATCGATGGCTTTTCTCACAGCAAAACCGAGGAGCTGTGTAGATCCGCTTTGATACTCAAATCTTTCGCCAGGCTTCTCTTTGAATTTTCTTGAAAAAGTAGCATCGATAAGGCTTTTTCCATAATACGCTTTTGCATTGGGTAAAAAAGGATTTTTATAATCTTCATCCCAATTCAGGCCGGCTTCCATCTGAGCTAAATTTCTAAGTGTCAATTGATCTCCAAATTCTTTATTCTTAAATTCTGCAAAATAATCACAGAATTTATCATCAATGCTTTTTATTTTGCCTTCTTCCAGAGCCTTTCCCAAAAGCATTACGGTAGCGGCTTTTGCCATAGAAAAAGAATTGGTTTTTGAGAGTTGATTATAGCCGTTCCAGTATTGTTCATGAACCAGTTTTCCGTTTTTTACAACAAGAAAAGAAGCGGTATTGGACCGAATTAAATCATCAACTATATTTTTCGGTAGTTCTGTTTTATTATATTCAGCGGCTTCTTCCCAGAGTTTCGGCATTTTTGTGGCGATGAGGTTACTGGAGAATAACTTACCGTCATCAATATTGGCACTGGATTTTCCCCGAAGATAGGTTTTTGAAATCCCGTTAAAAAGATAGGCATACCCTGAAAGGTACATAATAATTACCAAAGCAATAACACCCGTAATGAAGTAGAAGAAGATTATCATACCATTTGATCTATAAC
Source organism: Chryseobacterium sp. (assembly GCA_039594975.1). Lineage (GTDB taxonomy): Bacteria > Bacteroidota > Bacteroidia > Flavobacteriales > Weeksellaceae > Chryseobacterium. The sequence continues at coordinate 1,931 of JBCNMJ010000004.1, read as the reverse complement.
AAATTTAAAATAATTTTAAAAACATAGAATGAAATGATTTTATGTTCTACAAGTCCATATTCAAGTTTTTATTTTTATCTGTTTTTTTGTAAGAAATTATCTTAGAATTATGGTTCAGGTTGTGCTAAAGAACTAATAGAGTATATGTGATAAAAAAGCCCTGATTTCTCAAGGCTTTTCATTTATATTTTTGAAAGTAAATTTCTGAAATTCGTTTTCTCGTCGATAATTCTTCTCAATTCGGAAACAGGAACTCTTTCCTGTTCCATCGTGTCTCTGTCTCTGATTGTCACGGTGTGGTCTGTTAATGAGTCGTGGTCAATCGTAATACAGTAAGGAGTACCGATCGCATCCTGTCTTCTGTAACGTTTTCCGATCGCGTCTTTTTCTTCGTAGAATAAGTTGAAATCATATTTCAAATCGTTGAAGATCTTTTCTGCATATTCCGCTAAACCGTCTCTCTTCATCAATGGAAGAATAGCTGCTTTAATTGGCGCTAAAGCCGGAGGTAAAGATAAAACCGTTCTTTCGGAACCGTCTTCCAATACTTCATCTCTTAAACAATGAGAGAAAATCGAAAGGAATAATCTGTCCAGACCTACTGAAGTTTCCACCACATAAGGAACGTAATTTTCATTTCTTTCAGGATCGAAGAACTGTAGTTTTCTTCCCGAAAATTCTTCGTGAGCCTTTAAATCGAAATCCGTTCTTGAGTGGATACCTTCCAGCTCCTTAAATCCGAATGGGAAATTAAATTCAATATCCGCTGCAGCATTCGCGTAGTGAGCCAGCTTTTCATGGTCGTGGAATCTGTAATTTTCATTACCTAAACCTAAAGCCAAGTGCCAGTTCAGACGTTTTTGCTTCCATTGTTCGTAGAATTCAAGCTCCGTTCCCGGAGCAACGAAAAATTGCATCTCCATTTGTTCGAATTCGCGCATTCTGAAGATGAATTGTCTTGCAACGATTTCATTTCTGAATGCTTTTCCGATTTGAGCGATACCAAAAGGAAGTCTATGACGTGAAGTCTTCTGTACGTTTAAGAAGTTAACGAAAATACCTTGAGCTGTTTCCGGTCTCAAATAAAGATCCATTGCAGAATCTGCAGAGGCACCCAATTTAGTTCCGAACATCAAATTGAATTGTCTTACTTCCGTCCAGTTTTTAGAGCCCGTATCCGGATCAGCAATTTCCAATTCTTCAATTAAAGCTTTTACATCAGCAAGATCTTCATTTTCCAGAGATTTTGCCAGTCTTGAAAGAATAGCTTCTCTTTTTGCTCTGTATTCCAACACTTTTGGATTCGTTGCAACAAACTGATCTTTGTCGAAAGACTCTCCGAATCTTTTTGCTGCTTTTTCGATTTCCTTATTTTCTTTATCTTCAATTTTAGCACAGTAATCTTCCACTAAAACGTCTGCTCTGAAACGTTTTTTAGAATCTTTATTATCAATCAGAGGATCGTTGAAAGCGTCTACGTGGCCCGATGCCTTCCACGTTGTTGGGTGCATCAGAATTGCTGAATCAATGCCGACAATATTCTCGTTAAGCTGTACCATCGCTTTCCACCAATATTGTTTGATATTATTTTTTAATTCAGCACCGTTTTGTCCATAATCATAAACAGCCGATAAACCGTCATAGATCTCACTAGAAGGAAAAATAAAACCATATTCTTTCGCGTGAGAAATCACTTTCTTGAAAACATCTTCTTGCTTTGCCATAATTTTTTTAAATCGTCTAAAGTGCAAAAATATGAATTTGAATTCCAATTCCATGAAATTCAACAAAAAAAGCTGTTAAGAAACGGACAAATATTGATAGTTTAAATTTTTAGGAGCCGGGAACCTACTTTCGCTACTCGCTTTTTCTTTAGTTCAGGCTGCGGCGGCTTTGCCGCCACAGCCTGAACTAAAGAAAAGAGCTCAAAC
>JBCNMJ010000003.1:0-69453 GCA_039594975.1 Chryseobacterium sp. | reverse complement strand
AATAATTACGTTTCAATTTTCCCTGAATCCAGAGAAGAAGCCGACAGACTTTTCAAAGGGCTTTCTGAAGGCGGAAATATTGAAATGCCTATTGAAGACCAGTTTTGGGGAGACTATTTCGGTAGCTTTCAGGATAAATATGGTGTTCATTGGATGGTGAATTATAGCGAAGGATACGCAAAATAATCTTATCTTTAAACTAAATTATATATAAGAGGGTAACTGTTTTGGGTTGCCCTTTTCCTGACCACAAAAAATAAATTTATATGGAACCTATTAAAATTGACATTACTATTCTTGCCCCTGTACAAAAGGTTTGGAATTATTATAACGATCCTAAACATATTACCAAATGGAATTTTGCCCACGAATCCTGGCAATGTCCAAGCTCTGAAAATGATCTGAGAGTAGGAGGAAGGTTTAAAAACAGAATGGAAGCGAAAGACGGAAGCTTCGGATTTGATTTTGAAGGAGTTTATGATGAGGTTATACCTGATCAGAAAATAAGATACCACATGGAAGATGGAAGAAATGTTGATATAGCTTTCAATAAAATTGATGAAAACACCACAAAAGTTAACATTAGTTTTGATCCTGAAAAGCAAAATTCAGTGGAAATGCAGAGAGACGGTTGGTATGCAATTTTGGATAATTTCCACAAATATGTAGAAAATCATTAACAAAAATCTTTTCAGAATCATGATAAATTTAGTAATAATGGCAAAATGTTTAAGCTCCATTTGCGCTGTTAATCATGTTGTGGAAAGTGATTTTCTAAAAGGAATTATTCCTGTGCCTGCAAGAAGAGCTTTAGGAAAAGAAAAAATAGATTCTCTGGAGAAACTTTCCGGCTATTCCGAAACAGAAATTATGCAGCTGCATGGTTTTGGAAAAAATTCAATGGAAAAGCTTAAGAATTATATGAAAGAAAATAATCTTTCTTTTAATGAGATTAAAAAACCAACTTAAAATTTAAAATTATGAATAACGATATTTTTCCGTGTCTTTGGTACGACGGAAATGCAAAAGAATCCGCAGACTTTTATTGTAAAATTTTTGATGGGAAAATTACGGCAGATACTCCTGTTGTAATAAATATAGAGATCTTCGGACAAAAATTAATGCTTTTGAATGGAGGACCTCATTTTATAAAAAATGCTTCCGTTTCCTTTATGGTCATTTGCGATACCGAAGCTGAAGTTCAAAAATACTGGGATCAGCTGCTGGAAGGCGGAATGGCCTTGATGCCTTTAGACTCCTATTCGTGGAGTAAAAAATATGGATGGGTGCGGGATAAATACGGAGTGACATGGCAGATTTTCTTAGGAGAGAAATCCAGCGAGCAAAAAGTAGTTCCTACCTTAATGTTCATCCATGAAAATAATGGAAAAGCCATGGAAGCTATGGAATTATATACAGGTATTTTCCCTAATTCTAAAATCGGAAATATCTTGAGGTACGGAGAAGGAAGTGAAGGACATCCGACTCCGGAACCTGCTGAAAATATTCAGCATGCCCACTTTGAAATTGACGGCTACAGCTTCTTCTGCATGGATAATTCTTATGATCACCAATTCGATTTTAATGAAGCTATTTCGATGGTTGTAATGACCGATGATCAGGAGCAGACAGATCAATACTGGAATTCTCTGATTGCTAACGGAGGAAGAGAAAGTATGTGTGGATGGCTGAAAGACCGATTTGGTTTCAGCTGGCAGATTGTTCCTAAAAAACTGATTCAGCTCATGAGTGATCCGGATCAGGAAAAAGCTCAGAAAGTAGTGCAGATGATGATGAAAATGCAGAAAATCATTATTGCAGATTTAGAAAATGCTTATAATTCTTAGAGAAATGACTTTCAGTTTTCGGCTTATTGTTTGATGTAGTATAAGACAGATTTGTTACGAAAATGGAGGTAAATTAATCTAAAAATAATTGAACAATGGAAAAACTGGTTTTTGAAATACAAATAAACGCATCTCCTGAAAAAGTATGGAGTGTACTTTGGGACGATATTTCGTATAGACAGTGGACGACAGCGTTTGCAGAAGGTTCCTTTTATCAGGGAACTTTAGAAGAGGGAAACATTATCAAATTCTTAGATCCCAATAACAACGGAATGTTTAGCCGTGTAGAAAAAAACATTCCCGCAAAAGAAATTAAATTCCTGCATCTTGGAGAAATTTATAACGGAGTAGAAGCCCCTCAGGATTGGGGAGAAGCGACGGAAGCTTATATTCTGGAAGAAAATGATGATGGTACCAAACTGAAAAGTGAAATTCAGACACCCGCAGAATTTAAAGGTTTCTTCGAGGAAAAATTTCCGAAAGCTTTAGGGATTGTGAAGAATCTTTCTGAAAATCAGCTTTAAAGTTTAATCATTTAAATTTAAAATATGGAAACTTTATCTTACGAAAAAATAATCGATGCCTCGAAAGAGAAGATTTGGGATATTCTTTGGGGTGCAGAAACATACAGCGAATGGACCCGATTTTTCAGTCCGGGCAGTATCATAAAAACCGATTGGAAAGTAGGAGGAAAAACCTATTTCTTGAATTCAGAAGGAGAAGGAATGGTTTCTACCATCGACAGTCTTGAAAAACCTGATCAGATTATCTTTAAGCATTTGGGAATGGTGGATAAAGAAGGAAACGAAGATCTTCACAGTAAAGAAGTAATGGAGTGGAGCGGCTGTTTCGAGAAATATATTTTGATCGATTTTGGGGATAAAACCAAACTTCATGTTGAGGTTCAGGTAGAAAAAGAGTGGCGGGATCATTTGAACACAGGATTTATAAAAGGACTGGAAGTGGTGAAAGACCTTGCTGAAAAATAAAGAAGTATGAAGCTATTAACAATTCTTTTTGCCACATTTATTCTGGCTTTGCTGGGAACCAAAATTTTTCAGGGAAGCTGGAATTTTTTATTTTCCGGAAATCTAGGGATGGCCGTTTTTATAGTCTTTACGGGGCTTTCCCACTTTAAATTTCAGAAAGGAATGGTGATGATGATTCCTGATTTTATTCCTGCCAAAATGTTTTGGGTATATTTTACCGGAATTATTGAAATTGCAGCTGGGATTGGGCTGATGATTCCTTCTATACGTGAAATTACGGCAATTTTACTGATTATTTTTTATGTATTGGTTTTCATGGCCAATATCAATTCTTCAAAGAAAAAGATCAATATTTTTAAAGCCGATTATACAGGGCCCGGAATGAATTATCTCTACAGAGAAAGAATTCCGATGCAGATTATTTTAATAGCCTGGACCTGGTATTTTGGAATCTATTTGGCTTAATTTAAAAAACAATTACAATACTTAACCCGGAAGTTAACTTCCGGGTTTTTATATAAATATTATTTTCACAAATATTTGAAAATATGTAACTTTTTGATCAGTTTAACTGTCTTATTGTTTAGATATTTATTTGTGCACCCAATGAATATCATAAACCTAACCAAAATATAAGTTATGAACCTTAATCACAAAATTCTAACCACTGCTCACATTGTAATATCTACGATTATGATCAATGCACAAAGCTCGACCGCAAAATTACCGGGTGATCCTACATTAGTATCTTCCAAGGCCACTTTAGAAAAGCTTATCTCTTATGATAAAGGAAATTTTAAATATAAAGTTGAAGATTACTTTGCAAGACCTAAAGCTTCACAGTTTAAAATCTCTCCCGACGGACAATATCTTTCTTATAAAGAAAAGGATAAAGACATGAAAAATCATGTCTATGTTAAAGATTTAAAATCGGGAAAAATTACAAAAGCAATTATTGAAAAGGAAGATCTTATAAAAAGTTATGGCTGGCTGAATAAAAGTCGTCTTTTCTATACCCAGGATAAAGGAGGAAATGAGAATATTCATTTATATGCAGCAGATATTGACGGGAAAAACCTTAAAGACTTAACCCCTTTTGACGGGATTACCCTAGGAACAGTGAAAGTTATAAAAGATACTGACTATGTTGTTGTTACCATGAATAAAAACAACAAACAGATCTTTGAACCTTATAAAATCAATTTCAAAACAGGAGAAATTACCCAGCTGTATGAAAATAAGGACACTAAAAGTCCTATAGATGACTACCTGTTTGATAAAGACGGCAATTTGAGAGGCTACACTGTTCTTGAAAACGGATTGACTACAAAAACGTACTATAAAGATTTACAAACGGGAAAATTTAACCTTTTAAAATCAACCGACTGGAAGGACACTTTCAGTGTGATTAGTTTTAACTATAATTCCAAAAACAAGGATGAGGCTTATGTGGTGACCAATTTGGACAGTGATAAAGCAAGAATTGTTTTATATGATCTGAAGAAAAATGCTATTATTAAAGAAGTATATTCAAATCCTACATTTGATGTAAGCTCAATAAGCCTTGCTGAAAAAAACAGGAATTATGAATTGGATTATATTGATTACAATGGAATTAAAGATGAAGTTATCCCTGTAAGTAAGTTTTACAAAGAAGTATATGAAAAACTGAAATCAGAATTTGGTGAAAAACAATACTATGTTGTTTCCTCAGATGATAACGAAAATAAACTTCTGGTAGTCGTAAGCAGCGATAAGCTTTACGGAAAATACTACGAGTATGATACCCAATCCAAAAATCTGAAGCTTCTTTTCGATCTAATGCCGCAGCTCAAAGAAGAAGATATGGCGGAAATGAGGCCTATTGAATTTAAAAGCCGCGATGGTTTGACAATTCAGGGATATATCACATTACCCAAAGCTGCTTTACAAGGTCAAAAAGTTCCTTTAATTATAAATCCTCACGGAGGTCCGCAAGGCATCAGAGACAGTTGGGGATTCAATCCGGAAGCTCAATTATTTGCAAGCAGAGGATATGCTACTTTACAGGTGAATTTCAGAATCTCGGGCGGATACGGAAAAGAATTCCAGACTTCAGGATACAAACAGATCGGAAGAAAAGCGATGGATGATGTGGAAGACGGCGTAAAATATGTTATTCAGCAGGGTTGGGTAGATAAAGATAAAGTGGCTATTTATGGTGGAAGTCATGGTGGTTATGCAACTTTAATGGGACTGATTAAAACTCCTGATTTATATTCTTGTGGTGTGGATTATGTAGGAGTTTCCAACATCTTTACCTTCTTTGATTCCTTCCCTGAATACTGGAAACCTTACAAAGAAATGGTAAAACAGATCTGGTATGATCTTGACAATCCTGAAGAGGCAAAAATCGCCAAAGAAGTTTCCCCTGTTTTCCAGATCGATAAAATTAAAAAGCCTTTATTTGTTGTTCAGGGAGCGAATGATCCGAGAGTCAATATCAATGAATCGGACCAGATTGTAAAAGCTTTAAGAAGCAAAGGTTTTGAAGTACCCTACATGGTAAAATATGATGAGGGACACGGGTTTGGAAAAGAACCGAACAGATTGGAATTATATAAATCCATGCTGGGTTTCTTTGCCGAGAATTTCAATAGATAAACACAAATATTTTTATAATTAATGAACGGAAGGTAAATTGTTACTTTCCGTTTTTATTTTTAATTAATGATATTTGAGTTTAAAAAACTGAGTCCCGGACGCCGATAAATAAAAGAAAAATCAAAAATTCCAAAAAATATTCTAAATTTATTAAAGTAAAACAAAAATTTCAATCGTCATAGCAATATGGAGGTTGTCGAAAAAATAACAATGCCACAGAAGGAGAAGGAAAATATCATCTCGCAAACCGTTTCAAAGTACGGAGGAAAGCTGATGTCGTACATTCGTCCGAAAGTGAAAAATACGGAAGATGCGGAAGATATTCTGCAGGAAGTGTGGTATCAGTTCAGTAGTCTTACCAATTTGTCCGAGATTGTGAACGTGGGTGGGTGGCTGTACAGGGTAACTGCCAATAAAATCACGGACAAATACCGCAAAAAGAAAACCGAGAATTTAGAAGATTTCGTCTATGAAGATGAAAACGGAGATTTCTCCATCAAAGATATTTTATTGATGGATGAAAGCGCCGGACCGGAAGTGAAAATGTTTCAGGATGAGATCTGGAAAAAGCTTTTTGAAGCGTTGGAAGAATTGCCTGAAAAACAAAGACTGGTCTACGTAGAAAACGAGCTCAACGATAAAACACTCCAGGAAATTGCCGATGAACAGGGCGAAAACATAAAAACAATTATCAGTCGGAAAAATTACGCAGTAAAGCATTTGAGAAACAGATTGAGAAGATTATACGAAGATTTAAATAGTTAGTAAAAAGAAAGATATGAATCATAAACATAAAAAAGGGTGGATTTTTTTAATTCTGTGTCCCCCGTTAATTTTTTTAGGAGTTACATGGATTGTCATGGCTCTGTGGAACAGTCTCCTTCCGGAAATTCTGGGAGCAAAATCAATCACATATTGGCAGGCAATGGGAATATTGATTTTAAGTAAAATACTTTTCGGAGGATTCCATTTCGGAAAAGGAGTGAAAGATTTCAAGGAAAGAAAAATGAGAGAAAAAATGATGCATCTGTCTCCAGAAGAAAGAGAAAAATTCAAAGAAGTCTGGAGAAACAAATGTGAAGGCGGTTTTTTCAACAGGCACAACAGAACAAACGAATAATTAAATTTTAGAAGTAGTAAAGTAAAATTAAAAATTCATTCGTCTATATATAAAAACAAAGTAGTAAAATTTAAAATTTTGAAAAAATGAAAAATTCAGTATTAAAAGGCGCTTTGGGAGCATTAGCGGTTGCCGGAGTTGCTATGATCGCTAAAAAAGCGATACAAAGAAAAAGATTTGTAAAAGGTATTTTTGAAGAATATGGAATCAAAGAAAAATCTCCTTTCGGATTAGCAGATAAGATCAGAGAAATGAATGAAGAAGAATATCAGGAGCTAAAAGGAAAATTTAAAAAAGAATTTGCTTCAAGATGCCATCACAAAGGATTTGAAAGAAAAGAAAATATTGTGGAAGCATAATAGAAAGTAACTAAATTGAAATTGTTAGTTCTGGCGCGGGAAGCTTCGCTTCCCGCGCCAGAACTTTTTCGTTAAAAAAATAAATAAACAAAATGCTGTCATTGACAAAGGAAGAATCTAAATACTCTGACCTTTAGACTGAAACAAAAGATCTTCATTTCGCTGTGCTTCATTCAGAATGACAATTAACAGGAATAATTTTGGCTTAAAATAATAAGGAAAAAAGAAAAATAAATCCTTATTTTTGTAGAGTTCAATGAAAGATTACTACTATTTTCTCGGTATTTCTCACGATGCTTCAGAAGAGGACATCAAAAAGGCTTATAGAAAATTATCTTTAAAATATCACCCTGATAAAAATGAGAACGACGATTTCTTTGCAGATCGTTTTCGTGAAATTCAGGAAGCTTATGAAACATTAAGCGACAAAAGCAGAAGAAATTCCTATGACCAGAATTTGGAAAGTCATCAGAAAAGCTTCAGATACAATGTTCCGCCTTCCATCAAAACTTTTACGGCAAATAAAATTCATGCAAAAAAAGGAGAGGAGATCATTATCAATTGGCAGACGCAAAATGCTGATGTGGTAAAGGTTTTACCTTTTGGCTTGGAAAAGCCGTATGGAGAAAGAGTTTTTAAAATTACGGAATTCAAAGACGGAAAGTTTCAGATCCTGCTTCATGCAACCAATTCGCTGCTGCATAAAACGGCAGTTCAGGGCATTACCATTACTGAAGTTTTTGAAAACGATACGGAAAAATTCAAAGATAAAGCAGAAGAATTATTCAGGTCGCAACCGAGAACCGTTGCAAACCCGCATGGTCAGCCAAAAATTATAAGAATAATCGCGGGGATTTTACTGCTGATTTTGGCGATTTATTTTTTAATAAAAAGCTTGTAGCCCTTAAGCCATTTTCTTTCTTCCCGGGCACTTTTTACATCTTTTTCCTTTTTTAAATTTTTTGCAGCAAGATTTCTTATCGCCACAATACATTTCTTCAGTATTGATAGAAAAAGCTGGAGCCAAAGGTGCAACTTTAAAAGGGACAATCATATTCATGTTGCAAATATATTAATTTAGAATAAATACAGATAATAAAATTTGTTAAAATATTATTGTGTTGATTGTTAGTTATTTAAATGCTTTTAGGGTATGTTTTGAAGTATAAAATTAAAAAATATTGTCCTAAAATCATTTGTGAACAATTAAAATGAAATTTTCAACTAAAATCTTTTCTTTTTACAAGAATCTGAAGTTTTTAAAAATAATGTTAATTTAATATTAACAGGTACTTTAACTGTTTTTATGATGTAAAATATAATGAAATGTTGTTAATATTGAATAAGATAGATTTATTTTGCAATTCGGTTAGGTTTTCAACTTACTTGTGCAATTTTCCAAAAATTCGTAATTTTACCCATCTTTTTTACAAACAAAATCTAATAAATAAAAATGAATACAGAACAGTTTGTGAGCCGTCACATTTCCTTAAATGAAGCCGATAAACAGGCGATGTTGGAAAAAGTTGGCGTTTCAAGTATCGAAGAGTTAATTTCTCAAACCATTCCTTCTTCTATCCGTTTAGAAAAAGATCTTGAAATCTCAGAACCGCTTTCAGAATACGAAATGCTTAACCATTCTAAAGAGTTGGCATCAAAAAATACTGATTATACAAGCTATATAGGTTTTGGGTATCACAATACATTGTTGCCATCAGCAATTCAGAGAAATATTTTTGAGAATCCAAGTTGGTATACAGCGTATACTCCTTATCAGGCAGAAATTGCTCAGGGAAGATTGGAAGCTCTTCTTAATTTCCAGACTGTTGTGTGTGATCTTACAGGTTTTGCTTTGGCAAATGCTTCATTATTGGATGAATCTACGGCTGCTGCAGAAGCAATGCATATGTTTTTCAATAACAGAACTAAAGATCAGAAAAAAGCAGGAGCGAACAAATTCTTTGTTTCTGATCTTGTTTTACCTCAAACCATTTCAGTGTTAAAAACAAAAGCTGAAGGTTTAGAGATTGAAATCGTAGAAGGTGACCATAAAACCCATGAATTTGACAGCTCTTATTATGGAGTTTTATTACAATATCCTGGTAAAAACGGTATTGTTCTAGATTATACAGAGAACATTGTTGAGTATAAGAAAGTAGATCTTCAGGTGGTTGTAGCTTGTGATCCGATGGCTTTGGTAAAATTAAAATCTCCGGCTTCAATGGGGGCTGACTGTGCAGTTGGAACAACGCAAAGATTTGGTATTCCATTAGGATACGGTGGTCCTCACGCAGCATTTTTCTCTTGCAGAGAAGAGTATAAAAGAGATATTCCTGGAAGAATCATTGGGGTTTCTCAGGATATGTACGGAAGACGTGCACTAAGAATGGCTTTGCAAACCAGAGAGCAGCATATTAAGAGAGAAAAGGCAACTTCAAACATCTGTACAGCCCAGGTTTTACTAGCTGTAATGGCCGGAATGTATGCTGTTTATCACGGGCCGAAAGGATTAAATTATATCGCTGATCAGATTCATTTTAAAGCAAATGCTTTGAAAGGAGGTTTGAAAGCTTTAGGATATGAAATCGTTGAAGAGCCGATCTTTGATACAGTAAAAATAACGATGAATGAAGATGAGAAAGGAAGGTTGATGAGGATGATGCTTGATCACAGACTGAATCTGAATTATTTCACAGAAGGAGTAGTAAGCATCGCAATCAACGAAAGCACAACATTAGATAAATTAAATGTTCTGATGGCTTCTTTTGCTCAGTTTAAAGATAAGCAGACTTTCAAATTAGAAATTAAAGAAGGATACAGTATTCCTGAAGAAAATTTAAGAAAAGATGAAATTCTTACGGAAGAAGTATTCAACAAATACCATACGGAAACAGAATTGATGCGTTACATCAAGCGTCTGGAAAGAAAAGATTTATCGTTGACGCACTCAATGATCTCTTTAGGATCTTGTACAATGAAGCTTAACGCAGCGACCCAAATGCTACCGCTTTCTTGGGAAAACTGGGGAGCAATTCATCCTTTTGTACCGGTAAATCAGGCAGCGGGTTACCAGGAAATGATCCGTGAACTGGAGAAAGACTTGGCTGAAATTACTGGTTTTGCAGGTACTTCTCTTCAGCCAAATTCAGGAGCTCAGGGAGAATATGCAGGATTGATGGTAATCAGAGAATATCACATCTCAAGAGGTGAAGGCCACAGAAATGTAGTATTGATTCCTCAGTCTGCACACGGAACAAACCCGGCTTCTGCAGCAATGGCAGGAATGAAGATTATTGTGGTTAAAAATCTTGAAAACGGAGAAATTGATTTTGAAGATCTAAAAGCTAAAGCAGAACAGCATTCTGAAAATCTTTCTTGCGTAATGATCACGTATCCGTCAACGTACGGATTCTTCGATGCTAACATTAAAGAAATCACAGCGTTGATCCACCAACACGGAGGACAGGTATATATGGACGGTGCTAACATGAACGCTCAGGTAGGATATACAAGTCCCGGAAACATCGGAGCAGACGTTTGTCACTTAAACTTACATAAAACTTTCGCAATTCCTCACGGAGGTGGAGGTCCAGGAGTTGGTCCGATCTGTGTGGCTAAACATTTGGTTCCTTTCTTACCTTCCAACGCCAATATCAGAATCGGGTCTAAAGATTCTATCGACGGTATTTCTGCAGCACCTTACGGTTCAGGATTAATCTTGAATATTTCTTATGCTTATATTAAAATGCTTGGAACTTCAGGATTGAAAAAAGCAACAGAGCATGCGATCTTAAATGCTAATTATCTGAAAGAAATTTTAGCAGAACATTTTCCGATTTTATATTCAAACGAAAACGGAAAAGTGGCTCACGAATGTATCGTAGATTTCAGACAGTTCAAGTCTTTAGGAATTGAAGTTGCTGATGTTGCAAAGAGATTGATGGACTACGGTTTCCACGCTCCAACAGTATCTTTCCCGGTAGCAGGAACATTAATGATTGAGCCGACTGAATCTGAGAGCAAAGCAGAAATCGATCGTTTTGCAGAAGCTTTGATTTCCATTAAACAGGAAATTGATGAGATCGCAAACGGAGAAGCTGATGCTACAAATAACGTATTGAAAAATGCACCTCACACAGAGCAGGTTGTAATCTCTGATTCTTGGGATAAACCATACAGCAGAGAAAAAGCGGCTTATCCATTAGAATGGGTGAGAGATCACAAATTCTTTGCCTCTGTTTCAAGAGTTGATGAAGCTTACGGAGACAGAAACTTAGTTTGTACTTGTGAGCCGATCGAAGCTTATATGTAATTAAAGTTTTTTAAATATACAAAAATCCCTCTCATCACTGAGAGGGATTCTTGTTTGTAATACTACTGTAATAATTCGTTCTTTACTGTTGTTTTTCAAAAAATTGAATTTGATAACCAGTAACGGATGGAAGATTTAATTCTATTTTTTTATCCCTTAAAGTAAAATGAAGGTTACTTCCAATTCCGGGACATTTGCTGGATTCGAGTGTAAATATTTTGTCTGTTCGATTATAATTTTTTATATAAAATTTTCCGGAAGAAGGTTCTTCTCTTTTAATCCCGTCAAAACAATATTCTCCATTAGAAGTGAATGTGCCATTTTTTTTTAAATTTATGATGGTATTACTTTTGATTTTTTGTGGAACTAAGGATGAGCGAATTGCATACGGATCATTACTTTTGATTATTGCAGATAACCTCCATGTTCCAGCAATTTGTTGTTGTATTGAATGGCAGCTGTTTAAAATAATCACGGTAAAACAAATAAATACTTTGTATTTTATTAATATGTATACTGGTAGATGTGCTTTCTTCATAATATTTAATTAATACTAAAGTATATTATAGAATTTTATTTCCACTCGTCAAGTCTAGTAATATTTTTTATTGATCCCCCAAACATTCCCATATGACCTTTTGTGTTCATGTCAAATTTTCCAACAATTATAACATATTTTTTAGTGAACTTTTGTAAGTCTTTCTTCTTCGCAAATTTATCATTAAAAGAAACCCATATTCCATTTCTTGAAGAACCATTTTCATAATCTTCTTTATGAAAATATATTGCATTATCTTCAAACTCAAGATTTAAATATCCTATAATCTGAACTGTTTTATTGTGATATTTTTCTGGTGTGACAATTAATCTTAACATTGAAATATCATATTCGTCAAATTTTGAGATTTCAAATATTTCATTGTCGTTATTTTTATTATTAATATTTGAATCTTTTTCCTGTGCACAATTCATAAAGAAAAATGATAAAAAAAATAATAAGTAAATATTTTTCATAGATGTTATTTTTTTAATAGCATGGTTTAGGGGCTTCTATTTATTCAGCAGAATATTTATACTTTCTAAAATTAAATAAATTTTGACTTAGACAATAGATCGATTAAGTGTAAATTTTAAAGTTTATATCTTAAATATTAGGAAATTCATCTCTATATCGAATGATTTCAATGTATTGAAGTATTTTTTACTCAGTGTTAAAATTATGATTTGAATTGTAATTGATTGATACATAGTTTGTAGCAGGATGCAGCAGGATGCTGGTGTTTACGTTTGTGTTTAGATTAGTTAACACAAAATTAATCCTATGAAAAAACCATTACTCACTAAGCAAACTCTTACAGCTTTACTGTTTTGCGGGTTAACATTTTCCACTTTAGGCCTGAACGCTCAGACATTGGCTTTTCCGGAAGCCACAGGTTTTGGTAGATTTACTACTGGAGCAAGAGGGGCTGCAAATCCTCAAATTTATCTGGTTACTAATTTAAATGACAGTGGGCCCGGTTCATTCCGTGACGCGGTGAGCCAGCCCGGTCGGTTTGTGATCTTTAGAGTTGGGGGTATTGTGAATTTACAATCGGTGGTTGCTGTTGCTGCTAATACAACCATTGCCGGACAAACGGCTCCAGGAGAAGGAATTGTATTTTTGGGACCAAGAGTATCATTTACCGGAGCCAACAACACGATTGCAAGGTATCTTCGTCTTCGTTATGGAGGAACTTCTCAAAATCAGGATGCATCAGGAATTGCCAATGGAGCCAATATCATTTTAGATCATATGACGTTTACATGGGGAACGGATGAGGTTTTCTCTGTTAACTGGGATGGTAACGGTACGAGTCCTGATAACATAACTATTCAGAATTCTATTATCGGCCAGGGAATGCACCGTCATAATCATTCAGCAGGTGGATTAATGCAGCCTCCTGCAGGCGGAAAAATTAGTTTGATCGGAAATCTATATATCTGTAATAAAACCCGCAACAATAAGATAAAAGGAATCAATGAGTTTGTAAACAATGTGGTTTATAATTGGGGTAACTACGGAAATATTTATGGACATACACAGTCAGGAGAAGCTTATATCATGGGTGGAGATTCTGCAGGACCTTCGTATGCTAATATCATCAACAATTATTTCATAGGAGGACCCAATACAAGTACTACGGTTACAACGCCCTTCAGTGTGGGAAACGCCAATTTCAACTTATACGGCTCCGGAAATTATTTTGATAATAATAGGAACGGGGTGTTAGACGGAACTTTAGTCCCTCAGAATTTAACCGGGTATCCTGTAGGAGATGTGGCAGCAATACAGACCGCTCCGTATGATTATCCAATGAAAAATACAACGGTAACGGCCCAAACTGCATTTGATAACATTGTCGCAGGCGCTGGAGCATCATATCCCAGACGTGATCAGGTAGATCAGCTGATGATTTCGGATCTGATGTCAAAAGGAACAACGGCGACTTATGTGTATGTGCAAACGGATTTAACCACTCAATTTGGTTTTACTAATGGTGGAGCAGGGCATGTTTATGGTGCGCCGGCTCCTTTAGATACGGATAATGACGGGATGCCGGATGCATGGGAAATTGCGAATGGATTGAACCCAAATGTTTTTGATGCTTTGGCGGTAAGTACAACCCATGCTCCTTACCTGAATATTGAGGTATATATTAACGGCTTACATAATACACCTGCACCTGACTTTATTATTCCGCCGACAAACCTTAACTTTACTAATGCGGCCACGACAGGAACTCCGGCTTTAAGTTCTTTAACAGTAAACTGGAGTGACAATGCGACTAATGAAACCAATTATGTTTTGGAGCGTTCAAATGACGGAACTAATTTTACAGTGATTGCAACGCTTCCTGCCAATACGGCAAGTTATAACGAATCAGGTTTAACACCCAATACACAATATTATTACAGGGTGAAAGCGATCAATGCTACGGAATCTTCTGTGTATACTCCAAATACATCTGTAACGACACCGCCAGTTCCTTCAGCGCCAACAAAACCAACGACTCCGACTCCAACGAATGGCAATAATTATGTAGAACTTAGCAATGGTAATCTTCTTTTAAAATGGAACGGAAGCTCAAATACCACAACCTATTCGGTTTATTTTGGAACAAATCCTCAAAGCTTAAGTAACATCGGTACTCTAGCTTACAGTGCGACTCCATCATATCAATTAACTAACTTAAATACGGGAACAGATTATTACTGGAGAATAGATGCTTCCAATGCTCTTGGGTCCGTAACAGGAGATGTGTGGAGCTTCCGTGCTTTAACACCGAGCCTTGTTGGAAACTGGCCATTTTCAGAAGCGCCTTTATCCGGAGAACAGATTACGGATATTTCATCTTACGCAAATCACGGAACCTTGAACGTCGCTTATGATAACTCTAATGTAAGAATTCCGGGAAAAGAGAATTTTGCTCTTGATCTGGCGACTGCTCCCAATACCTATATAGCGAGCATTCCTCATCAGGATCAGATTTTCTTTAATAATAATTCTTTTACCGTTTCTTTCTGGATGAAGGCTCCGACAACCATGATTCCATCCTCGTCTTCAACAAGTCTTTATGTATTATGTAAAGGATCATTTACTAAAAATACAACAACCGGTGCTACAGGAAAACGTTTTAACGTAGAAATAAAAGGAGGTCAGCTGCGATATGCAATCGATGATGATATCACCAAAAAAGAAATTACATCACCTGTTGCCAATTATTTTACAGGAAATTGGGTGCATGTTGTGATCATGAGAGATATTGCAGCCCATAAAATGAGAATTTATACCAATGGTGTTTTATCAGCTGAAGGAGATGAAACGGCTGTTACAGGTATTGGTGAAACAAGTGATTTTATCATCGGAAATATCGGAGAACTGGAATTTTTGTCGACCGTCAATGCTCCGGCTCCTTACAAAGGTGCATTTGATGAGCTTAAAATGTATAATTATGCATTATCCCCGTCTGAAATAACCGCTTTATATAATCAGAATGTGCTGCAAAATGACGAATTCAGCATCAGTAAAAATGTAGGAACTGTCTATCCGAATCCTGTAAAAGATCAGATTTTCATTAATCTTCCCGAGTATAAAAAATCAGATCTTACTGCTACATTAATTGATATGACAGGCAAAGTGGTAATTAAGGAAAAAATAAAATCCGGTAAAGACGGAGTTTTTACTCTCAATATTTCCTATATAAAAGCGTCCGGAAATTATATATTGAATGTTTCAGGAGAAAATCTGAAAAGCAGCTTTAAAGTTGTTGTGAAGTAAAAGAAGAAAAGTTAATCTATTCATATTTATAAAAATTTTGCGATAAATCCCTTTCAGTGATGAGAGGGATTTTTATTTTGTTATTGCAAACGAAGCGAAGCAATCTCTTATTGAAATTAAATACAGACAAACTTCTTTTGTTAATCAATTAAAATTTCAGAATTAAAAACTTCTTTTCTATGTACTAAAATAGAATCAAAATTGATTTTTTTAAATCTATTCTCTCTGTTATAAAACTCGAATTTATAGTTATAAATCTCTGTGATTTTTTCTTTAGTTTCGGTATCCCTTTTCTGAATATATTGATCACAAAGGCAAAGTGCTAATTTTCTTAATGCAGATTCGTATTCCCATTGATTCGAAATAGTATGATCCCTATATATTTTCCTTTCTTTTTCTTCATCATGAACAGGATAAGCTACTTTACATTTTTTGAAACTCATTTCTCCTGTGTACTTTTTAGAGCAGGAAATCAGATTGATAAAAAATAAGAGGTAATATATTTTATAGCTGAATTTCATGTTTTCCTTCCAGTTTTCTTATCAAATTCCCTTTTACTACTGTAAAAGTATAATCTTTCGCTTCCGCAAATGATATCCCGTATTTACGTTCAAGTGTTCTTACATCTTCCGGGAATTTTGATAATAAAATATCATAAAACTGATCCAGAAAATCATTTGAAGGCATTGTGTAGTTGATTTTCAGCTGAAAGCGTCTGATTAAAGCGGTATCAATAATTTCAGGATGATTGGTAGCACATAGCAAAAGCGCGTTTTCGGGATAATAATCGATCAGCTGGATTAGTGTGTTCACCAGTCGTCTCATTTCTCCTACATCTTTGTCATCACTGCCTCTTGCTTTACCAATTTGATCAAGCTCATCAAGAAAAAGAACTGATCTTTCGCGGGCGGCTTTGTCAAAGATCATTTTGATATTCTGTGAGGTTTCTCCGATTCTGGAAGAAACAATATTGCTTAAATTAAGAATAATGATACTTTTTCCCAAAGCATTCGCAACAGCTTTTGCAGTCATGGTCTTTCCGCAGCCGGAATTTCCTTCCAAAAGAACTTTATTGTTTACAGGGAGTCCGTATTCCTGTAATTCTTTGGAATAGGTATTTTCTTTGATAAGCTGTACAATCTGCTCCCTGTTTTGAGGATCAAGAAAAACATCATCCAGGGTTACTTCTTCTTTATCTTGAATAATAAGGTTGTACAGGTTCATTGCATAAGATTTGTACAAAGATAAAGTATATAAAACAAAAAAGCCGAACATGAAGTTCGACCCTATCGGCTATTATAAAAATTAAAATTTGTTGCGTTGAATTTTTCTTACATTATGTTTTTTTTGCCCTTTTACTCTGTTGAGTAAAAGAGCGAACAATCTTTGTCAGATTGAAAACATATAACAATACAATTAGTAAATCTGCTTTATAAGATACCTATTCTTATATAAGATTTAATTAATTCCCTTCTTTTCTAACAGTCATGAAGTAAGATGAGAATACTATTAAACATGTTGCAATTCCGATGTAAGTTACCATTTGTTTTATTTTTAATTATTTGACTTTTTATTATCAATTTTACATTTGCAATATTACGGCAATTATATGGGAATGTAAATTAAATTATAATGATGTTTATCAGTATTTTATGTTAATTTTCAGTGTCTTTTGATGATTTTTATATTCATTTTATAACACGTTTTTTATGTTTTTAATATTGTTTTTAATTGTATTATTCTCAAAAAAATGTGAAATTATTAATATTTTAATATTGGTTGTTTGGAGATTCGCAATGTTAACACTTGGTAATATTATGCAAAGGCTAATAATTTTTATCACTTCATGATGAATTGATCTTGTTGTTTTTCTTTCAAAAATGATAAAAGAATGAGATTTTTGAAAAGGATAAAAAAGCCCGCTAATTTAGCAGGCTATATATTAATATGTTACTTGAAATTTAATCAATATAATTTCTGATCATTAAGGCAATAAAAACTTCTTCGTTTTCCTAAGCCGGTTTGTTTTTTGACCAATTTTTCACCGCATTTTGGGCAAACTGATTTTGTATGGACAAGCCAGTGTTTCTTCAGAACAAAATCCCGTTTCCATTTTAAAAAATCAAAACTGTAGTTTCGGGCTTCTGTAATTAATTCCTTCAGCTTTTCAGAAGGTAGATTTTCTAGCAAGCTTTCAGGTTGTATTCCTATTCTGAATAATACTTCATTTTTTATAATATTTCCGACTCCTGAGAAAATATCCTGGTTCATGAGTGCGTCACAGACCATCATTTTCGGATTGGCGAGCAGCTTTTGCTTTGCTTTTTCAGGATTCCATTGGTCACTCATCACATCAGCTTTCCAATCAATTTTAGATAAGAATTCTGAATCTACAAGCTTTACACTGCAGCTATAAAAATAGATTGCTCCTTTTTTGAAAACTAGTGATAATCTTAGGTTTTTATCGGGCTTCGTTTGTTCATCAACACTGTAAGAACCAAACATAAGCAAGTGAATTCTGACCGCAATCTTATTGAAAACAAGATAAGTCTGTTTGCCGAAAGTCCTTATTTCTTTTAAAACATTATTTTCAAGAATTTCTTTGTCAAATTTTGCATTTCCCTGAGATTCCACAACTTTTTCACCTACAAATTTTTGCAGGCTTTCTTTCATTAGTAGAATAGAGGGACCTTCAGGCATAGGAATTTAGTTTTCAATAAAAATTCAAATACTATTCCATAAAAATAAAATTTGGAGTAATTTTGAAAAATGATGAATTTAAACCAGATTTTCACCAATCAACGCACAGGAAACAATCCTCATACAAAGGCTTCAAGAACAGATTTTCAAAGAGATTTTGATCGGATTATTTTTTCTTCGGCTTTCAGAAGACTGCAAAATAAAACCCAGGTTTTTCCGCTTCCGGGAAGTGTCTTTGTACATAATCGTCTGACACATTCTCTTGAGGTTTCATCAGTGGGAAGAAGTTTGGGAAGCATCATTGGAGAATTTATTCATAATGACTTCAAAAATGATTTAACAGAAGATTCAAAAAGTTTTTACCTTCATAATTTAGGAAATGTAATTGCTGCAGCCTGTCTTTGTCATGATGTGGGAAATCCGGCTTTCGGGCACTCCGGAGAAGATGCTATTGCGAGTTATTTCGAACGGAATGAAAATGATCTGAAGTCTAAATTCAATGAAAAAGAATGGGCAGATCTTGTGAATTTTGAAGGAAATGCGAATGCAATCAGGGTTTTGGCGCATCAACAACAAGGAAAGGATGAAGGAGGAATTCAGTTAACATTTTCAACATTGGCAAGTATTGCAAAATATCCGTGTGAAGCCATTGCTAAAAAAAAGGGGATTATCCATAGGAAGAAATTCGGGTTTTTTCAAAATGAAAAAGATACTTTCCTGGAAATTGCAAAAGGAACCAATTTAATTTCCGAAAGTGAGGAGCCTTATATATTTAAGAGACATCCATTTGTATGGCTGGTAGAAGCTGCTGATGATATTTGCTACAATATTATCGATATGGAAGATGCTCATCGATTGGGTATTGTTTCAACGGCAGACTGTAAAAATCTGTTTTTTGAACTGGTAAAATCTGAAACAGACGACGTAAACAGGGTAGAACAGAAGCTGAACTCTATAGGCAATGAAAACGAGCAGATTTCTTATTTAAGAGCTAAAGTAATCAATGCTTTAATCAATAAATCGATTGAAATGTATAAGCAGAATTTCGGGACCATTCTTGAAGGGAATCTTGATAAAGCGTTACTGGATATTTATAAAGCTGAAAATAAGGCATTACAGGATATAGAAAGTTTTTCGGTTGAAAAAATTTATAATCATAAAGCGGTTGTAGAGATTGAAAATGCAGGTTATAATGTAATGTATGAGCTCTTAGACCATTTTATTCCTTCTATTTTAAAACATGAAGATGAGAGAAAATCTTACGATAAAAAAGCGTTGAAGCTTCTTCCTAAACAATTCGTTTACAAAGACGGAACCGATTACCAGAAAGTTCTTGGGGTTATTGATTTTGTTTCCGGAATGACCGACAATTATGCTACCGATCTTTACAGAAAAATCAAGGGAATTGATATCGGAATGACGATGTAATTTTTATATTTCAATACGCCTAAATAATAAATTCTAGCTATAAAAGCCTGATTAGATTTTACAGGTTTCATTTTTTAAGAATGTAAATATTTAGTATATTTAAAAAAGCACATCCGTATTTTTTTAACAAAACATAAATAGTTACGACTCATATAAAAAATCAAATTATGACATATTTAGGAATTATTATTTTTATCGGCCTTGTTACGTTATTTGCCTCTTTTTTTACTGTAAAACAGGAAACAGCAGCAATTGTAGAACGTTTAGGTAAATTTCATTCTGTTCGTCACGCGGGGTTACAGTTGAAAATACCTTATTTAGACAGGATTTCAAAAAGAATGAATCTAAGGATTCAACAATTGGACGTAATGATTGACACCAAAACACTGGATAATGTTTTTGTGAAAATGAAGATTTCCGTTCAGTTTCAGGTCATCAGAACCCAAGTGGGAGATGCTTATTATCGTTTGGAGAGTCCACATGACCAAATCACCTCTTATGTTTTTGATGTGGTAAGAGCAGAAGTTCCAAAATTAAAATTAGATGATGTTTTCTTAAAAAAAGATGATATTGCTATTGCTGTAAAAGCAGAACTTCAGGAGGCGATGCAAAGCTACGGATATGATATTATCAAAGCTTTGGTAACTGATATCGATCCGGATGAGCAGGTAAAACATGCCATGAACAGAATCAACGCAGCAGAAAGAGAAAAAACGGCGGCAGAATACGAGTCTGAAGCACAGAGAATCAGGATTGTGGCCGTTGCAAAAGCAGAAGCAGAATCTAAAAAATTACAGGGGCAAGGAATTGCAGATCAAAGAAGAGAAATCGCTAAAGGTCTCGAAGAATCAGTAAGAATGCTGAATAATGTAGATATCAATTCACATGAAGCATCTGCTTTAATTGTAGTTACCCAACACTATGATACTTTACATTCGGTAGGAGCAAATAACAGAAGTAATCTGGTATTGCTTCCTAATTCGCCTACTGCTGCAAGCGGAATGCTGAATGATCTTGTTGCTGCCATGACCACGGCGAATACAGTAGGAGAGGTCAGCAAAGGGAACTATCCGCAACCTCCGAAGGATCATGATCACAATAGAAAAAGCAATATTTAACAAAAGCCTCCGAAATTTTCGGAGGCTTTTTATTTATTTTTTTGTTTTTGAAACTTGTTTGATTAAGGTGTATTTAATGGAAGAGGCATCTGCAGGTACATTTTCTACTTTTTCAGTTTTTACTTTGAGTACATATTCATATCCCGGTTCGTAAGTAAATCCTTCGATATTCGTGTAGAAATTACTCCAGTTATCCGTAGGTTTTTCTTTTACCTGTAAGCATTTCATAGGAGCTACTCCTGTACAGTCTGCTGTTTGTGGTCCTACGATGAAGGTTTTTTCGTCAGCTGCAGAAACTGCTGAAGTTGTTCCACACTGCATCATTGTAAATATTGCTAATGCAGGTGCTGCTCCTTTCAGAATTGTTGCTATACTTTTCATAAACTTGATTTTGAAATCATAGCTCGCAATTACCATGCCGAAATTTTGGTTAATTGTCGTGGTTCTTCTATTGCTTTATACTTTTTTTATCGTTTATTTTGGGCTATAAACAGAATAAGTAATTGGTATGCATTCGAAAACATATCTGTAAGAAGTGAATGTTCATACTTAAATAAAGAATAACATAGGACAGGATGAGAATATTACTTTCTACAGTTTCTATTTTAGTATGCAGTAGTTTGATAAATGCACAGAAACTGAAAAAAGAAGATGTTATAGGGTTTTGGAAGCTAAAAGAATCTGGCTTCTATGAAGGAAAGAAGAAAGTTGTGAAAGCTTTTAATCAATGTCGTTTAATGAGGAACTATTCTATAAGAGAAGATGGTTTTGCAATTTACAACTATGTAGAAGGAGATGCAGGAAATTGTACCATATCAGAACCCAGACTTTCTTTTTGGAGGGTAGTCGATAACAGAATTCAGTTTTATGCAGATGAGAATAACATTCTTGAAGAAGTGGTGGTAACTTTAAATAAAGATAAAACAATAACTTTTTCAAGCTATATTCCTAAGCCGGTTAAAGATAAAGACCCAATGTTGGAAAAGATACTGAATAGCAATCATTATGATATTCTAGAAACTGCCTATTAAATTTGGTAATTATTTTCTTTAGGCTTCACTTCTCTAAACTTTTGCTTACCTATCAAAAGTTCAAAAAACAATCTGAAATCTGAAATCAGTGACCACAACGGATATTTAAAGGTAGCCGGTTTATTTCTTTCAATTACAGCGTGGCTGAACCAGGCAAATCCATATCCGAAAATAGGAACATACCAAAGAAATCTTTCCTTCCCGGAGCTGATAACATAGCCGATCACTACAAATACGAGAAGAGTTCCTATAAAATGAAAAATCCGGGTCCCGGTTTTACTGTGTTCAGTAAGATAGAACTGATAAAATTCTTTGAAGGTTTTAATTCTTTCTGACATGGTGTTGATCTTTGTGAAAAAAAGTAGCAATAAGTTCGCCATTTTTTAATAAGGATAAAATAAAAAGCAAAGCTGTGAGTACAACTTTGCTTTTTTGTTTATGTGCTTGAGAAGTTAGGCTTTACCTAATTTACTGTTTTTGTATCCGTAGAAGAAGTAAATAACTAATCCGATGGCAAACCATAATCCAAACCAGAACCAGTTTTCGTGGCTCATTCCTGTTAAAAGATAGAGACAAGAACTTAATCCGATTAATGGAATTAAAGATAAATTTTTAACGAAAGTCCAGACGCAAAGAACTAGATTAATCAAAATAAAAAAGAAAATCGAAGCCCTGAATTCACCTTCTTTAGGATCTTTCCAATCCATTAAGTTTTGAAAAAATTCCGGCTGCCATTGATAAAAAGCAATTAATCCTCCGATGAAAATAACTGGGAAAATGATTTTTCCATTAATATAAGGCAAATGAAATCTTCCTTTTATCTTTTCTTTTGCCGGAAGCATTAACACTCCCGCACATACCAATACAAAGGCGAAAATAGTTCCGATACTTGTAAAATCTAAAATGAATGTTTTATCTGTGAATAAGATAGGGATACCCACTACAATACCCGTTACAATCGTTGCAAAAGCAGGGGTTTTGTATTTGGGATGTACCTCCTGAAATTTCTGAGGCATTAATCCGTCACGACTCATGGCATACCAGATTCTCGGCTGTCCCATCTGGAAAACCAGAAGTACGGTGGTAATTGCAACAATAGCTATAAATGAAACGGTAAGTTCCATCCACGCAACATTGGCATTTCCTTTTTCAAAGATAAATGAAAGCGGGTCTCCTACACCGTCGAACTTCTTATAGTCCACCATTCCGGTCAATACTAACGTTAAAGCAATATAGATGAATGTACACAAAACCAAAGAAATGATCATTCCTTTTGGAAGTGTTTTCTGAGGATCCTTAGTCTCTTCGGAAAGCACACTTAATGCATCAAAACCGATGTAGGCAAAGAATACTCCGGAAACGGCGCTCATCACTCCTACAAACCCGTTTGGCATGAAAGAAGGGGCTCCTGTTGCAGGGCTTATCGGAGTCCAGTTTTCGGTATTGATGTAAGAATAGCCGACTAAAATAACCAGAACAATGACTGCTAGTTTTAAGATTACCAAAGAGTTGTTGAAGTTCTTACTTTCTTTTACTCCAACATAACATAGCCAAGTAATCAATCCGTTAATAACCAAAGCCGGAACATCAACGATGAATTTTAAGCTTCCTAATAAAGGAGCGGTCTTCCAGGCATTAAGGAGTTCTTTGTTCTCAGAACCGTTTATGATAGCTTTTTTAGCTTCGGTATAACTGCAAGTCAGGTAATCCGGAATATGCATTCCCAAACGCTCTAAAAAGCTTGTAAAATAATCTGACCAGGAAAAAGCTACATATATATTACCGAAAGAATATTCCATAATCAAAGCCCATCCGATAATCCAGGCTATTAATTCTCCGAAACTGGCATAAGCATAGGTATAAGCAGAACCTGCAGTGGGAATTCTGCTTGCAAATTCTGCATAGCAAAGTGCAGTGAAACCACAGGCAAAGCCGCAAATCAAATATAGTAAAATAACACCGGGACCTCCTCTGAAAACAGCTTCTCCCAAACTGCTGAAGCTTCCTGCGCCGATAATGGCCGCAATACCGAAAAACACAATGTCCCAAACACCCAAAACCCTTAAAAGATTCGTCGATGTATCTGATTCTGAATAGATTTTCCTTCTAAAAAGTTGACTCATTCAATAACTATATTTGATTTGAAAAAAAGCAAATGTAATGATTTTTTATTTTGATGTTAACAGTTGTTAAGAAGATTTGGACAAAAATGCTTAAACAAAAGGCTTTACTCCTTATAAAAAGGGATTTCTATATAGCTGTCGTTGTACCATTTTACTTCCAGTGGCTCCCCGGAATCCTTTATTGTTTCATCACTTACATCTTTCCCCGATCCATAATTGATTTGCCAGTTAGGATTCTTATTAACACGGACCAGTACAATTAGCTGACTTTCTTTTTCAATCTTTTTACTTATCAAATACGAATTGCGTCTGAATCAGGTTTATAGAGATGAATGCTAAAAGTATCTTAAATTTCATGTATTGGTGTATTTATGGTATGTTTTTAGCTGCTGTTGAAAAAGTATCAAATTAAAATAGGGTTTTTGATAACTGTTTATTAAAATTGTTTACATTTTATCAGACGAAAGTAGTAAAATTTAATATGAGACGTTGAGAAAAATTGTCATTGTTATAAAATTGATATTTACAATCTTTAATCTGTTAAAACTTGCTTAAACAATAAGTTTTTAATATTTTCGTTAACTTATTTAGACTAATTTTCTTATATCAAGAAGAATGAAATCAAAAAAAATACTTTTAGCGGCTGCAGTATTGTATTTCGGAATCTCCGATGCTCAGCAGTCCCAATATTTTACCCAGAAAGAAAATTACAGGTTCAATCTAGCCGAAAATCTTTACCAGACCAAAATATATAATGCCTCGCAATTTGAATATGCGAGACAATATTTTTATAATCAGAACTTATCAAGATCCAGAAAAGAAGCCGCGCAGTTTTTCGATAATATAATAGGAGTAATCCTTCAGAAAAATCACGCTGAAGAAGGATTGACTGCTTTTATGAAGGAGTATCCTAATTCTGCATACTTTGCACAGGCCAATCTTCCCTTGGCGGATTATTATCTGGCTAAAAAAGATTTTGAAAAGGCTCTGGAAACCTTGAAGAAAGTAAATCAGTATCAACTTTCGAAAGAAGAAAATACACAGTATATTCTAAAGTTAGGATATGCTAAATTCATGTTGGGAGACTCTAAAGGGGCAACAGATGCTCTGGAAGAAGCTTATAAAACTGCTGATGCTTCTCAAAAAGGAGATATTGCTTATATGTTGGGACACCTTTATTATTCGAACAGACAGAATGATAAAGCATTCCAATATTTTGATTCCGTAAAAGACCAGCCGAAATATTCTAAACTGGTACGTCCGTATTATGTACAGATGTATTATAATGATAAAGATTATGATAAAGCAATTACCGAAGGTAATGCTTTGCTGAATGAAGATATTTCTGATTCTTATAAAGCAGAGGTTCATAAGATCATTGGCGAAAGTTATTTCATGAAGAATGATTATAACGCTGCTTATCCACATTTAAAAGAGTATCTGAGTGTTCAGCAGAATCCATCTGAAAATGATTTATATGAAATGGGATTTGTTGCGGCTCAGCTTAAAAAATACGATGAAGCCGTTTCGTATTACAATCAATTGCTGAACAGCAATTCCGCATTGGCTCAAAATGCATATTATCAGCTTGGAAATGCCTATCTGGCGGTTGATAAAAAGCAGGAAGCCCTTTCGGCGTTCCGTTCGTCTTATCAGATGAACTATGATCCGAAGGTAAAAAAACTGGCGCATGAGCAATATGCAAAATTGAGTTACGATATCGGTAACCCGTTTGAAAGTCCTTCTGCAGTGATTCAGAATTACATCAACGAAAATCAAAATTCAGGAAATGTATCGGAAATGAGATCACTTTTGGTGAAATCTTACCTGTATTCCGGGAATTTTAAAGAAACGCTGAATGCGATAGACAAACTTCAGAGTTCGTCTCCTGATATTGATAAAGTAGATCAGGAAGTTTCTTACTTATTAGGAACTGAAGAATTTAACAAAGAAAATTATGATGAAGCTGAAAAATATTTATTGAGAAGTCTGGAATTTGATATCAATAAAGAATTTCACAGCAGAGCTTTATATTGGCTAGGCCAGGTTTATTATCAGAAAGGAAATTATCCGTCTGCCATTGTTCGTTATGAAAAATTATTGAACGAAAGTTTCCCGGAAAAACAGCAACTGCCTTACGACTTAGGATACGCTTATTTTAAATCTAAAAAGTTTGATCAGGCGGCAACATATTTTAAACAATATTTAACCAATCCGAAACCCGAGTTTAAAAATGATGCAGAACTTCGTTTAGCGGATATTCATTATGCAAATAATGATTTGAATGAAGCGATTGCCATTTATGATAAAAATGAAGACGCTACAGATTATACCTTATACCAAAAAGCAATGGCTTTAGGATTTAAAGGAGATACTCAGGCGAAAATTACCAATTTAAACAGTCTTTTATCAAAATATCCGGGTTCTGAATATTATGATGATGCTCAATATGAAATCGGAACGGCTTATGCAGCCCAGGATGATTTTAATAATTCGAATGACTTTTTTAATAAAGTAATTAAAACTTCGTCTGACAAAGATCTGGTAGCTAATGCTTCCATTTACAGAGCACAGAATTATATTGATCTTAACCAGAATGATAAGGCATTATCAGAATTGAAATCTTTGGGCGAACAATATAAAAATACACCTTATGCAGAAAAAATTGTTCAGGCTGCAAAACCGATTTTTACGAAAAGTGGTGACGTTGCTGGATATGAAAATTTTGCAAAAAATATTGGTGTCAATGTAGATGCAGCGGAAATTGATGAAATCAACCTGTCTACGGCAAAACAATATTTCACGAAGAAGGATTATAAGAATGCCATTTCTTATTACGAAAAATATTTAACACAAAATCCGACAGGAGAAGGACTTTACCAGGCGAAATATGAATTAGGGGAAAGTTATTATCAAACCAATAATACGACAAAAGCTTTACTTGTTTTACAGGAAGTAGCCAATGTTCAGAATGATTATCAGGATGATGCACAAACCCGTTTAGCACAGATTTATGTGACACAGGGTGATACTCAAGAGGCTAAGAAATATCTGGAAAACATTAAGAATTCATCAAACGTAAGCATTAAGAACTATGCGAATGTAGAACTGATGAAGATTTATGCAGATGAAAAGAATTTCTCTCAGGCTGAAAAACTGGCGGATGCAGTAATTGCAAATACTAAAAACTCGGCAGCTGTTATTGAAACGGCAAAAGTGATCAAAGCAAGAAGTCTGATGAACTCTGGAAAAGACAAAGATGCACAGGCAGCTTATATTTCTCTTGAGAAATCTTCGAACACTTCGGTTGCGGCAGAATCGCTTTATGCAAAAGCTTACTATCAGAATAAAGGAAAGGCTTTCAAATCTTCGAATGAAACCATCTTTAAGCTTGCTAATAACTATGCTTCAGAAGAGTATTGGGGAGCAAAAGCATTGGTATTGATGGCGAAAAATTATCTGGGATTAAAAGACAATTATCAGGCAAGTTATACATGTGATCAGATTATTGAAAACTATAAAGATTTCCCTGAGATTGTAGCCGAAGCTAAAGAAGTTAAAAAGCAGATTAAAAAGTAAAAGTGTACTAATGTATTAACGTAAAATGTATTTATATAACTGAAAATTCTGAATACTTTTTACACAAATACTTAAATACAAAAAATAATGAACAGAAAAATTCAATT
This sequence comes from Chryseobacterium sp., assembly GCA_039594975.1. Classification (GTDB taxonomy): domain Bacteria; phylum Bacteroidota; class Bacteroidia; order Flavobacteriales; family Weeksellaceae; genus Chryseobacterium. Next base: position 41,779 of record JBCNMJ010000003.1, on the reverse strand, counting down.
ATTATCCATCATATTTTTAGGGTTTTCGTCCGTGGCGTTTTCCCAGATCAAAGAAGAAAAACTGATTCTTAATAAAAAAAGAGAACCGGAAGTAAAGAAGATCGAAAAAAAGAAAACTTCTGTGGAAACGATTAAAAATTATCCACCGGAAGAGAAATCTCAGAATCCTGTAAAATATACCATTACGGATGTTCCTGCGGTCTCAGATTTCAAAACTTCAACCATTCAAGGAGCAGATGTAACCCCAAAATTTGACGGAACTGCCCAGAATAATTATATCCAGTTCGGAATGGGTAATTTCGGCAAAATTTTAGGTGATGCCAATATTTCGAAAACATTAGAAAATAAAATTGAAGTAGGAGCAGATGCACATTTCCTTTCCACTCAGGGGTTGAAAAAAGAATATGCCTGGGATTCTAAACAAAGTGCTACAACGTTGGGAGCTTTTCTTAATTCTTACGGAGACAAGGGAAAATTCAATTTAAATGCAGAATATAATCTGAACAGTTATAATTACTACGGAATCTATGCATTAGAACCTGGAGATGTAGATTTGGATCAGCGGGTAAACCAGTTTAAAGTAAATGGATATTACGATTTCTATTCCAACGAAATATTAAATGATATCAGAGTAAAATCGTCTTTCTTGAAAGACCATTTTGATGCACAGGAAAATCAGGTTTCCGTTTTGGCTAATCTTTCCAAGCATGCTGTGGAGATCGGAAAATCAGGGATTAATCTGAATGCTGATTTAGGAGTAGGTTTAGAGGCTGTGAAGAGTGAATTTTCAATAAGAGATAAGAACTCAGCTAATTTTTTCAATACCAATTTAGCTCCGAAAGTAACGTTCAGAAAAGAAGATTCTTATTTAATGTTAGGTTCTTCATTTGAGTTTTTGAATGCTAAAAATTCGAATGACCTGATGTCTGAACAATTAAAAAACAATAAAACATACTGGTTTCCTAAAGCAGAGTTCCAATATGCTGCGATCAACGGATTTAAATTTTATGGTGGAGTTGACGGAGGTCTGAAATTGAACACGTACGCAGATCTATTGCAACAAAATCCTTTCATCGTTTCAGACCAGTATTTGAGACCAACAGAAACAAAATATCACTTCTATGTAGGGTTGAGAGGAGACATCGATGAAACTTTTAAATACGATGTTTCGGCAGGATACGGAAAAATGAGAGACATTATGTTCTTCAAAGCAAATAGTTTATTCGATAATGACTATACTTTAAACCGTTCTGCTTATAACTTTGCCAATACATTCTCGGCAGTGTATGATGATGGAAACGTGAGTGACATCAAAGGTAGCTTACAGTACTTCCCATTGGCTAATTTAGTATTGGATGCTGAAGCTAAATTCACAAAGTTTGACTTGAAAAACTATTCGGATATCTATAATGTTCCGTTGTTAACAGCTACTATTGGTGCCAAATATACCATGCTTGACCAAAAATTATTACTAGGGTTCAAGGGTATTTTTGCAAGCGACAGAACAACGAATTCATTTATGCTTGAGGGAGTTGGAAGCCCAATGATGTATCAGTCTACTGAAAATACCAATGATAAAGTAGGTGGCTATGCAGATTTAAATCTTTCGGCAGAGTATAAAATTCACAAAAATTTCAGTATTTTCGCACTCGGAAATAACCTTCTAAGCTCAAAATACCAGACCTACAAAGGATATAAGGTTCTTGGCGCTCAGATTTTGGGTGGAGTGAAGATTACCTTCTAAACATTTTGACAAATGATAATTGTCATATCAGCCATTATCATTTATCAATTATAAATGGCTCCGTAGTTCAACTGGATAGAATAACGGATTTCGGCTCCGTCGGTTGGGGGTTCGAATCCCTCCGGGGTCACTTTTTAATTAAAGAGAACTTGTAAATATTTACAAGTTCTCTTTTTTGTTTTCTCTTTTAAGTTTATAATACAAATCCCCAAACCAAAAGTTCAGGGATTTAAATTTCAATTAGTTTATAAGCTTGTTTATTAAAATCTTTTAATAAGCCACTCTTTTCAAAATTTAAGCAGGATCAATCACTAAATAAGTGGCGTTTGCTGAAGGAATATAAAACCAGAATGCTTGGGTAACAGTTCCTATAACAGTAGGCGAGCTGCTCCATCCGCAATTCGGAAATGCAGAAGGATCGCCCATATTGAAGTCTACTGTATCATAGACTGTATTACCTGTAACGGGATCCATGGTTTGGTACCAGCAAAATTGCCACCGAGTAAGTGACGATACGGTCGTTAGCAGGCCTGAAGGAACTGTTACATTCGTTGGGCTTCCTGTTGGAGATAATCTCACAGACCAACCTGCAGCATAGGGCAGTGAGTCATTGAAATTATTGATAACATCACTTGTTAAGGCCGGAAAATTCATACTGGTTATTACAGAGGGCAGACAATTGGCGGTGTTACCTGCTTCAACACGCATAGCAAGATCATAACTTGAATTGTTAAAAATGTTTAAGCTTCCTTGTGCAAATGCCATTGAAGAAAGAAATATCGATGATATAATTAAAGTTTTTTTCATAGCTTTTAAAGTTGGGTTACAAAATAATGTTTGACCACTCACACAAATCAAATGTCTGAAGGAGTGGTGTAAAGATTTAATTATTATTGCAGTACAAAATAGGTTTGTCCACCAGCAACAAACCAAAATGCCTCAAAAGGATATGGTGTTGTAGAAGTTGGCGTTAAAGTGCTGATCAAAGGAGCGCCACAGCTTAGCGTACCTATAGAAGCGCCACTGTAGTATAGTGGAGCACCACTTGGGTCAGACACATAAAATTTATTCATCATCCAGTCTGTACTGGCTCCCAATGCGATAAGTAGTGGAGAGGTACTGGGCTGAGTGCTGCTATTATTAGGCGCAAGTATTACATCCCAGCTATTAATGCCCGGATTTTGAAGTTGGCTGTTGTAATAACCTGTATAGCTTACAGCACCTGAAGGAGGTACGGGAATTGGGTAATTAGTTCCACTGATTGATGGATAACAATTATTAGTCTGATCTGCACCAACTAAGTAATTTGTTAAATTATAAGGTGTGTAATTAAATATATTGATCGTTTTCTGAGCATATATTTGTAATGTGCTCATGGCAAAAAGTGAGAGAAATATTTTTTTCATGACTTAAAAATTTTTAATTCTCTGCCTTTTGCTTAGCTTTTATGGCGTTCAGCTTAGAAAAATACAGCTCGGTAGCCTTTACAATTACTTGTTCTTTTTCTACTCTGCTGCTGTTTTCGCTAAGGTTGTTATTGCCATTTTTACCTGTAAGTTTTAATGAAGCATTGAAAAGAATATTGAGTGCTCTGTCATTCAATTGAGCGCCCAATCGAGCTTTCTCCTCCGGAGTTGAAAGATTCTCTGGTTTCATGATGTCTTTCAGTGCTTTGTCAAAAGAAGACATTTCTGTTGATTTCATATCCTCGATTGAAGCTAAAGATGTTCTTTCTGTTGAACATGAAATAACTGCACAGAAAATGCTGGCAATAATTGCCGATAGAAAAGTTTTTTTCATAATTATTAATATTTAAAATATGTATTTAGTGTTGCGAATATAATAAATATTTCACTTTATTGTGTTTAATTTTTTAAAAAAAATAAAATATTTTTGCGTAAATGTATGATAGGTCGATTATAGCAATCATTTGTCTCATTTTTATCAGGATGTCATGAAAGAGCAGGATGCCAGGAGCAGGTAAAATATATACTTTTATTTTGTTAATTAGTTTAATTAAAATAAATTCAGATTTTACTGAAAGATTATGAAATTTCAAAATATATCAAAAATTCTTTTTACTTCATGTATCATTTTTTTCGCTTCAACAGAAGTTAAAAGTCAGGACAAATTCCCCGACGGAACCGCCATTCCGAAATGGTTCAAAGAAAACAAGCCAACAGATATCAATAAATTAGGTAAGAAATACATTATCACAGATTTTGGAGTAAAGAACGATAGTACCGTTCTTCAGACCAAACAGGTTCAAAATATTATCGATGAAGCTTCAAAAAACGGAGGTGTAATCGTCGTGCCAAAAGGAACTTTTTTAATCAGTTCACTTTTCTTTAAACAGGGAACACATTTATATTTAGAAAACGGAGCAAAATTAAAAGGAAGCGACGATATCAACGACTTTCCGGTGGTGACTACAAGAATGGAAGGTCAGACCGTAAAATATTTTCCGGCTTTAATTAATGCAGACGGATTGGACGGCTTCACAATTTCAGGAAAAGGAACGCTCGACGGAAACGGCCTTCGTTTTTGGAAATCATTCTGGAAAAGACGCGAATGGAATCCTAAATGCACCAATATGGATGAAATGAGACCGAGAATTATCTATGTTTCCAATTCAAAAAATATTCAGATTGAAGGAATTACCGTGAAAAATTCACCATTCTGGAGCACGCATTATTATAAGTCTCAATTCGTAAAATTATTAAACTTAACCATTTTAGCGCCAAAAGAACCTGTAAAAGCGCCAAGTACAGATGCTATTGACATCGATGCCTGTTCAAATTTTCTGGTGAAAAACTGTTATATGTCGGTGAATGACGATGCGATTGCTTTAAAAGGTGGAAAAGGTCCAAAAGCGGATACAGACCCGAATAATGGTGAAAACAGAAACATTATCATCGAAGACAATACTTTCGGGTTTTGCCATTCTGCGCTCACTTGCGGAAGCGAATCGATTCACAACTACAACATCATTTTCAGAAATTCTACCGTGAAAGATGCTTCAAGATTGTTGCACCTGAAAATGCGTCCCGATACGCCTCAACATTATGAATACATCACTTTAGATAACATTAAAGGAAACGTAAAAACTTTCATTTACGCAAAAGGCTGGAATCAGTTTTTTGATTTGAAAGGCGAAGCAAGACCGAGAAAAGGTTTGGCCAATGATATTACCATCAAAAATATAGATTTAAGTTGCGAAACAGCCTTTTCTATTGAAAAATCAGATTTGTTTGATTTAAAAGATTTCACTTTTGAAAACTTAAAAATCAAAGCTTTAAAACCCGAAATGGAAAATTTGAGTAACATTCAAAATTTAAAGCAAACCAAAGTAAATGTGACTAAAGTAGCTTCTCTAAGCCAAACTTACGATAAAAAAGACGACTCCGACATCGCTGCAAAATAATGAGTTTTTCTTTCAAAATATTAACCCTGTTATGTGTCTGTTCACAGTTCTTGTTTTCTCAGTCTAAAGAAATCCAATTTCTGACTGGGAAAGATGCACAGCACACCAAAGAATGGGATTTTTGGATAAACTCAGGTAGAAAATCGGAAAGCTGGAGCAAAATCAATGTGCCTTCTCACTGGGAACAGCAAGGTTTCGGTTCCTACAATTACGGCCGGGATTATGTGACGTATGGTAAAAACTTCAAGTTTCACGACGAAACGGGTTTGTACAAACACAAATTCACCGTTCCCAATTCCTGGAAAGAAAAAACCATCAATATTGTCTTTGAAGGTTCAATGACCGACACGGAAGTGAAAATCAATGGAAAATCGGCGGGAGCAATTCACCAAGGTGCTTTTTATGAATTTAAATATGATATTTCGGATAAAATTCAATTTGGAAAAGAAAATGTTTTAGAAGTTAAAGTTTCCAAAATGTCAGCTGATAAATCGGTCAATAATGCAGAACGTCTTGCAGATTATTGGATTTTAGGAGGGATTTTCAGACCAGTTTATTTGGAAGCCAATCCGAAAGAACATATTTTGTCAACGGCCATTGAAGCTAAAGCAGACGGGACTTTTCGTTCAAATATTCATTTAAATGAAATTAATTCTGCCAACAATATAAAAGTCCAATTATTTGATGTTAAAAATAATTGGGTTGGCGAATCTCAGGTTCAGATTCAAAAAGGAGATACTTTAAAACAGATTCAGATTTCTATTAAAAATCCAAAACTTTGGACGGCAGAAACTCCGAATTTATACAAAGCAAAATTTACTTTAAATAAAAACAAAAAAACAATCAGTCAAACTGAAGAAAAATTCGGTTTCAGGACGATTGAAATCCGCAAAGGTGATGGAATTTTCATCAATGGAACAAAGGTGAAAATGAAAGGCATCAACCGTCACGTTTGGTGGCCGGAAACGGGACGAACCGTAACGGAAAATATCGATTTAATGGACGTTCAGCTCATCAAAGAAATGAATATGAATGCCGTTCGCTGTTCCCACTATCCACCGAATAAATCGTTTCTGAAAATTTGCGATTCGTTAGGTTTATATGTTTTGGATGAATTGGCGGGCTGGCAAAAAAAATACAGCACGGAAGTCGGAAAAAAACTCGTGAAAGAAATGGTTACGAGAGATGCCAATCATCCGTCAATTATTTTCTGGAGCAACGGAAATGAAGGTGGACATAATTTTGATTTGGACAATGAATTTGCAAAATATGACTTGTTAAGCCGTCCCGTGATTCACGCCCATCACAAGCCTGGAAACGCTTTCAACGGAATCGACTGCAATCATTACGAAGATTATTACAGCACAAAAAAAATCCTTGAAGGCGAAAATATTTATATGCCGACCGAGTTTTTACACGCTCAAGACGACGGTGGTGGCGGAACTTCTCTCGCCGATTATTGGGAACTGCACTGGAATTCCAAAAAAGGAGCGGGCGGTTTTTTATGGGCTTTTGTGGATGAAGGTTTGGTACGGACAGATTTCAATAATCAGATTGATGTCAACGCCATTAACGCTCCCGACGGCGTTTTAGGACCACATCGTGAAAAGGAAGGTAGTTTTTATGCTATCCGTGAAATTTACAGCCCGGTAAAAATTGATTTGAAATCGTTGCCCAATGATTTTAACGGAATCATTCCTGTGGAAAACCGATTTCATTTTACAAATTTAAATGACTGTCAGTTTGAATGGGAATTGGTGAAATTTAAAACACCATTTTCTTCGGAATCTGGTTTTGATGTGATAAAATCAGGAAAAGTACAATCACCCAATATTCAACCGACAGAAAAAGGAACTATCAATTTAAATTTTCCTGCAAACTGGAAAGAAAATGAAGGTTTATTATTAACCGCAACCGATGCTTTCGGAAAAGAAATTTATACCTGGACCTGGAAATTGAAGTCGAATGAGGAAATTTCAAAACAATTTTCAAAATCTTTAATCAAAGAATTTTCGGTTTCTATTGTCGAAAATGATACTGAATTTATCTTAAAATCAGACGAGAAAGAATTTGCCATTGGAAAAAAAGACGGCTTATTGAAATCAGTTATTGTCGATAAAAAAGGCAAAAAAATGACCTTCAAAAACGGACCAGTTTTCGTGAACGGAACAATGGAATTATCATCCATAAAATCTTTTGCAGAAGGACAAAACCAACTGATTGAAGTCAATTACAAAAACGGAAATAAAATCGTCTGGAAACTCAATCCAAACGGAATTTTAGAATTGAATTACGAGTATTCTTTATCTGGAGATTATCAATTTTCAGGAGTAAGTTTCGACTATCCTGAAAATTATGTCATCAATGCAAAATGGCTTGGAAAAGGCCCTTATCACGTTTGGAAAAACAGAACGCAAGGACAGACTTACAATGTTTGGCAGAATTTAAAAAACTCAACCAGAACCGGACAATCACCTTGGATTTACCCTGAATTTAAAGGCTATTTTGATGATGTTTCGTGGTTGCAATTGGATACTGCGGAAGGGAAAATAACGGTCGGAACCAAAGAAGAGAAAATGTTTGTCAGACTTTTCGATTTTTACGGAATTTACGGAGCGGAAGGTTATCCGAAATTGCCAAGCGGAAATATTTCATTTTTAGATGCGATTCCGCCGTTGGGAACTGTTTTGGCCTTTAACATTAACGATAAAACCGAATCTTTAGGATTGGAAAGCGAACCGAATCATCTGAACGGAACGTTTAAAAGAACCTTATATTTCTATTTCGGATTGCCGGATTTGGGTAATGAAAATAAACAGTTTACAATGCCAAAAGAAAATATTTTAACAGATTAATAATGAGGAAAATAGTTTCATTTTTAGTGTTATGCATCTGTTCATTTTATTTTGGACAGCAAACCAGCTTCAAATTTGATTTTGGCGGAGGCAGAGTGGAAAAAGGTTTCATTCCGATTACTCCAACCTCAAAATTTGACAAGAAAATCGGTTATGGTTTTATGGATATTTCGGGATTAAAATCTGTTGACAATGGCGGAAATGCTTTGACGGGAGATTTTATCACAAGTGACAGACCTTTCTATTTTTCGGTCGCAATTCCTGAAGGAAATTATGATATTCAACTGAATTTAGGTGATACAAAAGGGACTTCGGAAACGACAGTTCGTGTAGAAAACCGCCGATTGATGTTGAATGATATTAAAACAAAGCAAGGCGAAATTGTTGAAAAACAAATTTCAGTTCACGTAAAAGACAGCATCATCCGAAATCAAAACGGCGAAAAAATCGGAATTGTAAAATTAAAACCAAGAGAAACAAAATATTTACATTGGGACAATTTGTTGACAATTGAATTTAATGATAAAGCTCCGAAAGTTTGCTCAATAATTATTCAACCCAACAAAACAGCAAAAACCATTTATTTAACGGGAGATTCGACGGTTGTTGATGCGCAATACGAGCCGTGGGCTTCTTGGGGACAAATGTTACCGTATTTTTTCGTTCCAAATGAAGTGGTAATTGCCAATTATGCAGAAAGTGGAGAAACTTTAAAAGCCTTTGAAGACCGCCATCGAATCGATAAAATCTGGACTCAAATAAAACCGGGAGATTATTTATTTATCCAATTCGGTCACAATGACCAAAAAGCGGGAAACAGCACAAAATCAGGTTACAGAAAAAGATTAAAAGAATGGATTCAAAAAACGAGACAATTAGGCGCAATCCCGGTTTTGGTCACTTCGATGAATCGGAGAGTTTTTGACGAAAACAATAAAATTGTCAACACTTTAGACGATTTTCCTGATGCGATGCGAGAAATTGCAAAAGAAGAAAAAGTGGATTTAATAGATTTAAATGCGCTAAGCAAAATGTTATTCGAAGCAATGGGACCGGAAGCGGCGAAGAAAGCGTTTGTCTATTATCCTGCAAATGCTTATCCAAATCAATCGACAGCTTTGGCAGATGATACGCATTTTAACCCTTACGGAGCTTATGAATTGGCGAAATGTGTCGTAAAATCCATCGTTGACCAAAACTTGCCTTTGAAAAAATATATTTCAAAAAATTATAAGAATTTTAATCCAAATAAACCCGATGATGTAGAAAAATTCCATTGGCCGGAATCTGTTTTTATGGAATCTTTAAAACCTGATGGAAATTGATTAAACACTTAAGAACACTTTAGTTTTTAAAGTTTAAAAAAATTAAAAATAAAAGTTCACATAAGTAGAAAATCAAAGATTTTCAAAACTTAAGTGCTCTTTTTTAAAAGGCGAATCACAAGCTTAAAATAACTTAAGTGTCAAAAAATTTTGTGGTTAAAAAAGAAAAGTTAAAAAATGAAAATTAAAAATATAGTCAAACTCAGCATTCTTTGTTTTGCTTTCGGAAATCTTTCCGGACAAAATCCGTGGCCAAAAGCAACCAACACCGCTCAACCGTGGACGCGTTGGTGGTGGATGGGAAGTGCCGTTGACGAAAAAGGGTTGGATAAACAATTGACAACCCTTTCAAAAGCAGGTTTTGGTGGAGTAGAAATTGTCCCGATTTACGGCGCAAAAGGGTTTGAGAATAAATACATCAGTTATCTTTCTCCGGAATGGATGAAAATGCTGCAGTTCACAACAAATAAAGCCAAAAGTCTGAAAATGAGCGTAGATATGGCTGTCGGAACGGGATGGCCAATTGGCGGACCGCAAGTTGATGAAAATGACGCCGCAACCAAAATGATTGTTCAGACTTACAGCATTCAGCCGAATGAAAAATTTTCTGAGAAGATTGTTTTAAAAGACGAGAAACAGAAGAATTTAAAGACCACAAAATTGGATGTCGTTACCGCTTACAACGAGAAAAATGAAGCGGTAGTTTTAACAGATAAGGTGACTCAGGACGGAACTTTAAATTGGAAACCAACCTCTGGAAAATGGGCGATCTATGCCGTTTTTGTTGGTAAAACGTTGCAGAAAGTAAAACGTGCCGCTCCGGGTGGCGATGGCTATACGTTAGACCATTTTTCTCCCGACGCGACGAAGGATTATCTGAAAACTTTCGATAAAGCTTTTGGGAATTCAAACTTTGGAATCCGTTCGTTTTTCAATGACAGTTATGAGGTTTACGGCGCCGACTGGACTGCCGATTTTAAAGAAGAATTTAAGAAAAGAAGAGGTTACGATTTAGCTCCTTACATCAAATATTTGGTAGAGGATAATGAAAGTGAGATGGCAGGAAGAATAAAATCAGATTACCGTGAAACGATGAGCGAACTGATTCTTCATAATTTTACGGAAAACTTTACGAATTGGGCGCATTCCAAAAACTCCCAAAATACCAATCAGGCGCACGGTTCGCCGGGAAATTTACTGGATTTATATGCCGCAGTGGATATTCCGGAATCTGAAACTTTCGGAAGTACAAAATTTGATATTCAGGGTCTGAGAAGAAATCTGGAAGACATCAATACAAAGGAAATTCCTGACATCAATATGCTGAAATTTGCTTCTTCGGCAGCCAATATTACCGGAAAACCTTTGATTTCCAACGAATCTTTTACTTGGCTTACGGAACATTTCAAAACGTCTTGGTCACAGGTAAAACCGGAAGCTGAACAGATTTTTTTATCGGGAATCAATCATATTTTTTATCACGGAACGACTTACACGCCGGCTGATGTTCAGTTTCCGGGTTGGCTGTTTTATGCTTCGACCAATTTTGTTCCTGAAAATTCTTTGTGGCAGAACATTAAAGGCTTAAATTCTTACATCGAAAGAACACAATCTGTTTTGCAAAGTGGAAAATCAGACAACGATATCCTGATGTACTGGCCGGTTTACGACCAATGGGCGAGTCCGAAAGGAAAAGATATGGCGTTTAAGATTCATAATATTGAAAAATGGCTGCATCCCAGTGCATTTTATGAAAATCTTGAGAAATTAGGAAAATCCGGGTATTCTCTCGATATGATTTCAGATAAAATGATTGGTGAAGCGAAGTTTGAAAATCAGAATATTCAGGTTTCTAAAAATGGTGGTTCTTATAAAGTTTTGATTATTCCTCAACTGAATTATTTCTCTGAATTAACGTTGAAAAATATTTTAAACTTGACTCAGAATGGTGCTTCTGTAATTTTCCAAAGTGAACCGAAAAATATACCAGGAAATTTTGAAGTGGAAAAAAGAAGAAATGAATTACAATCTTTATGGGCTAAAATTCCTTTTCAGCAAGACGGAATTCTAAAATCAGCAAGTTTCGGAAAAGGAAAAATTGTGTTGAGTTCTGATGTTGAAAAAGCTTTAGATTATTTAAAAATTGAAAGAGAAAAACTAACCGATACAGGATTGAAATTCGTCAGAAGAAAGTTCGAGGGCGGAAAATATTATTACATAGTCAATCATACTTCAAAAGAAATCAATCAAAATATTCCTTTAAATTTCATTGGAAAACAGGTTGCACTGATGAATCCTGAAAACGGAGATTTTGGAATTGCCGAAACGCAAAATAATTCAGTAAAAGTTCAATTGAAATCAGGAGAATCTTTAATTATAAAAGCTTCAGAAACTCCAGATAATTCAATTTCAAAATGGAAATACGTTGATAAAACAGAAACTCCGATTGTTTTAAATCAACCTTGGCAACTCACTTTCAAAGAAGGCGGCCCCGAACTTCCGAAATCAAAAACGTTAGATAAACTTCAACTGTGGACAAATTTCACAGAAGATGCTTCCACGCAGAGTTTTTCAGGAACCGGAGTTTACACCACTTCATTTAAATTAAATAAAAAGGCAGACGATTTTGTACTGAAATTCGACAAATTATATGAAAGTGCAAAGGTCATTATCAACGGACAAGATGCAGGAATTGTGTGGAGTCTTCCGTTTGAAATCAACGTTGGAAAACATCTGAAAAAAGGAAAAAACACCATTCAGATTGAGGTTTCCAATCTGATGGCCAACCGAATCCGTTATATGGACCAGAATAAAATCCAATGGCGAAATTACCACGAAATTAATTTTGTCAACATCGACTACAAACCGTTCGACGCTTCCAACTGGAAAGTACAACCATCAGGTTTAGATGGCGAAATTCAATTAATTCCTGTATATTTCTCAAAATAATTTAATGACAGTCTGCAATTAACAATTTTTGTGTTCTTATTTAAGTGAAACGCCTTTGCGAACTTAAAAGCAGTTAGTAGTTAAAAAAAACTTGCGGACTTTGCGTTAAAAATTATAGAGAAATAGATTGAATTAAAATATTAAATAAATATTTATGAAGAAAAATATCGTAAAAACGTTAGCATTAGGAACACTCCTCACATTCGGATTTTCCAATGCCCAAAACAAACCTAAAGTCGTCTTAGACAACTTTTTCAACAACGAAAAAAAGGAAAATAAAGAAACCAAAGTCCTGGAATCTTGGCATTACACGTGGAACGACACTTCCAACGGAGGATTTTCTTTATTGGGGGAAATTTTCCAGAAACAAGGTGCAGAAATCAGCACTTTGACGACGGCTCCTTCCAAAAAAGACTTGAAAAACGCTAATATTTACATCATTGTTGATCCCGATATCGACAAAGAGGCTTACGGAGGAAAAGCGAATCTTATCGATGCCAATTCTATCAAAAACCTTACAGAATGGGTAAAAAAAGGCGGTGTTTTGGTTTTGATGAGCAACGACAATGGCAATTCCGAGTTTGAACATTTCAACAAATTGGCGGGAGAATTCGGGATTCATTTTAATGATGACAGTTACAATCGCGTTCAGAAAAGGGAATTTGAGCAGGGAAAAGTGATGGTTCCAGCCGAAAATGAGATTTTCTCCGAGCAGAAATTATATATGAAAGAAGTGAGCTCGATGGATGTGAAAGCTCCTGCTAAAGCCGTTTTGACGGCAGAAGGCAAGAATATAGGAGCTATTGCAAAAGTCGGTAAGGGAACCGTTTTCGCATTGGGAGATCCGTGGTGCTACAACGAGTATATCGACGGCAAAAAACTTCCGGCAGATTTTACCAATTATCAGGGAACTGAAGAATGGGTAAAGTGGTTGCTGAAGCAGGTTTCTAAAAAATAAAATAATCTGTGCAATCGGTTGAACTTGTGTGATTGGAATTTTTTGGGCAGCTTTTTCCGCCCTCCGTTCCCGCTTTTTTGTTTCCGCTTTGCTGCAACAAAAAGAGCTCCACTAAGGTCGGGCTGCGAGCGATTCAACGCAAAAATCCTTGTCAAGGTTCAAAACCTTGACAAGGATTGATACAAATAGTTGGTGTTTTGTTGACATAGGAAACGGAGGCGTTAAAAAATTTTAAAGAAATTACGTTAAGAAATTTCCACTGTTTGAGTGGCGGCAAAAAATGTTATTGGGTAATCCAATCGTCTTTCCGCCCGAGTTTTGGAAATTTTAGGAATTTATTTAAAATTTTAGCTGAGTTTCCAAGTCTTGAATTTTTGGTTCTTTTGTTTCAAGACAAAAGAACTAATAGTTAGAATGATAAGAGTTATTTATTGATAAAAAATTGGAATTAGATTTATGAAAATCAAATATATCTTCATTACATCCGCCATTTTTCTGTCGCAGTTATTTTCTGCCCAAAGACAAATGGAATACCTGAAAAGAGGAATTGTTGCCATTCCGGCAGAATCAGGCGTTTTTGTGAGTTGGCGATTGCTGGGAACAGAAGCTCAGAATACCCATTTCGATATATACCGTACAGAAAATAATCAGACCAAAAAGCTGAATGAAAAACCTTTATTCAATGAAACCAATTTTTTAGATAAAACCGCTGACAAAGGGAAGAATTATACTTATTTCGTAAAATCAAATACACAACATCAAGAAGTTGACCAGGATTTTGCAAAATATACAGCGAATCAAAAACCTTATTTTTCAATCCCGCTGAAAACTCCACAAGGTTATACTCCGAATGATGTTTCAGTTGCTGATTTGGATGGCGACGGAGAATATGAAATCATCCTTCATCAAACCGGAAGGTCGCACGACAATAGTCAGAAAGGAGAGACAGACCCGCCGATTATTCAGGCTTATAAACTTAACGGACAGTTTTTATGGGAAATTAATTTAGGCAAAAACATCAGAGAAGGAGCACATTATACGCAGTTTTTGGTATATGATTTAGACCAAGACGGAAAAGCGGAAATTGTAATGAAAACCGCTGACGGAAGCAAAGACGGAAAAGGAAAATTCATTGGAGATCCAACCAAAAATTACGTCAACGAAAACGGAATGATTCTTTCCGGACCGGAATTTATGACGGTTTTTAATGGTGAAACTGGTGAAGAAATTCACACAGTCAATTATCAGGTTCCAAGATTTGAAGGAAGTTTAAATCCTACGAACGAACAAATGACCGAAACCTGGGGCGACGCCAAAGGAAACCGTATCGACCGGTTTTTGGGAGCAGTTGCTTATCTCGACGGAAAAACTCCGAGTGTGATTATGTCGAGAGGATATTATACAAGAACTGCGATTGCAGCCTGGGATTATAAAGATCAAAAACTCAGTCTTCGCTGGCTTTTTGATACCGAAAGTTCGAAAGAAAACAAACAATATCGAGGGCAGGGAAATCATAATTTAACGATTGCTGATGTTGATAATGACGGAAAAGATGAGATTGTTTTCGGTGCAATGACCGTTGATGACGACGGAAAAGTCTTGAACAGCACAGGTTACGGTCACGGCGATGCTTTGCACGTTGGAGATTTAGACCCAACCAATCCGGGATTGGAAATTTTTGATATTCAGGAAAGGTTTGATGACGCAGGAGCACATTTCAGGGATGGGAAAACAGGAAAAGTAATGTGGAAATTACCTTCGTTGGAATATAGCTCAAAAAGTAAGTTCCAGGGACCCGGAAGAGGTTTGTCTTTAAATATTGATCCCCGTTATGAAGGTTCGGAATGTTGGGCTGCAGGAGCCGGAGTGAAAGGTCTTTACGATGCTAAAGGTAATAAAATCGATGAAAAAAGTCCGGCCTGTAATATGGGAATTTATTGGGACGGTGATTTTTTAAGTGAAATTTTAGACGGAACAGTCGTTTCAAAATGGGACTGGAAAAACTCGAGGTCAAATGTCATTTTTGATGCTAAAAAGTTTCAATGTGAATCGAATAACGGAACGAAGAAAAATCCGTCTTTGGTTGCCGATTTGTTTGGAGACTGGCGAGAAGAAGTGATGTACAGAACGGCCGATAATCAGGAGTTGAGGATTTTCAGTACGACTATTCCAACCAATCATCGATTGTATACTTTGATGCATAATCCACAATATCGATTGAGTATTGTATGGCAAAATGTAGGATATAACCAACCGCCACATACGGATTATTATCTGGATGAATCGGTGAAAGAAATTCCGAAGCCAAATATTTATATAGTAAATCCCAAAAAATAAAATTATTTTATGAAAATCAAATTTATTATTCCGTTTGTTATTTTGATTGTGCTTTTAGGAGTTTCATTTCAAAAGATTCAGGACAAACCTGTTTTGTATATTATTGGAGATTCTACAGTACAAAACGGTTCAGGAAAAGGTGCGGATTCACTCTGGGGATGGGGAAGTTTTATGGATTTATTTTTAAATACGGATAAAATTGAAATTCAGAATCACGCAAAAGGCGGACGAAGCAGCAGAACTTTTTTGACAGAAGGAAGATGGGATTCCATTATGAAAACCATTAAAAAAGGCGATTATGTGTTGATGCAGTTCGGCCACAATGATGGAGGCGAATTGGCAGATACTTTAAGAGCAAGGGGAACTATTAAAGGTATCGGAGAAGAGTCTAAAGACATCTACAATCCGATCCGGAAAGTAAACGAAACGGTGTATACTTATGGGTATTACATGAGAAAATATGCAAATGAAGCTAAAGAAAAAGGAGCCATTCCAATTATTGTTTCACCGATTCCAAGAAATATTTTTGACAAAGACGGCAAAATAGAAAAAGATAAGTATGGCGTTTGGTCAAAAGAAGTTGCAGAGCAAACCGGAGCCTATTTTATTGACCTGAATGAAATGGTTATTGAAAGATATCAGAAAATGGGACCGGAAAAAGTGAAAATATTTTTTCCAAAAGATCATACGCATACCAATAAAGAAGGAGCAATCTTAAATGCAGAATTGGTAATAAAAGGAATTAAGCAGCTTAAAAAATGTGAATTAAAAAAATATATAAAATAAAATATTATGAGAAAACTATTAACGGCAAGCTTTTTTGTGATGATGATCGCAGGCTTCTCTTCGTGTTCCGCTCAAAAACAAAAAACGGCTCTTCCCGATAAGAAAGAAGTTTTGGAAGTTGCAGAACGTGCCAATCGATATTTTATGAACAAATGGCCCGATCCGGGAAAAGAGATTGTGGGAAAAAAAGTGTGGCCGAGTAATCTCTGGACGCGTGCTGTTTATTATGAGGGATTAATAGCTTTATACAAAGTAGATCCTAAAAAAGAATATTATAATTACGCCATCGATTGGTCGCAAAAACACAACTGGGATTTGATGCGCGGAACATATACCAGAAATGCAGATCATCAGGCTTGCGGACAAACTTATATTGATCTTTATGAAATTGATGGGAAGAAAAATCCTGAAAGAATTAAAGCGGTAAAAGCTTCTATCGACAGTATGATCGCAACCAGGCAGGTTGATGACTGGTGGTGGATTGATGCCCTGCAAATGTCGATGCCTATTTTTACGAAATTGGGAAGAATTACGGGCGACAAAAAGTATTTTGACAGGAATTACGAAATGTATGCCTTTACAAAATACAAACATGGCGGAAATGGTTTGTACAACGCAAAAGATAAACTTTGGTGGAGAGATAAAAGTTTTGTTCCTCCTTATAAAGAACCTAACGGGGAAGATTGCTACTGGAGTCGCGGTAACGGTTGGGTAGTAGCTGCATTAGCCCGTACTTTAGAAGATACACCAAAATCTGACACTCATTATAAGGAATATTTGCAGGATTATAAAGATCTTTTATCAGCATTAGTTCCTCTTCAGAGAGAAGATGGTTTCTGGAATGTAAGCCTTCATGATCCAACCAATTTTGGTGGGAAAGAAACAACAGGAACGGCTTTATTTGTTTACGGAATGGCGTATGGAATTAACAAAGGTTTAATTGATAAAAAAACATATTTGCCTGTTCTGATCAAAGCATGGAGTGCAATTGTAAAAGATTCTGTTCAGCCGAACGGATTTCTAGGTTGGGTTCAGGGAACCGGAAAAGAGCCGAAAGACGGGCAGCCTTTAGCTATAGATAAAGTTCCGGATTTTGAAGACTACGGATTGGGTTGTTTATTGCTTGCAGCTAGTGAAGTATATAAATTGAAATAATTGAATTAAGTAATTAAAAAATAAGGGTTTAATTAAAATTTCTTCAATTTTAATTAAACCCTTATTTTTTTGTATAAGATTAATATTTTAAGATCCAATTTTATCATTTCAGATATGAAAATGGTAAAAGTATCCTGGAAGATTTTTGCTTTAAGAGTGAATTTAATTAATAAGCTATTGGATTGAAAACCTTTACATTAAATGAGATTTAAGAGCTCCGAAACGGCCTTATTGAATTAATATAACAGAATTGATAAAAAATCTTAGTTTTATTACCAAAAAGAAAATAATAAAATCAGGTGCATGACACTACAAGATGCGCAATCGATTCCATAGTATTAATTTTCAAATTCAATCATAAGCTAAAAAGTATGAACGCATTATTAGGAGTTTTTTTTCATTTTTTAGGAGGGTTTTCGTCGGGGAGTTTTTATCTGCCCTATAAAAAAGTAAAAGGCTGGTCTTGGGAAACGTATTGGCTGATAGGAGGAATTGTTTCTTGGATTATTGTTCCGCCGCTGGCTGCTTTTATGACGATTCCAAACTTTTGGGAAATCATACAGAATGAAAGCTCATCAATATTGGGATTAACTTTTCTGTTCGGTGCTTTGTGGGGGATCGGAGGTTTCACTTATGGTTTAGGTGTCCGATATTTAGGCGTTGCATTAGGAAGCAGCATTATTTTGGGGCTATGTATGATTTTCGGGTCATTGGTTCCTTCTATTTATTATGAATTTTCTCCACAAGCAGGAAAGGATAATATAGGTTTAATGTTTTCCAATACATGGGGGCAATTTGTTTTATTGGGACTTTTGGTCTGCATAGTAGGTATTATTATCAGTGGAAAAGCCGGAATGATGAAGGAAAAGGAATTGCAGACCGATTCTCTAGATCCTCACGGCACAGAGGTAAAAACAGAATATAAGTTCGGATTAGGCTTATTGGTTTCCATTATTTCAGGAATTTTAAGTGCCTGTTTTAATTTTGGTCTGGAAGCCGGAAAACCAATGGCGATTATTGCTAATGATTTGTGGAAGGCTGCAAATCCGGGACAGGGAGAATTCCTTTTTCAGAATAATGTAACTTATGTTGTAGTGCTTTGGGGAGGGATGGCAACTAACCTGATTGGCTGTCTTTACCTCTCATTTAAAAATAAATCATATACCGATTATAAGAAAAAAAATGTACCTGTTTTAGCAAATATTATCTTTTGCGCATTAGCGGGAACCATGTGGTTTTTACAGTTTTTCTTTTATGGTATGGGGGAAAGTAAAATGGGAAATGGTCCGAGTTCATGGATTTTACACATGGCATTTATCATCTTGATTGCTAATCTATGGGGTGTCATCATTAAAGAATGGAAAGGCGTTTCCAAAAAAACAATTTCTACGATTGTAGTAGGAATGCTGGTAATGTTTATTTCTATATTAATTGTAGGATACGGGAATTCTTTGCGATAGACAGCCGGTAAATTTAATATACTTTTTATTATTCATATAGTTTCTGGGTTAGTTGATAACTCTTTTAAGGTACTGATTTTTCAGTACCTTTTTATGTAAGGAATAACTTTTCGGGGGAGCACTACAGTTTTTGGTAATGATATTTCTTGCGAATTTTAGATTTAATTCCATATAATGTGATTAAATTTTTAATATTTGTGATTATTATTTGTGATTTTTGTATTTATTTGAGTTAAAATATGAATATTTTGATGCAGGATATGGCAGGATGCCGGAATTTCTGTAACGGTGTATTTTGGTAAGATAAAAATTGATATATGTCTATTAAAATCAAAAAGAAGAATTTTAAGCCGCTTATTGCACCGCTATTTTTGCTGGCATCTGGCTTTGTATTCGGACAAAAGACAGTAAATGACACTGTAAAAAACAAGACTAAAGATATTGAGGAAGTTGTGGTTATCGGTTATGGTAAGGTTAAGAAATCAGACCTAACAGGATCGGTATCTTCAGTTTCAGCAAAAGATTTAGCAGCTACGCCGGCTATGAATGCTTTACAGGCATTACAGGGAAGAGCTGCCGGTTTGAATATTGTGACAGCGGGTGGAGCTCCGGGAGCGGGTGCCAATGTAACGGTAAGAGGAGGTTCTTCGATTACGCAAAGTTCAGATCCGCTTTATATTGTTGACGGTTTTCAGTTGGATAATGCATTAAATGTTATTAATCCAAATGATATTGAAAGTATTGATATTTTGAAAGGAGCTTCTGCAATTGCAATTTACGGAGCACGCGGTTCTAACGGGATTATCGTGATTAAAACCAAGAACGGTAAAAAGGGAAGAACGGTGATTAACTACAATACGTTTATGTCCTTCGATATGCTTTCGAAAAAGCTTGATATGGTTTCCAATCCGGAGCAATATGTGAAATATCAGTACGAATTGGCGCAGCTTCAGTCAAAAGCATCACAATGGAGTAATGTTTTTGATAATGGTTTAGGAACAGATACACCGGGATTCTATTCCGGGGCATTCCAGAGAATTGCCAATCGTTACGGATCTACAGCAGCAGTAGACTGGCAGGATAAGATGCTGGGAGGAACAGGAGTAACTCAAAGCCACAATGTAAATGTTTCTGCAGGAAACGATAAAACACAGGCATTCATCAGTTATAATTATAATAAGCAGGATGGTTTGCTTCAAAATTTCAGTGAAACAAGAAACTCACTTCGTGCCAACATCAATTCGGAACTGTATAAAGGAGTAAGAGTAGATTTCAATACCATGTTTACGAATAATTCTTTGAATGGAGGAGGAGCATATTCGGGAATGAAAAAAATTCTTCTTCAGCCTATTAACGGAGGGACATTGTTTACACTGGACCAGCTATTTAACATTCAGACTTTTCCTGATTTTTCATCTTTAGATTCTGGATTTGATACAGAAAATCCATATATTGAGACACAGGCATCAACTTCTAACAAACGCACCAGAACTTTCGTCGCTAATGCAGGTATTGAATTTGACTTCTTGAAAAACTTCACATGGAGAACTGCAGGGCAATATAGCTGGACAAACACTAAATCAACTTCGTTTTCAGACCGAAATTCCCGAGCCTACCTTACGGATCCTGTAAATACGGGAATTAACGGAAGCATTTCCAATGCGGAGTCATTCCGTTATCAGATCACCAATACTTTAAATTATAATAAAACTTTTGGCGAAAAACATAAAGTAAATGCTTTAATTGGGAATGAAATATGGTATGAAGAATCTGAGGGAAGCAGCATGAGACTGATTAAATTCCCTTATCCTAACTTTGGATTGGATGATATTTCAAACGCAACGGTCTCGGATAAAAATACAGACAGATCAAGCAACAGCTTACTTTCATATTTCGGACGTGTAAATTATAGCTATGACAACCGTTACTTAATTACAGGAACAATACGTGCCGATGGTTCTTCAAAATTTGCCAGAGATGTTCGTTGGGGATATTTTCCTTCCGTAGCGGGAGCATGGCGTGTTTCTCAGGAAAGCTTCTGGCAGGATCATAAAATCAATAACTTTATCAATGATTTTAAATTAAGAATCGAATACGGGGTAACAGGGAACAATGGAGTTTCCAATAACTTATGGAGAACCAATGTTTTACTGACAGATTATCCAATGAATAACACTCAGGGATATCCGGCTTATGTTACAAGTACAAACTGGGGAAATCCTACCCTTCAATGGGAAGAGCTGAGAACGACAAACATTGGAGTGGATCTTGCGTTTTTCAACAATAGAATTAAATTAACATCCGAATGGTATAATAATAACGTCAACAAAATGTTGCTGGAAAGTTTACTTCCGGTTTCTACAGGATACTCAAGACAATATCAGAATATTGGCTCCATGAGAAACAGAGGAATGGAATTTACGTTAAATACTGTAAACTTAAAATCAGAAAGTTTCAGATGGACAACAGATCTAAATATTTCTTTCAACAAATCACGTGTGCTTTCTCTTGAAGACGGACAATTGAATAAAACATTCAGTGTTGGAGGAAGCAGAACAGGGATGGTAACTTATTATGCAACTGTTGGGCAGGAGTTAGGAGATATGTACGGCTATGTTTACCAGGGAATTTATACGACTGATGATTTTATACAAAATGCTGATGGATCATTAACCTTAAAGCCGGGGGTTGTAAAACCTTCTTCCGGAACCCCTAAACCCGGAGACATGAAATTTGCAGCGGATAATGCGGCTGGAGATCAGTTTACAAGAAAAATGCAGAAAATAGGAAATGGTACCCCTGATTTTATCGGAGGAATAAGCAATAACTTCTCCTACAAAGGTTTTGACCTGGGGATATTTATGAAATTCAGCGTTGGGAATGATATTTATAATGCTACAAAACAAAGTTTAAGTCCTTATGCCATGTTCCAGAATGTTCCTTCAGAATTCGGAAATAATTATTATCACTTAATTGATCCTAATACAGGATTGGCAACAACAAACTTGGTGAGATTAAAAGAACTTAATCCCGATGAAGGTTCAAGACTCTGGAGTTTAAGTAATACCAATACAGCGAATATCGCTTATCCTTCCTCATATTATGTAGAAGACGGCTCATATCTGAGAATTGCACAGATCACATTGGGGTATTCTTTCCCTAAAGACTTTTTGAGCAAAGTAATGTTAACCAATGCCCGTATTTATTTTACAGTTAATAACGTAGCAACCATTACAGGATATTCAGGCTATGACCCGGAAGTATCTGCAGCGAGTGGGGTGACAGTTACCCCTGGATATGACAGTTCTACTTATCCACGTTCAAGAAGCTATGTTCTTGGGCTTAATTTAACTTTCTAATATGTTAATATTTAAATCATGAAAAAAATATATAATTCTCCCGGATTTTTAAAAAAAATGATCATATTTCCCTCAGTTGTTGTTGGGGTTTTATTGATGAATTCATGCAGCAATGATTTTCTGGATCAGCCTGCTTATAATTCTTTAGATACGGAATCAGTATTTAATAATATAGACACGGCAGAAATGTTTGTATTAGGCTGCTACAGAGGTTTGGTTCCAACAGAAATGTATTATCAGCTGGGAGCCGGGGACACTGTTATTCACTCTTCTGAAGACGGTTCAACAAACAATTCAAAATATAATATTTGCAATTACCAATTTGATGCCTACACTCCCAATACAGTAACAGGAGTTTATTCTGCAATGTACGCCGTTATTGAAAGAACCAATATTGCCGTAAGCGGGTTGAGCAAAATGGAAGCAAGTACAAAACGTGATGCTTTGTTAGCGGAAGTTAAAGCGATTCGTGCATTTTGTTATTATAACTTAATCCGTGTTTACGGAGATGTTCCTTCGGTTTTTAAACCTTTGGATGAGATGGATCCGAATGATCCCAATACATTATACCCTAAACGCTCTTCACGAGATGAAATTTACGATCGCATCATTGGTGATCTTCAGGAAGCTGTGGCAGTAATGCCAAGTTTTGCACAAAGCGGATATTCTACTACAGAACGTTTAACTAAACAATCTGTTAATGCTTTATTGGCAAGAATTGCCTTATATGCAGCAGGATATTCTCTTCGTTGGGATCTTAATACAGGAAGTGGTGCAATGATGTCTCGTCGCAGCGATAATAATAGAGTTCAGCAACTGTATCAGATTGCAGATAATGCCTGTGCAGCTATTATTAATGGTGGAACAAATTCTTTAGTTCAGGCCCAAAGTGGTAAAAGTGGTTTCGAGGCATTATGGTTTAATTTCTGCCAAAGAAAATTTTCAGTGACCAATCCGGAGATTATGTGGCAAATTGCTGAATATGGAGCTAACACCAATTCAGCTTTCGGAGTATATGCTAACGAAGGTTCTCGTGGAGGGACTTATGGTTCCAGAAAAGCACTGCAATTTGTACTTCCTAGTTATTATTTGTCTTTTAATCAAGGAGATACGAGACGAGATGTTTCTTGTACCTCATACAGTATATATTTCCTAAACAACGGTACAGCAAGTGATACCTGGGTAAATGCAGGAACTACATTTTCTTGTATCATGGCTGGTAAATTCAGAATGGGATGGTGTGTGGCACCTCAGGCGGCAGATGCACGTAACCTGAATATTCCTATTCTAAGATATGCAGATGTTTTATTGATGTATGCAGAAACACAGAATTACTTAAATGGAGGACCTACTGCGGCAGGAACTGCTGCCTTACAACAAGTGAGAACTCGTGCGGGAATAGGTTCACTACCTATACCAAGCGGTCAGCAGGCATTTGAAAATGCAATTGTTCAGGAGCGTAAATGGGAATTTGCAGGAGAATTTAATCTTCGTACAGATTTAATAAGAATGAATCGTTTGGCAAGTGAAATTGAAGCCACAAAACAGGCAATGAAAAACTTATCAAACAAAACAGGGCCATATGCCAGTACTCCCGTTTACCGTTTGTATAAACTTGAAAAGAATGCGCAAGTATATGGGGATCCATTTTTAGCTTTAAAATATATTGATATTACAAGTCCTTCAGAAATTGCAACAATTACAAATGTTCCGACAAGTTCTACAGGCTTCGATGTTTATCAGGCTGCATTAAGAGCTATTGTAACAGCACATGGACAAACTACAACAATAAATGACAAATGGTATCCTACCAATATGTTCCAGGCTTATAACAGTACATTTAATACCAACGCTAAAAAAACAGCAGGCTTTATAGGTGGTTCTGCAGGACAGCTGCAGATAGGAAATATCATTTATACCAAACCAACCGGTTCAGCCGAAAATGGAGGAACCTATCCAAACTGGATCGAAGGTGGAGGAGACGGTCTTTTCTATGGATTTGTACAAAACAAAACAGAATTACTTCCTTTCGCCGCAGCCTCTGCGGGACATCCTTTGGTTGATAACCCTAATCTGACCCAGCTTCCTGGATATTAATCAATATCCACATGGAGAATTTAAACATTAAGAAAATTCAGTTTTTCTTAATGTTTAAGTTTTATAAATCAACAAATCATAAAATACGAATCATAATAATCCAACAATATTGACACAAAGTAAATTAAGCTAAAAAAAATCAAATGTTAATTTATCTTTAAAATCAGTATTTACAGTATAGTACGGGATGCTGTAACAAATATTACCATCTACTTTTGGATTATAATTTAGAAATATAAGAGACAAACAATGGAAAAAGTAAAAACATTCAAATACGTAGACTATCTATGGGATGAAAATAAGGCAGCGGCTTTAGGAGATGATCAGGTTGCTTTATTTTTATATCGTTCAAACATTCTGGGAGCTGATTTAAGAATCACAAATTATGGAGGAGGAAATACAAGCTGCAAAACCATAGAAAAAGACCCGCTGACTAATGAAAATGTTGAGGTAATGTGGGTAAAGGGTTCAGGTGGCGACATCGGAACTCTGACAAGAAAAGGAATTGCAGGTTTGTATACAGAAAGGCTACGAAACTTGAAAAATGTTTATCAGGGCTTAGCAGACGAAGACAGAATGGTAGGCTTATTCAACCATTGTATTTTTGATCTGGACAGTAAAGCACCTTCTATTGATACGCCTCTTCACGGGCTTCTTCCATTTAAACATATCGATCACCTTCATCCGGATGCTTTAATTGCAGTAGCTGCAGCAAAAGACAGCGAGAAAATCACAAAAGAAATCTGGGGAGATACAATGGGCTGGGTTCCATGGCAGCGTCCCGGTTTCGATTTAGGATTACAACTTGAAAAATGTTTAAATGATAATCCGGGGATAAGAGGAATCGTTTTAGGAAGCCATGGTTTGTTCACGTGGGGAGATACTTCTTATGAATGCTATATCAACAGCTTGGAAGTTATTGAGATGGCTTCTGAGTATATTGCAAAAAAAATTGAAGAAAACGGACAGGTTTTCGGTGGACAGAAAGTAGAATCTCTTTCTCCGGTTGACCGTAAGATCAAAGCGGCTCAGATCATGCCTTTGTTGCGTGGTTTGGCTTCTTCGGAAAACAGGATGGTTGGTCATTTTACAGACAGCGATACCGTTTTAGAATTTATTAACAGCAACGATTTGGATCGTTTGGCTCCATTGGGAACTTCATGTCCTGATCACTTTTTAAGAACTAAAATCCAGCCGTTGATTTTAAGTCTTTCTCCAAATGAAGATTTAACAGACTCAGCTGCAATTTTAAATAAACTGACTCCGCTTTTCGAACAGTATAGAGAAGAATACAAAGAATATTACGAAACGTGCAAGCATCCGAATAGTCCTGCAATGCGTGATCCGAATCCGGTGATCATCATTTATCCTGGAGTGGGAATGTTCAGTTTCTCAAAAGACAAGCAGACAACACGTGTTGCAAGTGAGTTTTATGTAAATGCTATTAATGTAATGCGTGGTGCGGAAGCAATTTCCGAATACACATCTTTGCCAAGACAGGAAGCTTTCGACATCGAATATTGGCTGCTGGAAGAAGCAAAACTTCAGAGAATGCCAAAAGAAAAGCCATTATCAAGAAAAATTGCTGTGGTAACCGGAGCCGGAGGTGGAATCGGACAGGCAATTGCTGATAAAATGGTTCAGGAAGGTGCAGTTGTAGTATTCACAGACTTAAATCAGGAAGTTTTGGATTTTGTAACAGCGAAATACAGCAAAGATCAGGCAGTAGGGGTTCCGTGTGATGTAACGAACGAACAGGCAATTGCAAACGCTTTTAAAGAAACTGTTTTGGCTTTCGGCGGAGTAGATATCATCATTCATTCCGCAGGTTTGGCGATTTCCAAATCATTAGAAGATACTACCACAAAGGACTGGGATTTATTAGAAGACGTTTTAGTTAAAGGCCAGTTTTTAATGATTAAAAATGGTGTTGAGATTATTAAAAAACAAGGTTTAGGAGGGGATATTGTCAATATTGCAAGTAAAAATGGTTTAGTTGCAGGACCCAATAACGTAGCATACGGAACGGCAAAAGCTGCTCAGCAGCATATGACAAGATTATTGGCGGCAGAATTAGCAGCTGATAAGATCAGAGTAAACGTTGTAAATCCGGACGGAGTTATCGTTGGCAGCAAGATATGGGAAGGTTCTTGGGCAGAAGGAAGGGCAAAAGCCAACGGGATTTCTGTTGAAGAATTACCGGCATTTTATGCGAAAAGAAATTTACTGAACGAAATTATTCTCCCTGAAGATATCGCCAACGGAGTTTTTGCCTGTGTTGCCATTTTGGACAAAAGTACAGGAAACATTATCAATGTAGACGGCGGAATGGCAAATGCTTTCCCAAGATAAATTGTAAAACAGATAATTATTAAATTGCTGATTAATTTAAGCTGAAAATAAATAAAAATTAAACCATTAAGAATAATTTAGGAATTAAGTAAGATTAAGAATTTACTAGCAAATTTAAGTATGATTCTTAAAAAATTATTTCTTTTGATTATCCTTAAAAAATTAATGGTTTAAAGTGATTTTAGGTTGTAATAAAATTTTCAGTTTAAAATTTAAAAAATCAAATCATGATTATAGGAAAAGAAGTTATAGAACAATACAATAAAAATGAAGTCGAAAATTTTAATATAGATTTTGATTTTCTACAAAATAAACTAACGAAAACAGGAGCAAATGTTTCTGAAATTGTCAACAAAATTGCCGATTTTCAGGTAGCTATTCCAAGTTGGGCTTTAGGAGCAGGAGGAACCCGTTTCGGAAGATTTTCTTATGGTGGAGAACCTGCAACTTTAGAACAAAAGCTTGATGATGTTGGATTAATTCATGCCTTGACACATTCTGCGGGAGCCGTTTCTTTGCATATTCCATGGGATATTCCGAGTGATGTGAAAGCAATCAAAGAAAAAGCTGCTTCTCACGGACTTGTTTTTGATGCGATGAATTCCAATACGTTCCAGGACCAGCCGAATACAAAACATTCATATAAATTTGGATCATTAAATTCCGTAAATGAAGATTCAAGAGCTTATGCTGTGGAACACAATAAAGAAGTGATCAGAATCGGGAAGGAATTAGATTCAAAAAGCTTAACCGTTTGGTTAGCAGATGGAGCTAGTTTTCCGGGACAACTGAATTTCCAGACTGCTTTATCAAAAACTGAACAGAGCTTAAAAGAAATCTATGCAGGAATGCCGGAAGACTGGAAATTATTCATTGAATATAAGCCTTACGAGCCGAATTTCTATTCAACAACCATCCAGGATTGGGGAACGTCTTTCATGTTGGCAAATGCCTGTGGGGAAAGAGCGTACACATTGGTAGATTTGGGGCACCATTTACCCAATTCAAACATCGAACAAATTGTTGCAACCTTAATGTATAAAGGAAAACTAGGAGGTTTCCATTTTAATGACAGCAAATATGGAGATGATGATTTAACTGTTGGTTCTATTAAACCTTATGCACTATTCTTAATCTTTAACGAATTGGTGTATGGAATTGAAAATAATCCTCAAAATCCTTATCCGGCTTGGATGATCGACGCAAGTCATAACATCAAAGATCCGTTGGAAGACCTGATCCAGTCTTTAGAAGCGATTTTGATTGCTTATGCACAGGCACTTTTAGTAGATCAGAAAGCATTGAAAGATGCTCAATTGAATAATGATGTTGTTCGTGCGCAGGAGATTTTACAAAACGCGTACAGAACAGACGTTCGTCCGTTACTAAGAGCTGCAAGATTACAGACAGGTGCAGCACTGGATCCGATCGCAGCTTACAGAAACCTTAAAGTAAGAGAAAATTTAATCTCTGAAAGAGGTATGAATGTGAAAGCGACTGGATTATAACCTGTTTAAAATTGATAATTTGAACTTTCAGGTGCAATCGAAAGTTTTCAATTATATGTATCCTTATTTTTTAATCATTAAGGTTGAAAGTGTTTAGATTATTGGGATTTTAGGTGTAATGCCTCAGAAAATAGTGGATTTTTCTTAATAAATTTTAATATCTGAACACTCCTTAATGGTGTCAAAATGTACATTAGAAACCAATCTGAAAAAAAATTATTTCGTTTCATCATATACAATTTAAATTCGTCCCAGGAATGTCTAAAAAAAAGGTAACCATCGTATTTGATATTGGAAAGACCAATAAAAAATTCTTTTTATTTGATAAAAATTATAAAGAAGTTGTTCGTGAGTATACAGAACTGCCGCTCACAACCGATGAAGATGGCTATCCGACAGAAGATCTTGCCGCCTTACAAAGCTGGATTAAGGATAATTTTAATGCCATTTTGGATGATGAAAATTTTGAAGTAAAAGCCATCAATTTTTCAACCTACGGAGCGAGTTTTGTACATCTGGACCAGAAAGGAAATGTTCTGACACCTTTGTACAATTATACCAAACCGATGGATCAGGAAATTCTTGATCTGTTTTACAAAAAACACGGCAGCAAACTGAAAATAGCCCGTGAAACAGCTTCTCCGCAAGCCGGAATGCTGAACTCAGGATTGCAATTATTCTGGTTAAAATATAAACATCCTGAAGTATTTAAAAAGATCCGCTACAGTCTTCATTTACCACAGTATTTATCGTATTTGTTTACCGGAATTTGTGTGTCGGAATTTACGTCTATCGGCTGCCACACCAATTTGTGGGATTATGACAAAGCCGATTATCATGACTGGGTCTACGAAGAAGAAATCGATTCCTTATTGCCACCGATTGTACCGACTTCTGCGAGCATCAATACTTCTTACAGAAACAAAAAAATTAAAATAGGTGTTGGAATTCACGACAGTTCTTCTGCACTTTTACCTTATATTTTAAGCAAAAAAGAGCCATTTTTATTGCTTTCTACAGGAACCTGGAGTATCTCTTTAAATCCGTTTAATGATGAAAGCTTAACCGATGAAGATATCGAAAACAACTGTCTGAATTATATGCGGATTGATGGAAAACGAGTAAAAGCCTCCCGTTTTTTCATGGGAAATGAATATAAAATCCAGGTGGAGAAGCTTTGTGCTCATTATGGTAAAGAATATGGGTTCCACAGAGAAGTGCAGTTTGATCAGGATTTGTACCTTCGTCTGATGAAGCATAAAGCAGTATATTTCCGTTTTGAAGGTATTATTTTAAAAAGAAAAATGATCAGCGAGACCGATTTAAATTCTTTTGCTACTTTTGAAGAAGCATATCATCAATTAATGATTGAATTAATGGATTTACAGATTCATACCATTAAAAATGCGATTGGAAATTCAGAGATCAAAACTATTTATATCGATGGCGGATTCACCGATAATGATGTATTCATGAAGCTGATGTCTCATCATTTTCAGGATTATCATGTAATGTCTACGCATTCTCCGTTGGGTTCTGCATTGGGAGCTTCCATGGTGATTTCGAATAAGAAAATCGATGATACCTTTTTACAGCAGCATTATCAGATGAAAGTGCTCCAACCTTTAATTCTTAATTTATAAAATATTTTAGTTGTTTGTTATCAGGTGATGGCAAAATCTCAAAAACTAACAACTATTAATCAACAACCAACAATCAATTATGTCATTTCCATTTGATACCCGTTACGCTTCTCTTGAACTACTGATTGAAAGAGCTCAGAAAAGGATGCCCCGTTTCGCCTTTGAATATTTAGATGGAGGTTGTAATGAAAACATCAACAGAGATCGCAATACAAGTGAGTTAAGAGAAGTTTTGCTTCGTCCGCGTTATTTGAATAATAATTTTGCGGAAGCCAATATGGAAACCGAATTATTTGGCGTAAAATATTCTGCTCCTTTCGGAATTTCTCCCGTTGGTTTGCAGGGATTAATGTGGCCAAATGCTCCGGAAATTCTGGCAAAAGCTGCTTTTAAGCATAACATTCCTTTTATTTTAAGTACAGTGACAACGAGCAGCATCGAAAGAATTGCAAAATTAACAGAAGGAAAAGCCTGGTATCAGTTGTATCATCCAAGAGAAGAGTGGCTGCGTAATGATATTCTTGATCGTTGCGAAGCTTCAGGATATGATGTACTATGTGTGTTGTCTGATGTTCCTACCTTCGGTTACAGAGCCAAAGAGATCCGAAATGGTTTAGCAATGCCCCCTCAATTGAATTTCAGAAATGTTTCTCAGGCATTGGTAAAGCCTCAATGGTGTTTGGAAATGCTGAAACATGGCGTTCCGAATTTTAAAACCATGGAAAAATACATGGATAAAAACATGAACGTAAAACAGTTGGGACAGTTTATGAATTCTACTTTTTCAGGAAGATTGAATTCAGACAGAATCAAAGCGATACGTGATAAATGGAAAGGGAAATTGGTGATTAAAGGCGTTGCTTCTGATGAAGATGCCGAAGAAGCCGTACGTTTAGGATTTGACGGGATGATTATTTCCAACCACGGCGGAAGGCAGCTTGATGCCGGTGAATCTACAATTGCGGTGGTAAAAGAAATCAGCGAAAAATATAAAAATCAGATTAAAATCATGATGGACAGTGGCGTAAGAACCGGTCCGGATGTTGCCCGTGCCTTGAGCTGCGGCGCAGAATTTACCTTTATGGGAAGAACGTTTATGTATGCGGTTGGAGCATTGGGAGACAAAGGTGGAGATCACATCATTGAAATGCTGAAAATGCAATTCAGGCAGGTAATGGAGCAGCTTTGCTGTGAAAAACCTGAAGATCTGCAAAACTTTAGAGTAAAGTAAGAATCAGTTTTCAGATTTAAATTATATTAAAGTTCGCAGAGATTTCTCTTGCGGACTTTTTAATATTCAACGCGAAATGAACTTGTATTGAAACCTAAATTCTTGAACAGTCTGTCATTCTGACGAAGGAAGAATCTTTAAATAATTGAGATTCTTCCTTCGTCAGAATGACAATACCCCACAAAATTGGCTTTATGGGGTATTTATTTAGAATCTTGATATTACTTTTTCTTCTCAGATTTTACGGCCTGTCTCGCCAATAGCTTCCAGTCATTCTTCACTTTAGCCCAGACTAATAAAATATCCAGTGTTACATCACCGGGAGCTTTTCCTGCATCAGCAGTCGTTGCATAAAAATGATGACGGACAATCGCTGTATTTCCAACAATATTCACGGTTTGATTCGTAATATCAATCGTTAAAAAGTCAGACTTTTTGCTCACCAATTTTTCTACAAATTCTTTGGCGTCATCAATGTGACCTCCCGAATGTCCGTATGTTAGTTCAGGTAAAATCAGGGCTTCCAAATCAGATTTTTCTCCGCTTATCATTGCTAACCTTAATTTTTCAGCAACGGCAATTACTGCATCTTTATCATTTGTTTTTTGTGCCGAAACAGTAAAAGCCAACATAAAAATCGTGGTAAAAATTAATTTTTTAATCATAACTGATAATATTTTTTGATATAATTTAATCTGTGTAATCGATTGCATTTAAACATTTAAAGCTCAGAACTGAACAATCTATAAAGAATCCCTTTGAATAAATTTAAATACGTTATTCACAGATTCCTTTTTATTTTTTAAAATCATATAGGCTGCAGATTCTCCCATTGCCTTAAAATCTGTAGTAATTACCGTAATTCCCAGTAGTTCTTTCAAAGGGGTTTCGTTGTAGGAAATAATTCCGATATCTTCACCTAATTTTAAATTATTTTGTCTTACCTGTTTTACCAGATTCACCAGATCGCGTTCTCGAATGGTAATGAAAATATCTTTCTGTAATTCCATATCAGGATAGATTTCATCCAGAATTTCATAGTCCAGTTTAAAATCCCTGCAAAAATTCTCAAAACCTCGTACAATACGGAAAGGATAGGGGTGAATCGATTTATCAGGATACACCAAGATGATTTTTTCGTATTTCCTGATTTTATCCAGACCTTCCTTCAAAGCGTCATAAATATCATGTTCAAAGTCCTGAAAAATGGAGCCGTATTCTCCTGAAATGTTAGGTTTTGTATTATCCAGTATCAACAGTTTATTCTTCGGGATTTTTTCGATCATATCGAGTACTTCCTGAGTTGAGCTTGTATGTTTTGACTGTTCGTCGCGGAAGTGCGGCATGATCACATAATAATCGAATCCGCCAAGATTTTTCTTTAATGAATTGATAAAAAGTGTCTCATCACAATGGTAGATATACATCTCCACATTTCCTTTGGAACCGATTGCATTGACGAAATAATTATAGATCATCATTTTATAGGTGCTCGGTTTGTTAATCAGAAAAAAGATATTGATGATATCATTTTTATTCACACGGGAAATATAATATCCTTTGCCTTTTACGGATTCGATGATTTGCCTTTTCCTCAGCTCTTTATAGGCTTTTTCCACGGTATCCCGTGAAAGAAAGCAGGATTCACTAAGCTCATTGATGGAAGGGATTTTTTCTCCGATCTGGATTTCTCCGGCATCAATTCCATTCAGAATAGAGTCTACAATCTGCTTGTATTTCGGCACTCTTGAATGTTCATTAATGTAAATTTCGAATGTTTCTGCCATGGCTTTAAATAAAAGGAATTTAGCGTCAAATTAAGAAATAACTCTAAAATTTGACTTACAATCATGGGAGACAAGTTACGAATTTTTTATAAGTTATTCTTTAGGTATGTTAAATTAATAACGATACAATTATTCAACTAAAACTAATGTAAGAAATATGTTTATTTAGAAAGAAATTTAATGGATTTAATCGTCAGTTTTAACTCCTTGAATTGATATGAATAAAAAAGCCTGCCCTTTTCAGAACAGACTTTGAACTATATGAATGTGAAAAAATTAAGGCATTTTCTTAAAGCCTTCTGCTTTAATTTTCCACGAACCATCTTTTGGAAATCCTGGAAATTCTCCTGTCGAATTGTCCCAGCCTTCCAGCATCATGGCAACTGTCGTTAAAACACCGCCATTTCCTGGAAGATAAATTCTCAATCTTCCGTCTTGGAAATTATGTCCGTTTTTCAAATAAGTATTGGTCTGAACATCCATAAATAAAGCATCCAAAGCTTTGTTCGGAAGTCCTAATCTTGCCGCATTCATCGCCGTCATTGGGAAATCCCAACCCCAGGTGTGACCCCAGTTCCATCTTTCCCAAACGATATCCAGCGTATTTTTCATAATCTTTTTATCCAATTTCGGAGATTCGGGAACCATTCCCAAAGCGCCCAAAACAGCAGGATGGTCAGTCATCCATTTCGGAAAAGTAAATGAATCTTTTGCCGATTCTGTTGATAAATAAACTCCATCCTGAACCGGAAGCGGAGCCAGTTTTGAAATAACATCATCCCATTTTTGATCTCTTGGTTCGCCTAATCTTTCCTTCCATTGCTGTGCAACTTTCAATGCCCAATCCCAATATGCCACTTCATAGGTTGGATTGAAAGTATCTTTCGCCGGGAAAACTTCCTGTGCAGGAATGATACCTTTTCCTAAGTTGTAACGGTTTTTCTCTTTGTCATACGTTGCAAAATCGGCCATAAATTCAGCCGTTGCATACACTAAATCTTTATATTTTTCTAAAATCTTTTTGTCTTTGTTGTGACGATACAAAAGTTCAGTCATATAAATCAAATGCGGTTGTTCCCAAATCAAAAATGCGGCCACAGAAGACGGACTTTCATTTCCTTCATTATCCGACATTTTAATCCAACGAACGCCTTTGTAACCTTGTCTTTCGGCTAATTTTTTAGCTTTTTCAAATGATCTGAAATAGTAATCCAGCTGCTTTTCCAAAATCTCAGGTCTTCCCCACAAAGCGTAGTGAACACCGTGCCACCAATGCATTTCGGTGTGCGGTTTTCCGTACCAGCTGTTGAATGTTAAACCTGTTTCCTGTGGCGGATTGCTTCCTCCACACTGAACTTTTGTTAAATATTCAGACAGAACAATTCTGCGTTCCAGTTCATTGGCTCTTTTATCAGTACTTCCTTCAAAATCTACGGCGGCACCGCTTTCCCAGAAATTTCTCCAGCCAGAAATACTTTCTTTTTCGGCATCAGCAAATAAGCTCTTTGAAGTCTTTTGATTTTTTTCTGAAAACTCAACAGTCAATTCAACCGTTTTGTTTTTTGATGAAGGTTCGTAAACGAAATAATGTTTTCCCGTTTCACTTAATTTTCCATCTGTAAAATATAGTTGTGTAAAATAATCTGCGGTTTGCAGCTTATGCTCAATTAATCCCTGCGTTGAGTTTGATGAAACAATTTTTGTTGAATGCTTATCAGAATTTCCGTAAAAAGCTGCTTCATCCAAAAACTGTCCGCTCGGATAAGGATATTTTACAAAAACTTTGAGTCTTTTTTGTTTAACCAAATCCGACTCAATTTTAACCCCTATTTTATCTGAATTTTGGAAAGAAGCCGTCCAGACTTTTACAGGAATTCCCTCTAGAGAAAATTCGCTGGTAATAATTCCCGTCCATAAATCAATTTTTTGATTGATATTTTGAAGATCTGAAACCTGAACTTTTTGTCCATTCTTTTTAATCAGTTCAATCCCAACATTCCCCAACTGCAAACGATGTTGATTGACTCTGAAATAGTCAACGGCCTTTCTGTTGCGTTCAGGCTCTTTGATCTGAACACTGTACAAAGCTTTTCGACCGTCATTGTTAAAATCATAAGGTTTTAAGGTTTCCTCAAATTTGTAATTTTCAGTATTTGGAAAACTGTTCCAGCCCCATTCTGACTGCGTTCCCAAAGACACTCCATTTTTGTAATACTCAGGGAACGACTGCATTCCCGTAATATCTACGGTGTACGCAAATTTTCCGTTTCCAACAGTTAAAGATGATAAAGTATCCACTTTGGTGTTAACTACATTATGACGTTGTACGACTTTTTTACGGTCGATTTTCTGAGCATTTAAGGATGAAAATCCAATGCAGAAAAGACTCAGATATATTGCAATTTTCTTCATTTTAAATTTTTATTTTATGTTTTCACGCTTGTCATTCTGAACATAAACCGAAGGTTTACGAACGTAGTTCAGTGAAGAATCTCAATTTTCCAATAGATTCCTCGTTCCTCGGAATGACAGCCTTTCAAATATATTTGATAAGATTATTTCATATTTATTTCAAAACAGTCGCACTCATCATTCCAATTACCACATCGTTGCTCACTGCCGTTAGTTTCACAGATTTTAATTCTTTATTTGGGTCAATCGGCAAATCCAGAATCGTGGCACCACCACCATCAACCTGGCGGTCTGTAAATCCTTTGATACTCGAATATTTGCTTAAAGTTCCGCCTTTGTACAATTCGCCAGTTTTTAATTTTACTCGATATGGAATTTTATCATCCGGAATTTCAAAGGCAAAATTATCATCAAATAAATCCTGTTCAATCGGCCACCAATTGATTGGATTTTTCAGCTCTAATTCTGTTTTCGAACCATCAACATATTGAACGGTAATTTTTCCATTCACAATCTGCGACTGCATCGGGTTTGTGGAACCCGCCATCAGAAAATAAATTTTCTTTCCTTTTCCATTTAACGGAGTTTCTATTGATTCAGGATAATTGTCCCACTGACTTGCGAACGCAATATTTTTATCCGTTTTATCAATTAAAAAAGGAATTCCAAGGAAATCAACTTTGTTGTTTTTTCTTTTGTTCATTAATCCAGAATCGTCAATTTGAGCTGTGATTAACGGATAACACCAATTCCCAATTCCCTGCCACGGAAGCTGTAGAGTAGGGACTTCCAATCTTTGGGAAAGGTATTTCTGATTAAAAATCTCGGTTACTTTTTCATTATATTTTGAAGCCAACGAAATGTTATTAAACTGACCTTGATTTTCAATTTCCCAATCTGTAATTTCAATATTTTGTTTAATTCCGTTGTATTCAAGTTCAATAGAATTGGTTCCTTTACTTAAATAATTTGTTGGAATTTCAATTGATGTATTTTGATTTTTCTGAATGCTGAACGTTTTATTTAAACCATTAATACTCAATTTTCCATTAATTGGATTGAAGGATTTTGACTGAAACTGAAGTTTTTTATTCATCCATTTTGTCTCCAAAGGAAAACGGATATCTACATTTACAGGTTGCCACCACGTGGTTCCATTTTGCTCAACTTGCACGAAGAAAGTTCCTTTTCTTTCTTCCTGAACTAAATTAAATTTTTTAACCACCCCGTCTTCTCCCTTCGGTCGAATCCACCCCTCCAGAGGAGGGGAATTTTTGATTAGTCCCTGTGGATCGTAGACTTGCTTTATTTTCTTTTTTGAATCAAAATTTAATTGAAGATTTTCCGAAATATAATTAGTGAAATCAGTTTGTTCGTCTTTAATTTCTTCGCCCGAATAATTAATTTCAATTTTAAAATCTTTTCCTTTCGGCGTTTCAAACTGAATAATTGGCTGCAAAATAGAATTTGGTTTAATCTTCCAATCTATATTTTTACCATTTACCTTTACAGAGCTGATATTGGAATAGTTCACGGGAACCTGTATTTCCAAGGCAACAGGTTTCTGATATTTTGAGGAAAATAAATATTCTGTTTTATTTAAATTTCGGTTAAATTTAAATTCCCAATCCGGAAGCTTTAATTCAGCAAAATTCCAGTCTTTCGGAAAACCAGGCTTGATATTGATTTTATTCTCCAATAAATTCGGATACACTCCGAAAAGTCCTTCCGTTAAAGTTCTGGAAGCCACACCAATCGGGTCGGCAAAATCTCTGTACAATTCTCCACGAAAGGCATCATAATGAGAAAGCTGTTCAAAATTCCCCGGACTGATGCCGTAATACATTGACTCTACGAGATTTCCTTTCCAAAGTTGGTAGGCATCCTCATTTCTTCCGGCTTGCCAATACGCCAAAGCGGTCTGTAAATTTTCTGCCAAGGCAACATTGTTGATTGACCAGTCGTAGGGTTGCCAGTTGGTGGTTGCCAACGTAAAATAGTCTTTATGAGCCGCACCTTTTACCGTAATCGGAATTTTCGGGGTGTGATTATTAATATATTGTAAATTCTGATAATCCTCAAATTCATCTAAAATATAAGCATCCGAAACATGATAAATCGACCAGATTCCCGGTTTGTCGTGAATGATTTGATTGCCTAAAGCATCTTTAAACTCAGCAAAATAGCCTTTGTTTTTAATCCAAAGTTCGTTTTTCATCGCCTTTAAAATCGCATTAGCTTCCTGTTCGTAAGGTTGAGGATTTTCGCCAATGATTTTCGCCAGCTTTGCCATTTCACGGTTGGCTCTGTAATTATAAGCCGAAGTATGCGTCACTTTTCCACCCGAATATTGAAGTGCATCACTCGCCCAAATCGCAGCGTACGCATCATATAAATCGCCTCGCTTGAAATTTCGTTTTTCCCAATCCATATGACGAACCATTGTCGGCCACATTTTCTTCAGGAATTCTTTGTCTCCTGTGTAATTAAAATGCGAAAATAGCTGATCAAAAAAGACCAAATTCATATCATAATGATGCGGCTTTGTATTGTCATTAGGATTTCTCGAAATGTATCCGCTCGAAAAAACTGAAGTTCCCATTTTTTCCGCACTTCTAGCCAAATGCAATAACGTGTCCATTTCCACAGGCGCAGAATCGGGTTTCAAAACCTGCGAATTGGCATAACTTTCAAAGTGTTCTTTTGCCCGGTCGTGCCAACTTAATGCATCGGCTGTATAAGCTCCACGCCAGGCGTTCAATCTCATCCTCCACGCAACGGCACCGTGTAAAAAAGTCGGGCTTTCCCAAATTCCGTCTGCGGCAACGGCTAAATTGGCTCCGAAATTATTTAAATCTGAATCAGGGGTTTTTAATTGAATTCTATTTGTTAAAGTTAAACGGGCTTTTTCAGCTTCATTAAAGATATTTTTCAACTCTTCATCCGAAAAGTTTTTAGCTGATTTTCCCTTTGCAACTTGGATATAAACCGGTTGTTTTTGCGAAGAATAAGTGGCATAAACAATCGGAGATTTGTCTGTTTTATTTTGAGTAAACTCAGTAAGTTTTTCTAATGTTTGAGCATCTGTTTGTTGCAAAGAATTGACGTTTGAAAAACTTCCGCTAACGATTTGAGTTTCTTTTTTCTTATTTAAATAATTAAGTTGAAATTGGTTTTTATTAATCTGAAACTGATTATTCAGGCAATATTCAGGTAACAAATAAAATCCGGATTCCGGGTCTGCACCGATGTCGCCGTTTCTGCTAAAAGTTGTTCCACTCGCACCGCCGTAGATTGCATATATTTTTGTTGAAGCATCTATATTGACTGTTTCCATTTTTACCACCAAACCTTCTTCTTTAGCTTGAGCCAAAACGGTCAGTTTTAAACTTCCATTACCCCAAATAGGGTCTTTAATTTCATACAACATTGAGCCCGGTCGATAGCGGGTTTCAATTTTATCAGCCTGAATTAATTTTTTAATTGAATTTCCTTTCTGAATGATAAACTGAAGATTTCCGCCCATTCCCGGAAGGTAGAGTGCAAATTCCGGCAAATCTCCTGCTTCAACTCTGGAAGCACGGTTGTCTCCGTACAATGCTCGATTGAAACGGTATTTTCCGTTGACCAATAAAAAATCACCTTTATCTTCTTTATAATGCAGCTCACGATCGTTATTCTGCCAATGTTTCGACTGGGAATAAGAATGTGAAATTGCCGATAAAACGATCAGTCCGGCGAATAGGGTTTTTCTTCGCATTTTATTTTTTTAAATAATTTTAACGGATTGTCTTTTTTTGTTAATAATATATAGTATTGATCATCAATAATATTAAAGACACTTCGACAGGCTCAGTGTGACATCTCTACTACTAACCGTTTTTATAATGTGTCAGTCTGAGCTTGTCGATGACTTTTAATAACCAGAATAATATGAATTAAAATGTGTTTAATTTATATTAAGGTTTTAGCTCAGTTAGAGGTTGTCCGTTAACGGTTACATTTTTCAACGTTACATTTTTCATATAATCCACTTTGTAAGGAATCTCAATACCATTCAATTTAGAATTAATCATCGTAAAATCTGTCACAGGTGAAGTTTCGTAAGCATCGGAGAAAACGGCATATTTTCCGCCTTTGTCAACCGTTAGATTTTCCACCCAAATATTTCTCATCGTCGGAATATAATTTCCAGGCTTTTCATAATGCATATTGAAACGGACCGCTGCTTCTTTGTAAGCGCCTACTTTGGTATTGTAGAAAAAGACATTTTCTATGATTCCGCCACGGCTGGAGCTGGTTTTGATTCTTAAAGCCCTTTCCAGATTTTTGCTATCCATTACATTTCCAATCGCATAGATATTTCTAGCACCACCTGCAATTTCACTTCCGATAACAACACCACCGTGACCGTCTTTCATTTCGCAGTTTTCGATGATATGGTTTTCGGCAGGTCTTCCGATATCTCTTCCGTCCTCATCCCTTCCTGATTTAATGGCGATACAGTCGTCTCCGGTGTCAAAATAGGAATCTTTAATCCAGACATTTTTGCAGGCTTCAGGGTCGAAACCGTCATTGTTGGGTCCGTGGCTGATTACTTTTACTCTTTCAATTAAAACATTTTCACATAAAACCGGATTCAAATTCCACATCGGAGAATTTTTAACCAAAACATCCGCCATATAGAAGTTTTTAGACTTGTAGGGCTGAACGAAATTGGGCCTCAAATACCATCCATCTCCGAAAATTCTTTCTCTGGCAGGTTTTCTTTGAGCCATATATTCGTGAAGTTTCGCACGGGCAGGATTCTGTCTTCCCGGACGGGTTTCGTTATAACCATATTTTGTGGCACCACACCAGAACCACCAATTGTCCAAATTGGCATTTCCATCCAAAGTTCCTTTACCGGTTATGGCGATATTTTTTTCTTCGTAAGCGTAAATTAGTGATGAATAATTCATACATTCCATGCCTTCCCAACGGGTGAAGACAATAGGGTAGTCGTTACTGTCCTGA
This sequence comes from Chryseobacterium sp., assembly GCA_039594975.1. Taxonomy (GTDB): domain Bacteria; phylum Bacteroidota; class Bacteroidia; order Flavobacteriales; family Weeksellaceae; genus Chryseobacterium. The sequence goes on along the minus strand of JBCNMJ010000003.1, from coordinate 1,381 downwards.
CTGAATAAAATGGTTGAACCGTCATTTAAATGAAGCTCGACATTGCTTTTTAAATAAATAGCTCCCGTTAAAAATATCCCTTTGGGAACAACCACTCTTCCGCCGCCTTCAGCATTACATTTTTCAATTGCTTTTTTGAAAGCATCCGTATTTTTTGTTTTTCCATCTCCAACGGCTCCAAAATCTGTGATGAGGTAGTCTTTTTTTCTGAAATTGGGTTTCATAATCTGTTTTTTGAGCATTTCAATTTCTTTTAAAGGCTGTTGGGCGGAAGTCCAGGGTTTATATTGAGCCGAAAATGGTAGCGATAATACTAGGGTTAACAAGAATAAGGCATATTTTTTCATAAGGTCAGGTTTTAAGAAGGCTTTTTTAGCTATTTTCCTTTTATGTATTGCAATCTAAATCAATTACGATTAAAAATTATCCTGCACTGTCGGCAAACATAACAGATGAGTTAAATTTGTAATCGATTGCATTTTTTCAAAGATAAATAATTACGGATATTCTTACCACACAGATAAGTCTTAGTATATTTAATAGATCTTAAAAACAGTATATGATGTTAAATATTGCTTTAAAACGAATATATGAAAAGGTTTCTCCGGAAGATGGATATCGTATTCTGGTAGACCGTCTTTGGCCAAGAGGACTTTCTAAAGAAAAGGCGGAAATTGACGAATGGAATAAAGATCTGGCTCCGTCTACGGAATTAAGAACTTGGTTTCATCATGATCCGGATCTGTGGCCGGAGTTTTCAGAAAAATATCTGCAGGAACTCCGTAGCAATAATGAGAGCGAAAAGTTTCTGCAACAGCATGAAGATCAGGAAAAGATCACGCTGGTATACGTAGCCAAGGATGAAAAATATTGTCATCCTATTATATTGAAACGTTATCTGGAATCCTTAAAATAGTCTTACTTTCTTGTTAAAGCAAAATAGATGACATAGACCCAGCTTAATATTCCGTGAATGATAGCCCATAAAATAGACTGATTTCTGTCCCAGGAAGCAACTACTGCTATTACAGATCCCAATCCGATTCCGCCCTGAGTGATCGTAGTGGTTACAGAATCAGTATTCTCGGGAGTATTGCTTATTTGAGCGGATAAAAGGGTGATGCAAAAAATAAGGAATGCGAAGCTTAGTACTTTTTTATTCATTGGTCTTTTTTGAAAAGTGTCAAAAGTAAATAAAAAATTCAATGTTAGTCCAGGTTTTCAGTGTATTTATTTGAATTTTTACTTTTTTTGAACAATTTTATGGATTAAATATTAATTTTTTTTAATCAGACTAGGCTACATCCGCCTGAAAGCCTATATTTGCAGCCTAAAATTTTAAATACATGAAAGAACTAATTGAAAAAATCAACGCAGAATT
>JBCNMJ010000002.1:0-85712 GCA_039594975.1 Chryseobacterium sp. | reverse complement strand
GATAAACTTAAATATTTATTTTATGAAAACAAAAATCACAATCTTAGCTTTAGCAATTTCCTCTGCCGCTTTTGCTCAACAGGCCTATTTTCAGAATAAAATTCCTGACAGCTCCCTGAAAGAATCGCAGAAAATTTCAAAAGAGCTTGCGACAACGTATTACAATACTCAATATTATAATCAAACATCATTTGATCTCAATCAGGATATCAAAATTCCCACAATAAAAGATCAGATGATAATTGCAAAGCTTGACAAAATCTACAGATACACCAACAAAAGCGAATCTTATACCTATAAAATTGTAAACGATCCTTCTGCAGAACTTGTTCTTTCTAAATATGACAATATTATCACCGGAATGTACGTTTCCGGTTCAGGAGAAAAGGTAATGTATCATCAGGTAAACGAAAATACATTTGCGATCTCTCGGGTAGCAGAAAAATTATTAATAGATCAGGATTCTAAAGATGATACTGTTATTGACGAATCAGCTATATCCAATGTAATAGCTTCCAAAACCAACAGTAATATTTGTTCTTCAACCACCGCAACATGTTCCGCATCCACTGTAGATGTTATGGTTGTTTATACCAGCGCTGCAAGTACGGCATGGGGAGGAAATTCACAAAGCAACTCCTACATCGCAACAGCGATTACCAATTTTAATACTGCATTAACTAATTCCGGAATTACCAATGCAACCATTAATCTGGTATATTCAGGAGTGATTTCCTATGCAGAATCCGGAAATTTAAGTACAGATTTATCAAGATTAAGAGCTACTGCAGACGGTTATATGGATGATGTTCATACTTTAAGAACAACTTACGGAGCAGATCTTGTTTCTTTAGTCACTTCAACTCCTACAAACACTTGTGGATTAGGGTATGTAAACACTTCGTCAACAAATTACGTCGCTACCGCAGGTTTCTCTACTGTTCTATATAATTGCGCAGTATCCAATTATTCTTTAGCACATGAAATGGGACACAATATGGGACTAAGACACGACTGGTATGTTGATACAAGCACAACACCCTGCAGTCATCATCATGGCTATACAAACGCTATTGCCATTACCAACGGCACTTCGGCAACATCAGCTCAAAAATGGAGAACCATTATGGCTTACAATGATGAATGCACCAATGCAGGAATAAGCTGTACAAGAATCAACAGATGGGCAAATCCTGCTATCAATTACAATACTTATCCGACAGGAGTTGCAATAGGAAGTACCAATCCCGCAAACGAAGCTTTTGGCTTTGCACGTTTCATTTGTGTAGTTGCCGGGTTTACAGCCAGTGCCGGTGATGTATTATCCATAGAAGAAAGGGGTACTACAACTAAAACTAAAGAATTTGCAATCTATCCTAATCCTGCGAAGACAACTATCAATATTACTACAGACGAAAAAGAAAATTACAGTTTTGAAATCATTAATGCGGCAGGACAGGTTCTTCAAAAAACAACTTCAAGGGAAATCAGCATCAGCAAATATCCTACAGGAGAATATTTTATTAATATATACTCAGGAAATACACTTACAGGAAGTAAAAAATTCTTAAAAAACTAAAACATTATTAACCTTAATTAAAGTCTCCTTTTATTTTTTAATAACTGGAGATTTTTTTATTTTTAATATTTTAAGATACAGGAAAACAATAATATTTCACAACTGTTATAATGCAAAATAAAATTCTGACATACTATGATACCCTTGCAAAAGATTATGATAAAGACAGGTTTGAGAACACCTATGGTAAATATATTGACAAACAGGAAAGATTATTTTTACATTCCTTTATAAAGACCAAAAAGTTTTCAAAAATCTTGGATTTAGGCTGCGGGACCGGAAGATTACTTGAGTTTGCAACTCATGGATTAGATTTCAGTCAGGAAATGATAAAAATTGCCCGGACAAAATATCCTGAAAAAATAATATCTGTAGGTGAAATTTCCGATATTCCTTTTGCTGCAGAATTCGACTGTATTTTTTGTTTTCATGTCATTATGCATCAAAACAAAGAAAAAACACAATCTTTTTTGAATGAATGTTATAAAAAAATGTCATCTAACGGAATTCTGATTTTTGACTTTCCAACCAAAACAAGAAGAAAAGTAATTTCAGAACAGGAAGAATGGCATGCTTCAAATACTTTCACGGAAAAAGAAATGTTAGATAAAACTAGAAATCAATGGAAACCAGTAAAAACAGTAGGAGTTTTATTTTTTCCTATTCACAGATTCCCTAAAAATCTCAGAAGATTATTTTTACCTTTAGACAGAATGATCTGCAATACTTTCCTAAAAAAATGGGCTTCCTATAATATTATTGTTTTAGAAAAAAATGAAACAAAGGTTTAAAAGCATACTTCCTTCCACCTTAAAACTGCATTTAAGGCTTATACAAAGGTATTTTCACGAATCTAAAAATAAATATATCTATTCAAAAAGTTATAATACACAACCTATCGGAAGATATAAAAACGAGATTCTGCAACCCATTAAAAAAAGTGAATTCCATGAAAATAAAATACACAATCTGAATATCGTTCACGGTAAAATTAACCACCTGGTAATCAATCCCAATGAAACCTTTTCCTTTTGGAAAATCGTGGGAAAACCAAACAAAAAAAATAATTTTAAAGAAGGAAGAAACCTAATCCAAAATAACATTTCAAGTGAAATAGGTGGAGGTATTTGTCAGTTTTCATCCATCATCTATTTCTTAGCGCTTCAATCCGGACTGAAAATATTGGAAAGGCATTCACATTCTATCGACATTTATAAGGACCATGAACGTTTTACGCCTTTAGGTTCTGATAGCACTGTTGTATATGGCTATAAAGATTTACAGATTCAAAATCCTTATGAATTTCCTATCCAATTTGAATGTAATGTAAACGAAAACGAGCTTCGTTTTTACATTATTTCTCCTTACGAATTACAGTTGAATGCAATTAATTTTGAATATTCTGAAAATAATGAAGGAGTCTGGGTTAAAACTTTTTCTAATGGTAAAAAATTGCTTGAAAATTTTTATATTCGTTTATGAATTATCTGGCTCATTCTTTTTTGGCTTTTACTGACGGACAGATCGTAGGTCAGTTTCTGGAGGATTTTATCCGGAACAAAGAACGCTTTTCTTTTCCCAAAGAAATCCAGGATGGAATCACTTTACACAGAGCCATCGATACCTTTACTGATTCTCACCCAGCAATTCATGAAGCTAAGAAAGTATTCAGTCCATTAGTAAGATTATATGCAGGAGCTTTTGTGGATGTTTCGATGGATTATTTTTTAGCCAATGACCTAAGTTTGAATTCAGAAAAAGAATGGAAAGATCATTCTTTGAAAGTCTACAGGGTTTTAAATGAGAATAGTCAGTTTTTACCCGAAAACTTCAAAAAAATGCTTGTAAAAATGGAACATGATGACTGGTTGTACAATTATCGTGAAGACTGGGGAATCAAATTCAGCATTCAAAATGTACTGAATAAGGCTAAATATCTTGAAAAAGACATCCCCGTTTTCCAGGCGTTTCTTGACAATAAAGAAATGCTGCAAAAATGCTATGATGATTTCTTCCCTGATCTTCTTGTCCATGCAAAAGCAGAAAATGCTCTTTTACAGCTGGAAAGATAATTGATTCTAAAATTGCTGATATAAATACCGGTTCGGATACGTCAGCTTTTCGCTTTTCCTGTTTCCATTGACAATAATATGAACGATATTAATCTGATCATCAAATAAATTATACAGGAAACTTACTGCCGCTTCAACTTTTTTCGGAGTATTAACTGTTTCAGATTCCAGATAAAGATTTACGGATTCATTATCCTCTTCATATCCCACATAATTTATCTTTAAAAACTTATTATCCGTTTTCAATTTAAAATATTCTGAGCTGTAATTCTTTAAAGCTTCCTTGATCTGGACTTTATATTTCGCATCATTGAAATGAAATGACTTTCCATATTTCTGAGACAGACCGTTTTCCAGATCATCCAGAAAAAATCTTCCCGTAATTTCAAAAGTCTTTGATTGGGAATTGTAATTAATTTCTACCGAACCTACATGATAAGGATGCTTCGCTTCATTAAAAGAGAAAAGAAAAAAGATGCAGCAGAAAAACAACAAAAGCTTTTTCATAATATCAACCCATTGCTAAAATCTGTTCCGAAATTAATCATTATTTTCGTAACCTTTATTATGTAAACTTATGATGCAGGATTTTCTATTTTATTTAAAGCTTGGATGGGAACACATTATTTCGTTGGATGCATTGGATCATCAACTCTTTGTTCTCGCACTTATTGCCGTTTATTCTTATAGTGACTGGAAAAAAATTCTGGTTTTGGTAACAGCATTCACCATCGGACATTCCGTTACTTTAGCTTTAAGTATTTTAGATATTGTGAGAGTGCCTTCAAACTGGGTAGAATTTTTGATTCCGCTTACAATTGTTTTAACAGCTTTAGGGAATATTCTTATGAAAAATAAAAAACAATCCCAGAGTAAACTCAATTATTATCTGGCTTTATTTTTCGGACTTATTCATGGAATGGGATTTGCCAATACCGCAAGAGTGATGATTGCTAAAAGCCAGAGTATTGCATTACCTCTTCTAGGATTTAATGTAGGACTGGAAGTCGGACAGATTGCCATCGTATTTGGAATCCTCATTCTGCTTTTTATACTTTTAAACTTACTTAAGGTCAATAAAAAAGATTGGATCCTGTTTGTCTCATCAGGCGTTTTTGCATTATCCTTAAAAATGACTTTAGAAAGAATTCCTTTTTAACCCTGAAACATTTTCAAGTTTTCAGCTACTTATCATTATATTTGAAAATTAATTAAATCATTTCGGTTATGAAATTTAAAGTTTCAGCACTTTCAGTTCTTTTTTACATTGGTGCTTTTGCTCAAAACATTCAGAATAATCCGGGAAGCAACCACGGAAATAAGTTTGAACAATTGGGAACTATTTTACCTACTCCCAATGTGTATAGAACCGCTTCAGGAGCTCCGGGACATGCTTATTGGCAAAACAGGGCAGATTATGACATCACTGCTTTTCTTGATGAAGATAAAAGAAACCTGAAAGGATCAGAAACGATTACCTATTACAATAATTCTCCGGATGATCTGGATTATATCTGGCTTCAGCTGGACGAAAATCAGCAGTCCACTGTAAAAAAAGCAGATTTCCCTTTCTCTTCTACCCTTCCGAAAGCAGCCAACGATCAGCAGCTTAAAGTTTCTGAATTGCCTGTAAAAGACAACGGATATGGGGTAAATCTTGAAAAAGTAACCGATGCTTCGGGAAATCCTTTGAAATATACGGTGAACAAAACCATGATGCGTATTGATTTGCCTAAAGTGCTGAAAAAAGGAGAAAAGCTGGTCTTCAAAATCGACTGGAACTACAATATCCCTAACCGAATGAAAATGGGTGGTCGAGGCGGCTATGAAAACTTCGCAGAAGACGGAAATGATCTGTACACCATGACGCAGTGGTATCCGAGAATGTGTGTATACAGCGACTTCCACGGATGGCAGAATCACCAGTTTACAGGAAGAGGAGAATTTGCTTTGGTTTTCGGAAATTTTAAAGTTTCAATGAATGTTCCTGCTGACCATGTTGTAGGAGGAACCGGTGAGTGTAAAAACTACGATCAGGTATTAACTTCAGAACAACTGGCGAGATACAACAAGTCTAAAACTTCAACGGAGCCTGTAGAAATCGTAACGCTTGATGAAGCTAAAAAAGCGGAGAAAAATCATTCAAAACAAAGAAAAACATGGAATTTTGAAGCACATGATGTAAGAGATTTCGCATGGACTTCTTCCAGAAAATTTGTTTGGGACGGAATGGGCGTTACGATTCCTGAAAACAACAATAAAGTAATGGCTATGAGCTTTTATCCAAAAGAATCTTATGGATTGTATAGAAAATTCTCTACAAAAGCCGTTGCGCATACCATTAAAACCTATTCTGAATTCACAATTCCGTATCCGTACCCTGTTGCTCAGTCCGTAGAAGCATCCAACGGGATGGAGTATCCTATGATCTGTTTTAATTACGGAAGAACTGAAAAAGACGGAACGTATTCGGAAGCCATCAAAAACGGAATGTTGGGAGTAATCATCCATGAAGTTGGACACAACTTTTTCCCGATGATCATCAATTCAGATGAAAGACAATGGAGCTGGATGGATGAAGGGTTAAATACCTTTACTGAATATCTTACCGAAGAAAAATGGGACAACAAATTCCCTTCTAAAAGAGGACCGGCTTGGACGATCGTTGATTACATGAAACTTCCTAAAGATCAGCTGGAACCTATCATGAGTAACTCAGAAAATATCATTCAGTTTGGTCCGAATGCGTATTCAAAACCGGCAACCGGATTGAATATCCTTCGTGAAACGATTATGGGAAGAGAGCTTTTCGATAAAGCTTTTAAAACATACGCAAAAAGATGGGCATTCAAACATCCTGAACCTGCAGACTTTTTCCGTACGATGGAAGATGCGAGCGGTGAAGATTTAGACTGGTTCTGGAGAGGCTGGTTCTACGGAACAGATCCTGTTGATATTGCCATTGATAAAGTGACCATTGCAACTCCTGACTTAGAAACAGCTCCAAAACAAGCTTCAGAAACGAAATATAAAGTGGATAAACCTTTACAAAATGAGTTTGAAGATATTTCAAAGGTTAGAAACAGGGAGGATAAAAACATCACCTTCTACGTAGAAAAAGATAAAGAAGCTCAGGATTTCTATTACAGATACGACAGAGGCCAGGAAAAAGTAGATACTCAAAAAGAGTACATTTCTAAAACTGAGGGTACAGAACCTTTAACCGCAAAAGACAAAGAAAAATTTAAAAACTTAACAGGTTATCAAATCGATTTCGTCAACAAGGGAGGTTTAGTAATGCCTATTATTCTTGAATTCACCTTTGAAGACGGAACAAAACTGACTGACAAATCTTCCGCACAGATCTGGAGACAAAACGAGCAGAAAGTTTCCAAGACCTATTATTTTGACAAAAAATTAAAGTCAATCCAATTAGATCCGATGAGAGAAACTGCCGACATAGATACTTCAAACAATTTCTGGAGCAATGATAACGGAACTGCTGAAGTTTCCAAATTCCAGTTATTCAAACAAAAAGAAAGTGGCAATGCAAGAGGCGCTTCCAACGGGAAAGTAAATCCGATGCAGGCTGCAGGAAACAAAAAATAAACAAAATAGGCTATCCGGAAAAGATAGCCTTTTTTTATTTACAGTCCTAATTGTTTCATATACGTTTGATTGTCCCAGTATAGATATTCTTCACTCATTGTTCCATTGTCATTCCATATACTGAAAGTTGCCATTGGGAGCTTAAACTTTTTTCCGGTAGGTTTAATAAAGCCTCCTTTTCCATCCGGCATTGGCTCTGTAAAAGTTCCTTCCATAATCCCAGTAACAGCGGTAATATTTCCCTGTCCAACTTTGATAGGGTGAACCGAAATTCTAGTATCAGGAGCATATACAAACATCGCTTCCATATCTTCGATATGCTTTTTCAAGCCATTGGTCGTATGTCCGTCAGGAAAATGAACAATCACATCATCCGCATGACTTTCATGAAAGCGTTTCTAGTCTCGTTTGCTAAAAACCTTGAAGTCTAACGTGTCAAATTTTGCTAAATTTCGTTTGATTATTTCATCTTCTGACAGTTTATTGTTCATTCCACTGCTATCCGCTTTTACCTCGTCTTTCAGACCGGTATTCATTTTCTTTTCACAACCTACAAACATTAATCCTAACATAGAAAAAGCAAATGAAAACATAAAAACCCGGATTATTAATTCTGTTTCTCTGTTTTTTTTCATGTTTATTAATTTATTTATACATTCATTATAAAATTACATCTTTTTTGATCAGGTATTATCGATACGCTATTTGTTTTTATGTGACAAATTTTCACTTTTGCATAAAATCTTCTGCCATTTCAACCATCTCACTCTGTTGGCATACAATTAGAGAATTTCAAGACAGAAATAATTAAAAAATTAAATATATTATGTCAGTAAACTTTAAACCATTGGCAGACAGAGTGTTGGTAGAACCAATCGCTGCAGAGACTAAAACAGCATCAGGTATTATTATCCCGGACACTGCAAAAGAAAAACCTCAAGAAGGTACTGTAGTGGCAGTAGGTCCAGGTAAAAAAGATGAACCTACAACTGTAAAAGTGGGTGACAAAGTTCTTTATGGGAAGTATTCAGGTTCTGAACTGAAATTGGAAGGAAAGGATTATTTAATTGTAAAAGAAGGGGATTTACTAGGAATCATCGGTTAATTCGTAAAAAGTAAAATGTATTCATGTAAAATGACTTCATGAATATAAACATTCATTAATACATTGTACAAAGTACATTAATACAATCAAAAAATTATGGCAAAAGAAATAAAATTCGATATTGAATCAAGAGACGCTTTAAAAAGAGGTGTTGATGCATTGGCTAATGCAGTAAAAGTAACTTTAGGACCAAAAGGGAGAAACGTAGTGATCGAAAAATCTTTCGGTACACCTCACGTAACGAAAGACGGGGTTTCTGTTGCAAAAGAAATCGAACTTGAAGACAGAGTAGAAAACATGGGAGCGCAAATGGTAAAAGAAGTGGCTTCCAAAACTAATGATATCGCAGGAGACGGTACTACTACCGCTACTGTTTTGGCACAGGCTATCGTAAGAGAAGGTCTTAAGAATGTAGCTGCAGGTGCAAATCCAATGGACTTGAAAAGAGGAATCGACAAAGCGGTAACTGCGGTTGTTGAAAACTTGAAAACTCAGTCTCAGGCTGTTGGAGATTCTACGGATAAAGTAAAGCAAGTTGCTTCTGTATCTGCTAACAACGACGAAACGATCGGTGCTTTGATCGCTGAAGCTTTCGGAAAAGTAGGTAAAGAAGGAGTTATCACTGTAGAAGAAGCTAAAGGTATCGATACAACAGTAGACGTTGTAGAAGGGATGCAATTCGACAGAGGATACCAGTCACCATATTTCGTGACTAACCCTGAAAAAATGCTAGCTGAACTAGAAAATCCATATATCCTTTTAGTTGAGAAAAAAATCTCTTCTATGAAAGAATTGCTTCCTGTTCTTGAACCAATCGCACAAGGAGGTAAATCTTTATTAATCATCTCTGAAGAAGTTGAAGGAGAAGCTTTGGCAACTTTAGTGGTAAACAAATTGAGAGGTTCTCTTAAAATTGCCGCTGTAAAAGCTCCAGGATTCGGAGACAGAAGAAAAGCAATGTTGGAAGATATCGCAATCCTTACAGGAGGAACAGTAATTTCTGAAGAGCAAGGTTTCACCATGGAAAACATCACTATGGATATGTTGGGAACTGCTGAGAAAGTATCTATCGATAAAGACAACACAACGATCGTAAACGGTGGTGGTGAAGAAAGCAAAATCAAAGGTAGAGTGGCTCAGATCAAAGCTCAGATGGAAACTTCTACTTCTGATTACGATAAAGAAAAATTGCAGGAGAGATTAGCTAAATTAGCTGGTGGTGTTGCCGTTCTTTACGTAGGAGCAGCTTCTGAAGTGGAGATGAAAGAGAAAAAAGACAGAGTAGATGATGCACTTCACGCTACGAGAGCAGCTGTTGAAGAAGGTATCGTTGCAGGTGGTGGTGTTGCTTTGGTAAGAGCTATTGCTGCATTAGAAAACCTTACTGGTATCAACTCTGATGAATCTACAGGGATCAAAATCGTAAAAAGAGCGATCGAGGAGCCATTGAGACAAATCGTTGCTAACGCAGGTGGTGAAGGTTCTGTAATCGTTGCTAAAGTAGCGGAAGGAAGCGGAGACTTCGGATACAACGCTAAAACTGACGAATTCGTAAACATGCTTGAAGCAGGAATCATCGACCCTACTAAAGTAACAAGAGTTGCCCTTGAAAATGCAGCTTCTGTTTCTGGAATGCTTCTTACAACTGAATGTGTAATCACTGAAGTTAAAAAAGACGAACCAGCTATGCCAATGGGTGGTGGAATGCCAGGAATGATGTAACGGTCAGCGACTGAGGCAAATTAATATACTAACCGTTCTACTTTTGTGGAGCGGTTTTTTTGTTATCAATAGATAAAGTAGACTACCACAAAAGGGTGATTGACAAATAAACTTATATGATGTAACTTTAATCAGCTATAAATAATTATCTACTATTTATAAATATTTAAAACTATAAATGACTTAAAATAAATCTGATATGGAATTCTTAGACCTTGATTATTCAAAAAAAGATATTTAGTGACCCTTTATGATTCTGTATTGCAAGAAATCGAGGAAGGTAAAAGACATGGAGCTATTGTTAGACAACTAGTTAAAGAAGGAGAAAATTTACAATCAGCAGAACAATTGTATCAATTCATTTATAACCAAAAAGAAATAGTAAGAGAACTTTCAAATGAACTCAAAGCTGAACTTTTAGAATCTAAAACAGAACTGATAAAATATAATAATCAATATTCCGCTCCTCCTGCAGTATACAATTATAACTTACAAGAAGCGGAACACATGGCATTTAAAGCCTGTGAAACTGCATTACATTATTTATTACATCGTTTCTTATTTTAAATGAAATATTACGCAAATTCAGAAAACTTTACATAAATAAAATAAATCAATCCAAAAAACTGATTTGCATGCTAATAAATTATATAGTGGTCAGCGACCGAGGTAATTTAATATATTAACCATTCTACTTTATAAGGCGATTTTTTGTTTATTCTTACATTTGAAGATTCGTTATGAAAACAATATGTCTTAATGAGAACCAAAGATTATAGCCTTGTATTTAACAAACTGGATAAAAACAGTCCTGTTCCCTACGAATTGTTGCTATCGGCAGATCCTTCTAAAGAATTGGTAGACGAATATCTCCAGTCTTCAGATGTATTTATAGCGGTACAGCAGGAAGAAACAGTGGGTGTCATTGTTCTGTTTCCCCTAACAATTGATACAGTTGAAATTAAAAATGTTGCCGTTAAAACAATACTTCAAGGACGCGGAATCGGTAGTTTCCTGATTGAAAAGGCTATTCAAAAAGCGCAACAAAAGGCAATGAAAAGCATGATCATAGGAACCGCCAACTCAAGCACCGGACAACTATACCTGTATCAGAAACTAGGTTTTGAACTTACGGAAATCAAAAAAAATTTCTTTGTTGACCACTATACTGAACCTATTTTTGAAAATGGCATCCAAGCGAAACATATGCTGGTTTTGGAGAAAGTATTGAAGTGAAAAAGACAGACCATATATGGCAATGGGTAGTGGAATGCCAGAATGATGTAACGGTCAGTGACCGAGGCAAATTAATATACTATACTAACCGTTCTACTTTTTGTAGAGCGGTTTTTTGTTTGCCTTATAGTTTTCCGTAAGGAATCCATTTGTATAACATATAACTTTACCGAAAGCATTGTCATCAATTAGTAAACGACAAAATAAAGTTAAAAATTCCGATACTAATACGTAATTTAGAAACTAAGCTTAAAAATATTAACCAATGAAATTAAATAAATTCACGTGGAATAATTATCTTCAAATACAGAAGCAAAAGAAATTCTTGGAATATTTCAGAATAGCGATATTGACTCAATTTCAAATAAATTTATAAATAACATTGGGTTTTCAGAAGAAGAAGCTACAAATTTTATTTTAAATTTATGTGACTTCGCTATTAATCCAAAATTAAACTCAATCCAAAACTATCAAGAAGCTAATCTATTTTTAGAAGACATCTATGATAACGGCATTGAATTAATATTTGAAGATGGCGAAAAAGAAATTCCACTTTTAAAAGATAATTTTACTCATTTAATTTCTATAGTTTCAACTTGGTTATTTTATGAATATCCTGAAATATTTAAGCCATTCTTTTTTAAAAACAACTATGATTTATTAACTAAGATTGCAGATACTTTTCATTTAGACCTTCCAAAGGTCCCTTTAAAAAGATATAAAAAAGAAAGATTTTTACACTACTTAGACCTGTGCAAATGTTTCAATAAATTCCAAAAAGAAAATGAGTTGACAGATTTTGAATTCTGTGCTTTCCTGTACGACTTTGCTCCTAAATTCATAAAAGAAACTGATGAAGAAAAAGAATTACCTGAGCCTTCACAAGTTTGGTGGATTGGAGGAGATAAATATGGAGAAGATTTTGAATTTTTAGATACAAATCTTAACTCAGATATTTCATCTTTTTGGCAGGGAAATATTGACACTAAAAGAGGAGATATTTTAGTAGTTTATTGTTTAGCACCCCGAAGCTATATTCATTCTGTTTGGAGAGCAAAAAGAGATGGAATTGCAGATCCCTTTTTTCATTATTACAGTAATATTTATATTACGAATGGTCAAAAGGTTCCACCAATTACAATTCACGAATTGAAAGCAGATAAACACTTTAGTAAAAATCCACTTGTAAGAAAAAACCTTCAAGGAATTAATGGCTATCCCTTATCTTCTGAAGATTATTTACGCCTGCAAGAAATTTTTAATGAAAAAGGATACGATTCCTCAGATTTACCACAATTATATAATTATACCTATGAACAAAATAAGGAAATACAAAATGAAAGAGAGGTTGAAATAAATTTAATAGAACCATTTCTAAAACGAATTGGATATACTGAAAAAGACTGGATTCGTCAGTTATCTGTTCGTATGGGACGTGGTGAAAGAAATTACCCCGATTATGCATTTTTAACAGACAAGACGTATGGTTATGAAAAAGCATCTATGTTAATCGAAAGTAAATTTCACATAAAAAATAATACAGAATTAGAAGATACATTTAAGCAAATATGGTCTTATGGACAGAGATTAAATGCAAAGAAATTGATCATTGCTGATAAAGATTCCATACGTATCTATTTGCAAAAAAATGATTCATTCGACAGAACAAAATATAAAAAGTTTTTTTGGAAAGAATTAGAAAACTCTGATAAGTACAATGAGGTCAAAAAACTTATTGGAAAATAGATTCTCGTCACTCAAAATCCACTAACTTTGAATCAATATAAAATAATCCCACCACCCTTGAAAACAAAATCATTTCTCCTTTCACTTTTCGGTTTATGTTTAGCCAATGCACAAACCCTAAATTTTAAACATCTTTCGGATATGTCTGTGAGTAGAGGAGCGATATGCAGTACCATTGTAGATGACAATATCTATGTGAGCAATGGGTATAAAGATTCGGATGGTAATGCCACTATTATTGAAAGATACAGTATTAAAGATAACCGCTGGAGTACAATCAATTCTACTCTGGTTCCTAAAAGATTCGCCAATTCGGAGACTTACGGTAATAAAGTTTATATTTTTAATGGCTGGGGAAACAGCAATCTTGAAATTATAGATCTTGAAACCCATAAAAAAACAAAGGGAGCTGTTAATCATGCCTATACAGGAAATGCAGGTTCTGCCATTCACAACGGAAAAATATATACGTTCGGAGGAAGTGGACTGAACAATGCTGCAACCACAGTATTTTCTAACAGATTCCAATACTATGACATTGCTTCAGATACATGGCATTCATTACCAGATATGCCCAAAGCCAGAGAAACAAAAGGCAAAATTGTGAATGATAAGCTTTATGTCATTGGTGGCTTTAACGGTACATCATCCCATCTCGTCAATGTTTACGATCTCAACAAAAATCTTTGGACTGAGCAATATATCATGCCTGTTGGAATATCCGGTCATTCATTAGCAGTATCCGGTAATAAGATTTTTATCGCAGGGGGTTATAATAATCAGACTTTTCTAGCCTATTTTGATACAGAAACCAATAAATTACATCAGTTATCTTCAAACATGATCCCGCGAAGACATGCTGCCGCAGAAATATATAATGATAAATTATACATTATGGGTGGAAGTACAACATCTTCAACCAAATCAGCCATTAAAAGCATTCAGGTTACGGATATTAGCGAAGAAGCTCTTTCCGCTAAAGAAACCAATGAAGATGTATTTAAATCAAAAGTTTACACCAATGCACAGAGAGACGGTTTTACCATCAGTAATAAAAATAACAGCAATCAGTTTGAATACACTGTTTATACAATAGATGGAAAAGAAGTCGGAAAAAGTTTTGCTTATTACAATCAAAATATAGATTTAACAAAAGTACCACGCGGAACGTACATTTTTACGTATAAAAATGAAAAAGGGATTTTGCAGAAGGTCAGGATTATTAGATAATATTCAACAAATAACAAAATTATTGCAGAATATTGCTCAAAACCTTAAAAGAAAATCAAACTAAAAGCTAATCATTATAAAATACCTGAGAAAACCAAATTTTCACCCATTATTTTATTTTTCCTCATAATAATTTACAATGAAAATCGAACTAGAAACCATACTTTCAATTGAACATGAAGAACTTCCAAGAATCATTGAGATAGATATTGATGAAAATTCATCTTCAATTGGAGAATTGATCTCCAAAATTCATGAACTCACAAATATTCCTACCAATATAGAACTGCATTGGGAAGATCTAATCGAAAAAATATCTTGTTCTTATTACTTCATAAAAAGAACTGAATTTAACGAGTATGTTATGATTACAGATTTAGAAGAAAAAATTTGCAACTTCCCTAGACACGGACAAGATGGAGCATTATTCATACTTATTGAAGGAAGCACAGGACGTGTTAATTAATTATAATTGGGGAAAAAGCCTCAATTATCCGGAAATAACAGAGCATTTACGGCAAAGACACTCTTTAATAATTATAAAAAATTTTCCATTAAATGATGATGAACTACAATCATTCATCAACCACTTGGGAATTCCATTAATTGAAAAACGAAATAATAATGGAAAAGCAATATTTGATGTAACGATAACTCGACATGATAATTTTTTCACCTCGATAGCCAACTCAAATCTAGCTTTCCCTTTACATACAGACTGTGCCGATTTTGATTTAATTCCCAATACGATAGGTTTACTATGTGTAGAACCTGCTGATGAAGAACAAGGTTCAAATAATTTTATGCTTCTAAAAAGTTTTTTAAAACATTTATCAAAAAGTGAAAAACAAAAACTCCTAAATAACAAATGGAGATTTAGAAATCAAGAGAGAAGTATTTTAAGCATAGAAAATGGAAACTATAAAATCTGTTATGACAGAATCACGATGCAATCTTTTTCCAAACTTGATACAGAAGAAATTGAAGAATTAAATAATCTCGATAAACTTTTCAAAGCCCTTTCTTTTAAAATTAAATTAGAAAAAGGCGATCTAATTTTATTCCGTAATGATTTAATGTTACATGGACGAGATAAAATTGATGTAAACTCTAAAAGATTAATCAAAAGAATCAGATTTGATATAAAATAATTTTTTAAGATTTAGAAAACAAAGACCTTTCTTCTTTTGTCGAGCTTTTATATTTTTACAACAAAATCAATATTGATGAAACAAAAATCTATCTTTCTTTTTCTCTTGATATATAGTTTTTTAAGTGCACAACATTTTCCCTTTAAAAATGAAAATAAGTTTGATATCATAGAATACAAAAGAATTCGGGATTCTTTAATTACAAATCCTCAAAAAAATACTTCGCAGACAGTACAAGAAAATGGTATTTTTTACGATACACACGACGGAACCAATATCATTATGCAGTATAATAAAGATGGTGGTGGACTTTTACAAATAACCAAAGGTGCCCATTGGATCCTCTATTCTTATTTTGATAATCTGCAATTACGATCTAAAAAAGAAAATATCAGTCGGCATTACGCAACAGGTATCTGGAAGGAATTTGATAAAAAAGGAAAATTATTGAACGAGGAAGATATGGATATTTTGTATGACGACAGAGAGGAATATATTGATAAAAACATAAAACTTATAAGTATCAGAGAAATTGCAGCAAAACTAAATGCTACTTTTCAAAAAAATATGTTTGATGATGTTAATTTCTTTGATCTAAAAACTTTCATTGATAATAAAACAAATAAATCGGTATATCGAATAATATTTACGGATAACACAAAAGAAAACACTGTTCTATTTTTTGATTATGATGCTCATAATGGAAGCTTTATAAAAACAGAATCGTTTACAATGCCTGAAGGATTTGAATGGCATTAAAAATATGTAAACCGCTGAATTTCAAGAGCGGTTTTTTAATTCCAAAACAAATTCCTAAGTTTACAGGTTCTTCCAACCTCAAAAACACTTTCACAATGGAAAACAAAAAAGACGAAACAATTCTGGATAACGGGCCATTCTACCACGGTACAAAAGCTGATTTACAAATCGGTGATCTGCTCAGTGCCGGATTTGAATCGAATTATTATCCCGAGATCATCATGAACCATATCTATTTTACTGCCTTACAAAACGGCGCCGGATTAGCTGCTGCACTGGCAAAAGGTGATGGCCGTGAAAGAATTTATATCGTGGAACCGACAGGAGAATTTGAAAATGACCCCAACGTAACCGATAAAAAGTTTCCGGGAAACCCTACCCGATCTTATCGCAGTAAAGAACCTGTGAGAATTGTCGGTGAAGTAACAGACTGGATCCGGTTAACAGACGACGAGCTTCAAAACTGGCGGGAAAGAATTTCCAAGCTTCGGGAAAACCCCAACGCTGAAATTATCAATTAGAATTGCAAATCGCAATACTCTATAAAACATCACCAATGAAAAAAACCTTTGAATTCCTTAAACAGTTAGAGAAAAACAACAATCGTGAATGGTTTACCCGGCACAAAGCAGCATATGATTCGGTTGTAAAAGAAAACAAAACATTGTTTAATAAGATTTATGCTGAGCTTCAGGAACACGATAACTTAAAAGGAATCCATATTTTCAGAATTTACAGAGATGTTCGCTTTTCTAAAGACCAGACTCCGTACAAGACTAATTTCGGGGTTGGATATTCCCGTTCAAAACCCATGTTGAGAGGTGGATATTATATTCAGCTGGAACCCGGTAACAGTTTTGTCGGAGGTGGATTCTGGGGTCCGGATGCTAAAGACCTGCTCCGCATCCGTAAAGAATTTGAAATCAGTACCGCAGAAATTGAGAAGATCACTTCCAACGATACATTCATAAAATATTTTGGAGAAATTAAAGGAGAAGCTGTAAAAACGGCACCGAGAGGATTTGATAAAGATCATCCCGCCATAGACCTCATCAGAAAAAAACAATATGTAGTCATGAGAAAATTTACAGATAAGGAAGTTCTGTCTAATGGTTTTCAGGAAGAGGCTGTTCTCACCTTATTAGCCATGCGTCCTTTTTTTGATTATATGAGTGAAATATTGACTACGGACCTGAATGGGGAACCTTTATTTTAAAATATAAAAACTGTTTAAGACTTCTGCCTTGCTCAATCAGGCTACTATTTTATTATTTTTATAACAGACTAAATCACCAAACAAAATATTAATATTATGAATTTAAAAACTTTAATTAACCACACTGTTCAGTACAACAACTGGGTGGTCAACAAGTACATCGACTGGCTTTCTACCAAATCTAATGAGCAACTTAATCAGGAAGTTATTTCAAGTTTCCCGACCATATTAAAAACATTGCATCACATCTTGCAAACTCAAGAATATTGGTGGAGCTATATCGAAGAAAATGATGAATTTGATTTTGCAGCGATTTCAGCAATCACCGGTAAGGAGGAAATTTTCAATGCACTCAGAAACAATTCTCAAAAACTGATGGATTATGTAGAAGACTTATCGGAGGAAGATCTTGTAAAAAATGTAAAAATCGAGTCTCAGTGGTTCCAGTGTGATTTTTCAAAATACGAATACATTCAGCATATTGTTTTGCACGGAACGTATCACAGAGGGCAAATTGTAACCATGGGAAGAAACGTAGGAATTACCGATGCTCCCATGACGGATTATAATTTCTGGAATATCTATAAGGATGCTGATGTAGCGAGTACCAATTAAGTAAATACAATTATAAATATAGTATAAACCGTTTCGATTTTCAGAGCGGTTTTTGTTATATTCGGAAAATTATTTACGAAGCCAAACCAATGACCATCCAAGATCAAATTCAGGAATATATAAGCAGCCTGCCGGAATCCAAACGCAGCGATATCCAAGAGCTACACAACCTCATTCTAGGGCTCATGCCGGAATCTCAACTTT
This sequence comes from Chryseobacterium sp., assembly GCA_039594975.1. Taxonomy (GTDB): domain Bacteria; phylum Bacteroidota; class Bacteroidia; order Flavobacteriales; family Weeksellaceae; genus Chryseobacterium. Next base: position 67,468 of record JBCNMJ010000002.1, on the reverse strand, counting down.
GGTTTCTGGATGGTAAAAATGAAGAAGGCAAAATAGTTTCCAACCCGAATATCGGCTACGGAGTTTATTTAATACAATACAAAGACGGAACTTCAAAAGAATTTTATCAGATCGGGTTAAGCGCGAATACAACCGGGATTTCAGTTTACATCATGGGAATTGATGATAAAAAATACTTGCTTCAAACCTATGGAGAAAAAATAGGTAAAGCGAGTGTTACCGGATACTGTATTAAATTCAAAAAGCTGAAAGATATACATATTGACATCCTTAAAACAGCAATAAAAGACAGAATTGAAAAATTTGCATAAATGAAAAGTAAATTAGTCTCCTTTATCTCTAAATACAAATATTTTCTAATTTACATTATCTTCTTTGCATTCATCTCCTTTATCTTCAATCCGAAACAAAAAGAATACTATTTAGCAAAAGACATCCATACTTTTAAAGAGGGGTATTACCTTACAATAGCTATAATTGGTAGCGGAATATTGATGTGCATAATGCTAACAATAGCCTTTTTGAAAAAATTTAAAATCAATCAAATTTTAAATTCAATAGTTTTCATTTCTTTTTTTTGTTTTTCTACCTTTTTTTTAATGGAAAACACAGCTGTAAGTTTTTGTTTATTTATAAACAGATTAAACACAAAGAAACAAATCATCGAGACTTATGAAACATTTCAGATAACCGATAAAAAATATTTTACAGCTGGGAATATCCATCGCGCGAATGACTTTATTAATGAAGTCGATTATTATAAATATTTCGGGGATAACGTCATTCAATTTCAGGAGATTTTTTTGCTCTATTGATCCGTTGTACGTATTATTGTAAAAAATTATTTCCATGTATATTCAAGTTTCTCAGGATTTTAAGAAGAAAACTAAAGCGGCTGTATTTTCTATTGCCATTTTCGTTTTCGTTTATATCCTTTTATTTTTATTTACAATAGCTTTGGCGCTAGGCTGTATTGCCGGTGGAATAGCAATCATCGTCGCAAAACCAATGTTTATCACCCTTATGCTGGGTGCAGGTTTGGCAGGAACCGGGCTTTTTGTATTCTTTTTTATCATTAAATTTTTATTTAAAAAACACATCAACGACAGAAGTGATCTTACCGAAATCAGAAGAAATGACGAGCCGGAGCTTTTCCAAATGATTGACGAAATCGTACAGGAAGCAGGAACCAATGCTCCCAAAAAAGTTTACCTTTCCTATGATGTGAATGCAAGCGTTTTTTACGATTCAAGTTTCTGGAGCATGTTCTTACCCATTCAGAAAAACCTGACCATTGGAATGGGACTGATCAATACCACGACAAAACAGGAGCTGAAAGCTATTCTTTCCCACGAATTCGGACACTTTTCCCAACGTTCCATGAAAGTAGGAAGTTATGTTTACAATGTTAATCAGATCATTTTCAATCTGGTCAACGATGATGAATCTTACCGTAATTCGGTAGAAAAGTTCGCGAGTATAAGCGGCTATTTTTCCATATTTGCAGCCCTGGCATTTTTCTTTACCGGAAAAATCAAGTGGATTTTGGTAAAGATGTATAATTTTGTCAATATCCGCCATATGGCACTTTCCAGAGAAATGGAGTTTCATGCTGATGAAGTAGCTGCTAATATTGCAGGTTCGTTGGCATTGGAAGAATCACTTTTAAGACTGGAGCTTGCTAACAATTCTTATCAGAATGTTTTAAGCTTTTATGATAACAGATATTCTAAAAACGAATCGAGTAAAAATATCTATCGCGAACAGTTTTTTGTCATGAATTTTCTTGCCGAACAGAATGAAGTGGAATCTAAAAACGGGCTTCCTAATATTCAGCTTTCGGAGTCGGGATTATTTAATAAATCAAAACTCAATATTGAGAACCAATGGGCTTCCCATCCTTCTCAAAAAGAGAGAATCACTAAACTCAGAAGTTTAAATATTATAAAGGAGCAGGACAATCTGCCTGCAAAAAATATTTTCAAAAACTTTCAGGAAACAGAAGAACAGATTACTTCAAAACTTTTTTCAAGAGTACAATACCAGAAACAAAAAAGCGACCTGGAATTTGAAGAATTTCAGTCCGAATTTGAAAAACAATATCAGAAAGATTCATTCGATAAAATTTTCAACGCTTATTATGACAATAAAAACCCTGATTTTACCGTAAAAGAAAGTGAATTAACTGACGAAATTTCTTTCGATGAACTTTTCAGCAAGGAAAAAGTGGAATGGGTATATATATTAATTGCTCTTGAAAGTGATCTAAAAACGGTAGAGGCCATTTCCAAAAAGGAATATGCCATTAAAACTTTTGATTATGACGGTAAAAAATACAAACAGACTGAAGCAAAAACTTTAATTCCAACTATTCAGAAAGCGATTGAAGAGATTAAAGAAAAAATCCATCAGAATGACACCGTTATTTATAATTATTTTATAAAAAAAGCAGAAGAGCAACAGAAAAAAGCTGATTTCATACAGCTTTACAAAAGTTTTGGAGAATACGATGCCGAATATGATGATCAATACAAACTGTATATCGATTTAATGAACGCAACAGCATTCATGAATACGAAAACCCCTTTCGAACAGATTAGAAAAAACTTTAGCGATCTTAAACCTCTTGAGGAAAAATTAAAATACCAGATTACTGCTTTTTATCAGAATGAGATGCTCATCAAAGAAATGAATGAAGAAGATATAAAAGACCTGAAATTCTACACGGAAAAAGAACATCCTTATTTTAATAACAACGAATATATGGAACACAACCTTCAGCTTCTGATGAAAGCCATTAATTATCTTCCTTATTTTCTTCACAGAAAATATTTTTACAAGAAAAAAGAGCTTTTGAAGCTGATGAAAGAGTTGGAAGAACAAAACTCTATGGCAAAGATCTCTTAAAAAATACCGCTCTGGAAATCAGAGCGTTTTTTTATCTTTATCCAAATCATTTAGCAATGAAAAATAACGAAAAAGTCTATCAAATGTCCTTTTCAAGTGTTTACCCTCATTATATCGCTAAAGCTGAAAAGAAAGGCCGAACCAAAGAAGAAGTTCATGAGATTATTTCTTGGCTAACCGGTTATGACGAAAAAAGTTTGCAGCAGATTTTAGATAATAAAACTGATTTCAGAACTTTTTTTGAACGAGCCCCAAAGATTAATCCTAACGTAACTTTGATAAAAGGAATTATCTGCGGGTATCGTATTGAAGACATTGAAGAAGAATTGATGCGAAACATCCGCTATCTCGACAAACTAATTGATGAATTGGCAAAAGGAAAAACAATGGAAAAAATTTTGAGAAAATAAGATGGATAAAAATATAACTACTCACTACAACGATTTCGGCTATATTCATTTAGAAAACTTTTTTTCAGATAAAGAACTACAGCAAATCGAAGTTATCTTAAATAAGTTCCATGAAAACTGGCTGAAGGAAAACGAAAAAGATTACCAGTCCGGATTAATCAACAGTCACAGTCTTACTTCAAGCAAATTTATTAGTCCGGAAGAACGCTTGGAAATTTTCAAATTCATTGCTCAGGATAAAATTTCAAAGATTATTCAAGCCATCATTCCAGAAAAAGCTATATTTCTCAATAGCCAGTTATTCTTCGATCCTTTCAATAAAAATCAGAACAATTATTGGCATCGTGATATTCAGTATACCGGAATGAGTATTGACGAACAAAAAGAAAAAATCAAAACCCAGAATGTTGTTCATTTCAGAATTCCGTTACAGCCTGAATTAGGAATTGAATTAATTCCCACAACACACAAAACGTGGGATGTAAAGGAAGAAGAAGAAACCAGGCTTTCATTAAACGGAAGAAAACCAAGTGACAGTCTTCACCGGGGAAAAACAATCAGCTTACATCGTGGAGACCTGTTAGTATTCTCCGCCAATATGATTCACCGGGGCTTGTACGGAAACGACCGTTTTACTTTTGACATTATTTTCTGTGACGACACTCCTGAATTTAAAAAATTCATTGATTTTAAAAACCATCCGACCCAGGAAGAATTAAAATCTTTAAATTCTCAACTTTTCTGATGAAAAAGCCGGATGATGAAAGCTGAAAGCAGCTTGAGTTAAATTATTTATTTGAATTAAAACTAATGGAAAAAACAAATTGAAGTTTATAACTTCCATCATCCAGTCCTTTCCAAATTATCAAAAAACCACTTCCTTATTTCAAAAAACTTCCCGAAATTAGCAGTCTGTGCGTTAAACAAAAATTAATGAATTAAAAATTTAAACAGAACATACAGTAAAACTTAGTATAAGTTTTCTTCGGGGCAGGGTGAAATTCCCTACCGGCGGTTACAGTCCGCGACTCCTTTCTTTTTGAGAGGACTGATTTGGTGAAATTCCAAAACCGACAGTTAAAGTCTGGATGGGAGAAGAAAATGAAACAATCAGTGAGGCTATTTCGATGGACTCATTGTATTGTATTTCATTTCCATGTACCGAAGTGTATTTTAACTTTCAAAAGTAAAATAACATGGAAAAATTATTAGAAAAATTCGGAGCAAGTCCGAAAGAACGTGTAGAAAAAGCACTTCTGAAATTACAAGAAGGCAAAGGAATTCTTTTAGTAGATGATGAAAACCGTGAAAACGAAGGCGACATCATCTTTCCCGCCTCTACCATCACAGAAAAAGACATGGCACTTCTAATCCGCGAATGCAGCGGAATCGTCTGCTTATGTATTTCTGAAGAGAAAAGCAAACACCTTAATCTTCGCCCGATGGTGGAAGCCAACAATTCTAAAAATCAAACCGCATTTACCATTTCGATTGAAGCAAAAGAAGGTGTAGAATCGGGCGTTTCTGCAAAAGACAGAATAACAACCATCCGAACGGCAATTGCTGAAAATGCTTTGGCGGAGCACATTGCCAGTCCCGGCCATGTATTCCCTTTGGTAGCTAAAAAGAACGGCGTTTTTGAAAGACGTGGCCACACGGAAGGAAGTGTAGATTTGGTACAGCTTGCCAACTTAGGTGATGATGCCGTACTTTGTGAACTTACCAACGAAGACGGAACCATGGCAAGACTTCCGGAAATTGCAGATTTTGCAGAGAAAAGAGAAATGACCGTAGTAACGATCGAGGACATTTATCATTACCGTAAGATGCTTATCAGTCGGAATTAAAATAAAGCTTTAGCGCACGGAAATAGCCGTTCAATTATTTTGAACGGCTTTATTTTATAACTAATCACAAAAATTAGATTATGATTAATTAAAAGTCATTTTTACATCTCATTTTTTATTTATATTTAACAAAATTTCTCATTATGAAAAAAAGTCTACTTTTCATATTTGCATTTTCAGGATTATGCTCAGCACAAACTACCATTACCAAAGCATTTAACGATCCTCTTGTGGGAGATATCGTGAATAACTTCGTAGTCAACGGAACAGTTGATAATTCTGCGACAGGAGCCAATACGACCTTCAATAATGCATCTTTGACACAAGGAGCGGCGTCACAGGTGACTTACGTAGCTCCTACTTCTTCTGAAATAAGCACCTATCCCGGATCTACCATCAAAATGAATGATACCGGAAACTCTGTTTTATATAAAGCCACAGCTACCCAGCTTGAAATTACGGGTGTGATCACTCCTACTGCTACTTTAAATTTTGCCGCTGATAACGGAACATTTATTACCTACCCCGCAAGCTTTGGCTATTCAAATACCGATACCGCGAAAGGAACTTTTACTTCAACAGCAGCTTCGGGATTATTTAAAGGAACTATTGTCACTACTGCGGATGCTTCAGGAACTCTTCTTGTAGGCCCGAAAACGTATACTAATGTTTTAAGGATAAAATCTACACAGAATTTCAACTTATACCAATCTACAGATACCAATTATCTTTTTCCTATCGGAAGCGTGATCAATACTTCATACACTTATTTTGACAGCACTCATAAATTCCCGTTGTTAAGCTCTACCAGCGGAACACTTAGCGTACCAATACTTAGTATCAATCAATCCACAAGCGGAGCACAGGCTCTAAACGAGGTATTTTTGGCAGTAAATGATAACGTATCTAAAAAGCAAAGTTTCAAAATATACCCAAATCCTGCACAAGACTTTGTGGAGTTCACAGGAGACACCAACAATTATTCAACAGCAAGAATATACAGTCTGGACGGAAAATTGATAAAAACTTCCGATATCCAATCGGGGAAGATTCAAATTTCAGAATTACCTCCTGCAGCTTACTTTATTGAAGTTTCAGGTAAAGACTCAAAGACGGAGATCACTAAGGTGATTAAAAAATAGAAGTTTCATAAAATAACATCTGCTTTTGGTGTTTTTGTGTTCAGAATCTCATCATTCGGCACAACTTTGAAATTTGCCCATTTTTTGCATTCCGTTTTAATACACATACTAAAAATATAAAGTCATGAAAAGATATCTCATACTCCTTCTTTGTTTTATTTTTTCGGGAATAAGCGCACAGGAAGAATCAGGAGCTGTATCTTCAGAAAAGATGAATACCGTCAAAACGAATGTTACAGCGTATGTGTTAAGAAATATTAATCTTTCTTATGAAAGAGCCTTTAACAGATGGTTTTCAGTCAATATGGGATTCGGTACGATGCCGGAAGGAAAAGTTCCTTTTATCAATTCCTTTCTAAATGATGAGGATGAAAAAAAATTTCAAAACCTTGAAGTAAAATCATTCAATTTCACCATAGAACCCCGTTTCTATATTGGACATGGATATGGTAAAGGATTTTATTTTGCACCGTATTACCGCTATTCAAAAGTAACTTCCAACACCTTTGATTTTTATTATGATTACAGACTTAATGGAAATACCTACCGAATTCCTATAAAAGGCTTCGGAAATACCAACGGAAACAGTGGTGGCTTAATGGTTGGAGTACAATTCTTTCTCACCAGAAAACAAAACTTAGTATTGGACTTTTGGATTGCAGGAGCGCATTACGGAGCCGGAAAAGGAGACTTTACTATGACGAGCGATGTTATTTTAACACCCGATATGCAGGCGCAGCTGAAAAAAGAAATTGAAGATCTTGATATTCCTTATGTGAAATATACCGTAGAAACCAATGCCAACGGAGCCCATGTACAAGTAGATGGACCATGGATTGGTTTTAGAAGTGGATTGTCTTTAGGATTTAGATTTTAGAAAAATTTTATTTGAATATTTTTTGAAACTGTTCTTTTTTAGAGAGCGGTTTTCTTTATGATTGAAATTTGTATCTTGTGGATGTTTATTTTGTATTCATGATGAAACTTTCTTTATTCTATTTCGCTATTACAGCATGGATTATCTCGTTTATCATTCATTTTTTAACGTACGCTGATATTGACCTTACACAGTATTTTCCTTTTTATATTCTTTTTATCGGAATTTTTGTGGTTTGGATTCCTACCATATTCAGGATGAGAAAAAATAAAAATCTTTTGGAATACCAGTCTTCACACGTCTTGAATAGATTTAATCCTTTTGGATTTTATAATGTATTGTTTAGAGAAACACCTTATTGGTTGAAATATATTGCCATTGGGAGTTTTGTATATGGGCTCATCAACTTCTTTCTTTTCTTTACTTCCGTAGGAGGCGTTACGGGATTTCACGACGGGCAATATGTTATTCAAAATCATGGAGAAATAGTAAAAGTTTTAACAAAGCAGGAATACGTTCATTATAAAGCGTTAGAAACAAGAGGTTTCTCCGGGCATTGGTTGATTTTTTACGGTATTGCAGCAGCAGTACTTTATCCGTTCAATAAACAGGGACAATAAGTAAAAGTTTTACATTCTTTTAAAATGAATTCATCACAGATTACCACCACACAAAGAATTAAAGCTATCGTGGGCGGATCAATAGGAAACTTGGTAGAATGGTACGATTGGTATGCCTATGCTGCATTTGCCATTTATTTTTCAAACTCGTTTTTTCCGGATTCGGATCTTACGGCGCAACTTTTAAATACCGCAGGAATTTTTGCAGTCGGTTTTCTGATGAGACCTGTCGGAGGCTGGCTTTTCGGGAGTATTGCAGACAGAGTCGGAAGAAAAAAAGCAATGACATTATCGGTTTTATTGATGTCCTTTGGCTCTTTATTAATTGCACTGACTCCTACTTATAAAACGATCGGTGTTTTAGCACCTTTATTATTGCTTATTGCAAGATTACTACAGGGCTTAAGTGTAGGTGGAGAATACGGAATATCGGCAACTTACCTCAGTGAAATGGCAACCAACGACCGACGAGGTTTTTATTCAAGCTTTCAGTACGTTACATTAATTGGCGGACAATTGATCGCACTGGGAATTCAATTAATTTTACAAAAATTATTACTTACGGAAGCTCAACTAGAAGATTGGGGATGGAGAATTCCTTTTGTGATTGGAGCTTTACTTTCTGTGATCGCTTTATATTTACGATCAAACCTTCATGAAACCGAAGCGTTTGAAAATAAAAAAGACGTTGGTGAAAAGAAAAAGGGAACCATCAAAGAATTATTAAAACATCCAAAAGCTCTATTAACCGTTGTAGGATTAACTTTAGGCGGAACGTTGGCTTTCTATACTTACACCACTTATATGCAGAAATTTTTGGTGAATACGGTACATCTCACAAAAGAAGAATCTACGCTTATATCTTTTATTTCACTCTTTATCTTTGCCTGCTTACAGCCTGTTTTTGGAGCTTTATCTGATAAAATTGGAAGAAGACCGCTATTATTAAGTTTCGGAATTTTAGGAACCGTTTTTACCTATCCTCTTCTGAATGCTTTAAGTCATACCACTTCAATGTGGGGTGCATTTTTCCTGATTATGTCAGCATTAATTATTGTGAGTGGCTATACCTCAATCAATGCCGTAGTGAAAGCCGAGCTCTTCCCTTCCGAAGTAAGAGCTTTAGGAGTAGGATTACCTTATGCATTAACAGTTGCCATCTTTGGAGGAACGGCGGAATATATTGCGCTTTGGTTTAAAAAGGCCAATGTAGAACATTACTTTTACTGGTATATTACCGCTTGTATTTTCTTTTCGTTTATAGTTTACGCAAGAATGAAAGACACGAAAGAAACATCAGCTTTGGATAAAGATTGATTCTACAGTATACATAAAAAAGCGCGGCTCAGATTCTCTGAGCCGCGCTTTTTTATTTTAATGATAAGCTTGTTTAAACTTCTCTAAAATACTGTCTAAATTATGCCTCTGTACATACACACTCTTCACATCTTGGTACCTTGGTGACTTATAAAAAACTTCATGGAAATCCATACTCCCGTTTCCTACTTTTACTACTTTCTGCACATCGATATTCAATTTTCTAAGTTCATCTTTAAAAACTTGAAATTCATCTTGGATATTCTTCATCTAAATATTGGTTTTAATTAAAAAATAATAAACTTATTTCAAACACCCTGCCATTTTTTAGGGGTACATTCAATTTTTCATTAAAGTTAATAAATTTATCAGAATAAACATAAGATTTGTTAACAATTTATTCATATAAATGTAAAATAAAAACCTTTTTAACAATATCCATACACATTCCTTATATTTACATCTGAAAGAAATCTTTGGCAGCCATGAATATTAAAGCATTTTTCATTTTATTCTTCATTAGTTTATCTTTATCACTGCAAGCCCAGAAACCGGAGTTTCAGGCTCCTGATTATTCATTGATCAAAAAAAATATAGAAGATAAAAGTTCTGAATTTTATTATCCCCGTGTTTTAAAAAGGTTAAAAGAGAATGATACCCTGCTTACCAATGAGCATTACAGACATCTTTATTTTGGGTTTACTTTCCAGAAAAACTATAAGCCCTATAAAATCAGTAAGAAAAATGACGAGCTGAAAAAATATTATCTTGGTGAGGTTACTGAGAAAGATTTTCCAAAAGGAATTAAACTTTTCACTGAAGAACTGGAGGAAAACCCGTTTAATCTTCGCGCCATGAATTATCTGGCTTATCTTTACCACCTCAACAAAGATGAGGTTACAGCAAAGAAAATGTCTAAAAATTTCCATGGGCTGCTGGATGCTATTCTATCTTCCGGTGACGGTCAAAAATGTGAAACAGGGTTTCATGTGATTGCAGTACCGGATGAATATGTTCTTTTAAACATGTTTCAGATGGAAACCCAATCTCAAAGCTACTCGGGGAAATGTGATTATATAGAATTTGAAAAGGACAAGTATAAAGTACCCGGTTTATATTTCGATGTAAGTATATTTTACGGGAAATTTTAATCATCAGAAAAAAAATAAAGGTTAGAATCAATATTGATTTTAACCTTATTCTATATTTAGATATTATTTATTTTGATTCTTCTTGCTCCTCTTCCATTTCTACTTCGTGTCTTAGCTGAGCTTTATACAGCGTTGCGTAATATCCGTTTTTGTCTAAAAGCTCCAGATGTTTTCCTTCTTCAACGATCTTTCCGTGTTCCATTACGATAATTTTATCGGCTTTTTCTATCGTTGAAAGTCGGTGTGCGATAATAATAGATGTTCTGTTCTTTGTAATCTTTTCCGTTGCTCTCTGGATTAATTTTTCACTTTCATGATCAATAGAAGAGGTAGCTTCATCCAGAATTAAAATTTTCGGATCAGATAAATAAGCCCTTAGAAACGATAACAATTGTCTTTGTCCTAATGAAATAGATGAACCTCTTTCACTTACCACATAATCATATCCTCCCGGAAGCTGCTCAATGAACTGGTCGACTTCAATTTCTTTTGCTCCCGCTTTTATTTTATCTAAAGTGATGGTTTCATCACCGAATGCAAGGTTTTCAAAAATACTTCCGTGGAACAGGAACACATCCTGCAATACAACGCCAATATGACTTCTCAGATTGTATAATTCATAGTCTTTAAGATTAACATCATCAATAAGGATATTTCCTGAATTAATATCATACAATCTCGTAATCAAACTGATAATGGTAGATTTTCCCGCTCCGGTTGCACCTACAATTGCGACAGTTTCCCCCGGATTAACTTTGAAATCAATTCCTTTTAGGACCTCCTGCTTATCATCATAGGCAAAACGGACGTTCTGGAATTCAATTTTCCCGTTAAAATGGTCTTTTTTTACCGTTCCCGTATTTGGCATTGCATAGTCTTCATCCATCAATCCCAATACTCTTTCCGCACCTACAATTCCTCGCTGAATGTTATTAAATCGGTCTGCGATCTGTCTTAACGGACGAATCAACATGGAAATATACTGAATAAACGCAATTACTACTCCCGCACTGATGGTAATATAACCTCCGTAGAAAAGAATAAATCCTATAAAAAGTGAAGAAATAAGCTCTACTACAGGAAAGAACAATGAGAAAATAAATACCGTTCTCAATAACGCTTCTTTCAGAGTAATATTAATATCATCGAATTTCTTAAATTCAGATTCCTGTCTGTTGAATACCTGAATAATAGACATTCCGGCTAATCTTTCCTGAACAAAAGAGTTCTGATTTGCGGTCCAGTTTCTTTCATCTCCAAAAGCTTTCTTCAGCCTTTTCTGGAAAAACCTTGTAATAATGACCATTAAAGGTAAAATAGCCAATGTAATATAACTCAGGTGAACATTCGTACTGAACATCATCACCAGCACAAAAACAATCCTCAACACATCTCCGAAAACCATCAGGAAACCGTCTGTATAAACTGTAGCGATTGTTTCAACGTCACCTACAGCTCTTGTTACCAGTTGTCCGATCGGAGTTTTATCAAAAAATGATGTCTTAAAATAAATCAGCTTACTGTAAAGCCTTTCTCTGATATCTCTGATTACATTTTGTGAAATATAGTTGGAGAAATAAACCAGGAAAAAATTCAGAACCGTTTCTGCAAACACCAAACCTACCAGTAAGTAGATATGCTTCATCATCAGAGCTTTGTCTCTTAGTTTCGTGATATCATTATCCACAACTTGCATGGTAAGATAAGGTCTATACGTGGAAACCATTGCCAGTAAGATAGAGATAATCAGCGTAATGATGAACCAAGAACGAAACTTCATCCCGATAAAGAACAGCCGCTTGATAATTCCCCAGGTATCTTGTTTTTTCATTGTACGAATTGAAGAAAGAATTAAAATAAAATTCTCTGCAAAAATAAGACTTTCAAATTTCTCAGCCTTTACAACTTCATTAAATACTCATGAAAATTTCAGATAGCTGTTATTTATGCTATGAATATTAATTGACTTTCTTCAGCCAGTCCAGAACATATCCTGCAACTTCTTCCCATCCTTTTTCCCCTGCTATGAAGTGACTTCTTCCGGGAAATGCTTTAAAGTCGACAATACTGTTTTTATCCTGATAAGCACCAGCAATTTTTCTTGAAAAGTCCGCCGGAAAAATATGGTCATTTTCACCGGCAATGAACAATAAAGGTTCGTGAGGTTTCTTTAGATCTAATTTTGCAGAAGATTTAAACAACGGATCTTTTGCCAGTTTTCTGCTTTCAGGAGCGGCTACCGTTTCATATAGCTTATCACTTTCTTCTTTAGAATAATTATTAAAAAATGCTTTATGATACCACTCTTTTGAACCCATAAACACAGTGTTCCCCTTAAAGAAATTCACTACCGGCCAAACGATTTTCACCGTAGAAAAAGGAGCCATTACATTTTTAGGAGGAGCTCCGTCAATACTTACCCCGGCAACCGCTTTTCCCATATCAACCAGTTTCTGAACCATCAATCCTCCGAATGAATGCCCGATTACAATTGGTTTTTCTGGTAATGTGTCAATAAATCCGGATAAATAGGCAACCACATCATCAAAACCTACATCTTTCAAATCTGACGGAATATTCTTTTTCAAATCTTTCGGATCACCATGATGTCCAGGATTCGCAGGAGTGTGTACAGTATACCCCTGTGCTTCGAAATAAATTTTCCATTCTTTCCAGCTTGTATTATTCACAAATAACCCATGAATCAATACGATAGTTTTTGTTTTCATAACTTTTATTTTTTATTGGTTTTAAATTATGAGACAAAGTTCCGCGAATAAAATGAGGATAATTTTAACCTTGGTTAAAATCGTATTACTTACCCGAAATTCTTTTCCGGATTCTGCTTAAAGATGGTCCCTGTATTCCTAAATATGAGGAAATATGATACAACGGAACATTGTTGAAAATATCAGGATGTTGTTTAATGAGATCTAAATACCGTTCTTCAGGAGATTTTAAAATAAACCCCTCTATACGGCTCATCGTAACATTAAAAGCTTCCTGTGCCAGAAGTCTACCAAACTTTTCCCACCGATGCGATTTCTGATACAGTGAAAGCAAATCTGTATACCGGATGTAAATAATAGAAGCATCCGTCAATGCCTGAGTATGATAATCACACGGAATCTGATTAATAAAGCTTTTAAAAGAAACTACAAAACCGTTGGCCGAATACAAAAAAACGTTTTTTTCTTCTCCGGTCTTCTCGTCTATCGTATAAGAACGGAAAACCCCGTCAACAATAAATCCCAAATAAGTACAAACCGTTCCATGAAGATTATAAAAGTCTCCTTTCTTATAATCTTTAGGAAGCCAAAAATCTTCAGATAATTTAAAATCATCCTCTGAAAGTCCTGCAAAATGATTCAATGCAAAAGCTAATCTTTCTATTTCGTCCATGGTTTTAGTTTTTATATACAATTAAAATGGTGACTTTGAAATATCAAGCCACCACATTTATTATTCAAATTCATATCCCACATCCACCAGATACAATCCATGAGCAGGCGCAGAAGTTCCTGCAGAATTGCGATGCTTGTCTTCAATTACTTTTCGTAAATCTTCAGGCTTTATTTTTCCTGAACCGATTTCAACCATCGTTCCGACAATTGCTCTCACCATATTCCGTAAAAAACGGTTCGCTGAAACGGTGAATTTCAATTCACTTCCATTTTGCTCCCACTCTGCTTTATACATTTTGCAGATATTGGTTTTATTGTCGGTTTTTAATTTTGCAAAACTTGTAAAATCTTCATACTCAAATAAAATCTTACAGGCCTCATTCATTTTATCAATATCCAATCCTTTTTTCCAGTGCTGCCACGCAGATTCTGTAGTGAAAGGGTTTTTCTCTAAGGTAATATAATATTCATAGGTTCTGTAAGTAGCATCAAAGCGGGCATGAAAATCATTTTTCACTTTAAAGATCCTTTTAATGGAAATATCCGGAGGAAGAAAGCTGTTCAATCTTCTGGGAAGATCATCATCCAAAACTTTTTCCGTATCAAAATGAGCGAAAATTTTCTTCGCATGAACGCCGGTATCTGTTCTTCCCGCTCCTGTTATTTTAATCTCTTCCCTTAAAATGGTGGAAAGCGCTTTTTCCAGTTCTTCCTGCACAGAAATTGCATCCGGCTGAATCTGATAGCCGAAATAATTTTTACCGTTGTAGGAAAATTCAATAAAATACCTCAATGTAATAGTTTAACTTTACAAAAATACTTTAATTTAATAAAATATTTGTTGAAAAGTCGTCGTGAATATGAGACAAAATGATATTGAAATTCCTATTTTTGCATACGTATGAAAAGATGGTACCTTTATCCTTTTTCCCTCGGTTATCATTTGGTAACGGGTATCCGAAACACAATGTATGATTTGGGGATTTTTAAATCTACAAAATTCAAAACTCCGATTATCTGCGTCGGGAATCTTTCTGTGGGCGGAAGCGGGAAATCACCAATGGTGATGTATCTTGCCCAGTTTTTATCAAAACACTATAGAACCGGAGTGCTTTCACGTGGGTACGGAAGAGTTACCAAAGGTTATGAAGTAACGAACTACGACAGCAACTATAAAATGGTGGGTGATGAAGCGATGCAGCTTTTTGAGCGTTTCAAAAACCGTTTTGTCATTGCTGTTTCCGAAGAAAGAGTTCCCGGAGCCAAGAAAGTCATTGCCGATATGGATCTTGATGTGCTTGTATTGGATGATGCCATGCAGCACAGAGCTATAAAACCTGGATTCAATATTCTAATGACCGATTTTAATGATCCTTATTTTAAAGATCATTTACTTCCGGCCGGAGATTTAAGAGAATCCAGAGCAGGCGCCAGAAGAGCAGACATTATTATGGTCAGCAAATGTCCTGATGAACTTACGGAAGAAACCAAGCAATATTACATCTCAAGAATACGACCGGATCGTACCCAGAAAGTATTCTTTTCATCGATTGGCTATGACGAAAATGTGTACGGGAAAGAAAAAATGCTTCCGGACAACAACCTGAACTACTATGATATTTTATTAATTACAGGAATTGCCAATCCAAAACCTTTGTTGCAGCATTTAGCCAAATTTTCGCAAAGGGTAAAACATTTAAAATTCAGAGATCATCATAACTTTACGGATGATGACATCAAAAAAATTATTGCCGAGTACAAAAAGCTGGGTGAATATAAATTAATCTTAACCACAGAAAAAGATTACGTACGTCTGAAAACTTTTGACTATCTTAGAGAAATTGTTTACTACTGGCCTATTAATGTGATCATTGATAAGAAAGAAGAATTCAATCAAATCATCTTAGATTATGTTAGAAAAAATTAAGCAAACCGCCGAATTTATCAAAAACATTATTCAGGAAACTCCTGATTTTGCAATCGTTTTAGGTTCCGGATTGGGAAAGCTCCAGGATGAAGTGGAGGCCATTTACATTCTTGAGTACAAAGATATTCCTAATTTTCCGCAAACGACTGTTGTAGGCCACAGCGGAAAACTTATCTACGGAATCCTGGAAGGTAAAAAAGTACTGATGATGAGTGGTCGCTTTCATTATTATGAAGGTCATTCCATGGAAACCGTAACTTTTCCTGTCAGGGTTTTTAATTTATTAGGCATCCAAAATTTAATTCTTTCTAATGCTTGTGGCGGGGTAAATCCAAATTATAATATCGCTGATATTGTTTTGGTAAAAGATCATATCAATATGATGCCTGAACATCCGCTTCGTGGCAGAAATATCGATGAGCTGGGTCCTCGTTTTGTTGATATGAGCGAGCCTTATAACAAAAAAATGATTGCTGTTGCCGAACGATCTGCCAAAGAAAATAATATTAAAGTTCATCAGGGGATATACGTCGCTTTACAAGGGCCAACTTTTGAAACTCCGGCAGAATACGGAATGATAAAAACAATCGGTGGCGATATGGTAGGGATGAGTACCGTACCTGAAGTGATTATTGCCAAACACATGAATATGGATGTTTTCTGTGTTTCCGTAATTACAGATCTGGGAGGACCGGATATCGCATTCACCGTTTCTCACGAAGAAGTCTTAAATGCCGCCAACAAAGCCATGCCTAATGTAATCGCTATAGTGAAAGGTCTGGTGAAAAATTACCCATAGACAATCTCAATTTATAATTTTTTCCTAATTCATAAGAAACTAATCTCAAATTGCATTTCATTGTTTAGATTTGCATAAAATGAATTGAAAAATGAGAAAGTTAGTATTAATTTTTGCCTTAAGCATTTTTGGACTGGGGTATTCTCAGGATGTTCCAAAAGTCCTTAAAACCAGTTTTTCCAAAGAAGCATTAAGCCAGAAGCTTGAAGATGAAGAAGGAAAAAGCACAACTATTCAGCAAATTTTGGATCAGCATAAAGGAAAAGTATTGGTTATTGATTTCTGGGCCGGTTGGTGCAGAGATTGCCTGAAGGCACTTCCTAAAGCTAAAGAACTGGAAGAAAACAATAAAAATATTGATTTCGTATTCCTTTCATTAGACCGCTCCAAAGAAGGTTTTGATAAAAGCCTGGAAAGATTTGAAATGAAAGATAAAGAAAACTATTGGTTTGCTTCCGGCTGGAAAAACGATTTTAATAATTACATTGATCTCAACTGGATTCCGAGATATATGGTGATCGACCAGAAATCTGCTATTGCAAAATATTATGCGATTACACCTGAAGATCCGGAGATTCAGGCTACGATTAACAAGCTCTTAAAATAAATAAGGTCTAGGCTAAGATTGAGATTAAAGCTCTCATTTCGTTTTAAACCATAACATGAAAATACAGGAATCCATATCTTTGTGATATGGATTTTCCTTTTCCTATCCGCAAAATAATTCATGTTGATATGGATGCATTTTATGCTTCCGTAGAGCAGCATGATAATCCTGCGCTAAGAGGAAAACCCATTGCTGTCGGTGGCGGCCACCGCGGTGTGGTTTCTGCAGCGAGCTATGAAGCCAGAAAATTTGGAGTCCGTTCTGCAATGCCCAGTAAAACAGCCAAAGAGAAATGTCCCCATCTTATTTTTGTTCCGCCACGCTTTGCCCGATATAAAGAAATTTCAAGAAAAATAAGGGAGATTTTTTATGAATATACAGATCTTGTAGAACCACTTTCATTAGATGAAGCCTATCTCGATGTTACTGAAAATAAAAAAGGAATAGAATCTGCCAATCAGATTGCAAAGGAAATCCGTCAGAAAATATTCAGTGAAACCGGACTTACCGCTTCTGCTGGGATTTCTGTGAATAAATTTTTAGCGAAGGTAGCTTCCGACATCAACAAACCGAATGGGCAAAAAACCATTCATCCTGACAAAATCGAAAAATTTTTAGAAGAACTGCCTGTCGAAAAATTTTATGGAGTAGGAAAAGTTACGGCTAATAAAATGTTTAGTTTGGGAATTTTTAAAGGAAAGGATTTAAAGAAAAGATCTATTGAGGATTTAACCAGAATGTTCGGGAAATCCGGTGGATATTACTACAATGTCGTCCGCGGAATTCATCATTCTGAAGTAAAACCTCATCGCATACAGAAAAGTGTGGCTGTGGAAAGAACTTTTTTTGAGGATCTTTTCGATGAACAGCAAATCAATGAAAAGCTGGAGAGTTTAAGTACAGAGCTTCATTCAAGATTACAAAAAAATAATATTCTCGGGAGAACCTTAACTTTAAAAATCAAGTATAAAGATTTCTCTCTTTTTACAAGAAGCATTACTAAAGAAGATTATTTTTCTTCGGCAGATCAATATTTCAATACCGGAAAAAAACTCTGGGAACTTCGTCCGTTCGATAAGCCAGTCCGTTTACTCGGGCTCTCTCTTTCCCATTTGAATACTGAAGATCAGAAGCTTGTTTCTGTTCAACTAAAAATCCCGTTTAAAGAATTTGAAGATCAATAGTTTGTAAATTTTCACTATCTTGTAGAGACCAAATTTTACAAAGTATGAACCAGACTATGATTCAATTCTTCCACTGGTATTCGGAAGGAAACGGAAAACTTTGGCAGGAAGCTGAAAAACAGGCAAAATATTTATCCAAATTAGGAATCACATCGGTTTGGTTTCCTCCCGCTTATAAAGGCGCAAACGGAGGTTATTCCATCGGCTATGATACTTACGATCTGTTCGATCTCGGAGAATTTGATCAGAAAGGAACTATTCCTACCAAATACGGGACAAAAGATCAGTATTTAAAAGCCATCAAAACTCTTAAGAAAAATAATATTCAAATCATTGTTGATATCGTATTGGGGCATAAAGGCGGCGGTGATGAACTGGAAACCTTCAAAGTGGTAAAAGTGGATGAAAATAACCGTGAAAAAGTAATTTCCGATGTTTTTGAAATACAGTCCTATACTAAATTTACTTTCCCGGGAAGGGGAAAGAAATATTCAGAATTTGAATGGAATTTCACCTGCTTCAGCGGAACAGATTACGCAGAAGGCATGGATAAACATATCTATAAAATCCAATCTGAATACGGAAACGATTGGGAAAAAATGATTGATAATGAAAAGGGAAATTACGATTACCTGATGTTCAATGATATCGAACATCGGAATCCTCACGTACGTGAAGAACTGAATTATTGGGCAAAATGGTACTTTGATCAGACCGATTTTGACGGAGTGAGACTCGATGCTTTGAAGCATATTTCTTTCGATTTTTACAAAGAATGGCTCACGTTATTACGTTCCAATTCCGGAAAAAATATTTTTGCCGTAGGTGAATACTGGGCTCCCGGACATTTGCATCTGCTTCAGAAATATATTGAAGTAACAGAAGGCTGCATGAGCTTATTTGACAGCTCTTTGCAGAATAATTTCCATACAGCCTCCAAAGAAGGCGGTTCTTATGACTTGCGACGAATTTTTGACGAAACTTTAACATTAGCAGATCCTCTACATTCCGTAACTTTGGTGGACAATCATGATACACAGCCCTTACAGAAGCTGGAAGCTCCCGTAGAATCATGGTTCAAACCTATTGCTTACGCACTGATTTTACTTAGGGAAAAAGGCTATCCATGTGTTTTTTATCCCGATTTATATGGAGCTCACTATGTAGATAAAGATGGAGCAGGGAATGACCAGGAAATTTTTCTTCCCAAAGTCGATAAGATTGAAGAATTGCTAAAGGCCAGAAAAGATCATGCTTACGGAGCTCAAAGGGATTATTTTGAAGATGCCAATTGCTTAGGCTGGATTCGGGAAGGAGATCAGGAACATACTGGTTGTGCTGTTGTGATCAGTAATAAAGATGCCTATAATAAACCTATGGAGGCTGGAAAACAATACTCCGGAAAAAAGTTTCATGATCTCCTGAAAAGATTTAAGGAAAAAGTGACGATCGATGAAAATGGCTGGGGAAATTTTCCTGTTCCCGCTGGAAATGTGAGTGTTTGGATTCCTGAATAATTTTACAATTATTAAATTGTAGATTTGCTGAATAACGTGAATAGTATCGTTTTTAAAGGCTAACTTTTCTTAGTTCCAGAATTTCAGGTTTTTCCGAGCCTTCAGAAATTTTTCCGGTCCTGGCAAATTCAGCCCAAAGTGCCCGAAGTTTTTTTCCGTTTTCCCGGATATATTTCCAGGGTATATCTTTTAATAATTCTGAGTCTTTCCATGCTGTTTCATTTTCAAAAATCAAAGGAAGATCGATACAATGGGAAGCTCCGATATAATTATTTTTTATTCTGGAATGAATCTTAAACTGATAAATATTCCCGCCTCCTTCTGCATAATTTTGGGCGAAGATATTTGCGGGCTTTTCGTAAATAGACTCTGTAGTTTTCCTAACAATTCTGTTGAGAATTTTTTCGTGTAGATACGTGTACAGTCCTTCCTCAGCTGTTTTTACATAAAAGGCTGTTTCATCGTGATTTAAACCGATCAGTACATCATACTTTTTAGCATTTTCTTTCCATTTCGGAAAGCTTTCTTCTTCCCTGCACAAAGGCGGGTATCCATATTGAGTACAAAAAGGCATGGAGGTTTTTAATCCATATCTCATCAATGACGGTAAAAATTTTGAATAGCTTTCCGTCATTTTTAAAGGATCTTTCTCGTCTTTTAAGAATGCTGTTTTCTGAAAAAACTCAAGAGACATTTTGCTTCTTTTAAGACGAAAACCAAGAGGAGCACTCTGGATAATTACTCTTTGGAACAAATTTTCAATGCCTTCTGAAATCATTAAATGCGCAATTGCATCTCCTCCGGAAGACTGTCCGAAAAGCGTAATATTTTCAGGATTTCCTCCAAAAATTTCAATATTATTTTTGATCCATTTTAAAGCTTCAATAATATCAAAAAGTCCTAAATTCGGAGGTCTTTCTTCATCACCACCTAGAAAACCGAAAAGCCCGAGACGATAAGAAACAGAAACTACAATAATATTCTGTTCCTTCACCCAAACCGAAGGATCTGAAGTAGGAAGATCTCCACAGCCAACTTCATAAGAACCGCCATGAATCCAGACTACCACAGGAAGCTTTTCATTTTCTTTAAAAATCTCAGACCGGGTAATTGTTAAATATTGAGTGGATTCATCAGCATGAAATTTCTCAATGTCCGTTTTTCCAATAAGCCGCTCTAGAAGCGGACTTATTTTCTGCGGACAAACCGGGGTTTTATCAGGGAAAGTAATATCTGATGAATATTCCGACGGAACTGGTTTCTGATATCTTTCTGATGTTGCATAGCGAATACTTTTGGCTCTAATAACTCCATTTTCTTTTAAAGCCAAAACTTTCCCGAAAGAGGTTTGAAAAGTATGTGTTTTAATGTTTTGCTGTGATGTCATCAGGTTTCAAAATAGTGAGCAATAGGCCCCAGATTTTTCAACTTCAATTTACAACTTTTTTGTTTGATCTTAATTTAAGGTTTTGTATTCACTCGGAGACACTCCCACTTTACTTTTGAACAGTCTTGTAAAATGTTGAGGATATTTAAAGCCTAGATCATAAGAAATTTCACTGATGGATTTTTCCGCATCAAAAATCTGATCTTTGGCAACATCAATCAATTTATTGTGGATATATTCCTGTGCAGAAATTCCGAGTTCTTTTTTAATCAAATCCCCAAAATAGTTAGCCGAAAGGTTAAGCTGCTCGGCAAAATAGTTGACCATGGGAAAACCTAAATTTTTAGGTTTGTCAGATTTTAAATACTCATTCAGCAGATTTTCAAATTTCCCTATAACCCCCTGATTGATATGATCCCTTGTAATAAACTGACGGTCATAGAAGCGCATGCAATAATTTAAAAACAACTCAATATTGTTTACAATTAAGGATTTACTGTGTTTATCAATAGGTTGTTCCAGCTCATGTTTTATATTTTTAAAACATTCTAAAATAATTTCTCTTTCTTTTTCTGAAAGGTGCAAGGCCTCATGAACTTCGTAAGAAAAGAAATTATAGCTGTTGATGTTTTTGCCCAAATTAGTTCCTTTTAATAAATCAGGATGAAAAATTAAGGCAAAACCTGCAGGCTGAATATAAGTATCTGCATTATAAATTCCATAAGTCTGCCCCGGAGCAATAAAGACCAGTGTTCCTTCCTGATAATCATAACTATGTTTCCCATACAGCATATCTCCGCACATCACATCTTTTAAGAAAACCGTATAAAACCCAAATTTCCTAATATACTGGCAAATAGGATTCGCTTTAGAAAAATCAACTACACTTATCAACGGATGCATCGTTTCATGATTCATCATTTTATTGTATTCCGCAACCGTATTAAATATTTCAATCTTCTGATTTTCCATGAAGTATATTTTATTTTATTCAAAATTACCATTTTCCCGGCTGACATTTTATGAGGCCTGTAAAATTGGTACATCTTTCTGTAATTTATATAAGCTGAGTTGCTCAAAAAGTTTCGATTTTTGTACTCATGATAAGAATATTTAATCCTTACGAATATATTTTAATTGTAAATTAATACATTCTTTTTAATGATACCTCAAAACAAATTTAAAACTCAACTTAATTAACATTTAAACTAAAAAAATAAATGAGCACACTCACGGTAAAAGCTTACGGAGCAGAATCCAAAACTGCAGATTTAGCAGAAATTAACATTGAAAGAAGAGAAGTAACGGCTAAAGATGTGGAAATTGAAATTTTATATTGCGGAGTTTGTCACTCAGATCTTCACACTGCAAGAAATGACTGGGGCGGATCGATGTATCCTGTTGTTCCGGGACACGAAATTGTAGGAAAAATAACGAATGTAGGAAGCGAGGTTTCTAAATTCAAAATCGGAGATTTAGCCGCTGTCGGTTGTATGGTAGATTCCTGCGGTGAATGCGACAGCTGTAAACACGATCTGGAACAATACTGCCAAAATGGTTTTACCGGAACTTACAACGGAAAGGACAAGCATTTGGGAGGGCATACTTTCGGTGGATATTCCCAGAAAGTGGTTGTAGATGAACATTTTGTATTAAGCGTTCCTGAAAACCTGGATCTGGCTGCAGTGGCACCACTTCTATGTGCAGGAATCACCACATGGTCTCCTTTGAGACACTGGAATGTTGGTCCGAACTCTAAAGTTGCTGTGGTAGGTTTAGGAGGTTTGGGACACATGGCCATTAAGCTGGCAAAAGGTTTGGGAGCTGAAGTGACTTTATTCTCAAGAACTCCGGGAAAAACCGAAGATGCTAAGAAATTGGGAGCAGATCACGTAGTAATTTCTACAGATGACGCTCAAATGAAAGAAGCAGCTGCAAAATTCGATCTTATTATTGATACTGTTCCTTATGAACATGATATCAATCCATATATGCAGACTGTTGCATTAAACGGAACTTTGGTATTGGTAGGATTTGTAGGTGAATTTGAAAATGAATCTCCAAGTACAAGACCTATGATTTTCCAACGCCGTTCTGTTGCAGGTTCTTTGATCGGAGGTATTGCTGAAACACAGGAAATGCTTGATTTCTGTGGAAAACACAATATCGTTTCTGATATCGAATTAATTAAAATTCAGGACATCAATAACGCTTATGAAAGAATGCTGAAAAGCGATGTAAAATATCGTTTCGTAATTGATATGCAATCTTTGTAATCTTCGTATATTTTAACAGAAAGGCTCTCTCCTGAGAGTCTTTTTTTGCTTATAGTAAGAACTTAAATTAATTCCTGTATTTTCCATCCATATCTTCAAATGCCCATTTCGCCATTGAATTGATCACCGGAATTAGTCCTTTTCCGGCTTTACTTAATTCATAGGTTACATGAGGCGGTACGACTGGTTTTGCAGTTCTTATGACCAATCCATCATTTTCCAATTGTTTCAGATGCTGAATCAGCATCTTTTCCGTCACCGCCGGAATTGCACGTTTTAGTTCACTGTATCTTTTATCACCGTTCGAAAGATGGTATAAAATAATAGGTTTCCAAAAACCACCGATTTTTTCCATTACATACGTTACCGGACAAGAATCGAGCGCATATTTCTTATTCTGCTGAATGGTTGAACTTTCTTTAATTGCTGCCATAATACATACTTTAGGGTAAGTACTTGTATAAAAGTAAGTACAAATATACCTTTGTATCAGGAAATAAAAAAATAATTATTAACAAATAATACAGATTATTATGAAAATTGTTATTACAGGTTCATTAGGAAATGTGGCCAAACCTCTTGCTGAGCAGTTAATTGCAGAAGGACACAATATTACTGTAGTCAGCAGTAATGAAACTAAAAAAGCTGAAATCGAAAATTTAGGTGCAAAAGCAGCTATCGGCTCAATCACAGATTTAGATTTTTTAATTAAAAACTTTAAAGGGAATGATGCTGCTTTTTTGATGACGCCACCTAATATGGGTTTCGAAAATATTGTTGAAAATACCATCAATGCAGGAAAAAATTATGCTGAAGCAATCAAACAGACAGGTGTAAAAAAGATTGTAATGCTAAGCAGTATCGGAGCTGAATCTGCGGTTGAAAACGGGCCAATCAAAGGTCTCCATTTTATAGAAAAGCTCTATAACGAATTAGAAAATACTTCTGTGATCTTTTTAAGAGCCGGATATTTCTACATCAATTTCTTTAACGATATACCACTGATTAAAAATGCAGGAATTATCGGAGGAAACTACCCTGATATTACAAAAGTTCCTTTAGTTCACCCGAAAGACATTGCAAAAGCAGCTGCAGAGGAATTGACAAAAACATCTGAAGGTAAAAATGTAAGATATATTGTAAGCGACCTTAAGACCGCCTATGATTTAGCCAAAACTTTTGGAAATGCCATCGGAAAACCTGAGTTACCTTGGGTTGAGTTTAAAGACGAAGAATCATTAAACGGAATGCTACAGGCCGGTCTTCCGCAGGAAATTGCAGAATTATATACGGAAATGGGGAGAGGGATCAGAACCGGGGTTGTTCAAAAAGATTTTATTGAGCATGGTTCTGCGGTTGATGGAAAGATCAAATTAAAGGAATTTGCTGAAGAATTTTCAGAGAAGTTTAATTCATAATTTCTTTACTGAACTTTTTTAAACTGGTTTCGGCGAGCCTTTGGCTCGCCGAAACTGTTAAATTTATAATTAATTCAAATTATTTCTTTTCTTTCAATGTTGCCTTTAAGACTTTCAATTTCCCATCAATTGGATGATCAATTTTCAATCCTAAAATTTCAGCAACTAAAGGATACACATTGATATTGGCAAATTCATCAATTATCAAGTTATTCTTAAATTCATGACCCCAAGCGAAGAAAGTAGCTTTCATTTCAGGAACAATCCTTGGGTTATAGCCATGTTTCCCAACGGAAGTTTTCTTTCCTTTTTCCAGAAATATTTTTGGAGCTTTCGGTATCAATAAAATCTGTCCGATTCTATTGTATTTATCATCTTTTGTTCCGAAGTGAGGATATTTTGGCAGCCTTTTGTCTAAATATACTTCGTAATCTTCTGTTTTATTCGTTTTTAATTCTTTGTATGTTTTTTTAACCTCAGCAGGATTTTTAACATAAACTCTCAGCAAAGTCTGGGAATTATAAATATCAAATCTGTTTTTATCTGAAAGCATCGCAGGAATTTCCAAAGGATTTTCACCATCTACTTTTATCATTCCGTGGTCTGAAACAAACACGAAGTTGACATTTTTTAATCCTAAGTCATTCACTTTTTGAACCAGTTCTCCGATAGCGTTATCAACCAGATGAACAGCATCTTCAGTTTCCTTGGTATCGGGACCAAAATGATGTCCGTTTGCATCAACTTCTGGAAAATACACGGAGATAAAATGTGGTCTTTTATCCATTGGGAGTTCCAGCCAGTTAATTACTTTGTCAACTTTTTCTGACGGAGTAAATTTTTCGTGATAAGGATAATAATAGGTCGGTCTTTTTCCACCCGCATCACTCGCAGAACCCACCCATTGCATTGAAGCGGAAACCATTCCCTGCTTTTCAGCTAAACTCCAAAGCGGAATTCCACCATACCAGCTTCCATCCTCTGCATTTTTCTTATTACTCATCGCATAAGATTCTTTCCTTTTATAATCGTAAAAATAATTATCGATCAAACCGTGATGAGAAGGATAAAGTCCGGTAATTAAGGTCCAGTGATTCGGAAAAGTAATACTCGGATAACTTGGAATCATTGCTTTAGCCTGAACTCCTTCATTTGAAAATTTCAGAAGATTTTCTGCGTTGTATTTTTTAGCATAATCATAGCGAAATCCGTCTGTTGAGATCATGATCACATAAGGCTTTGCCTGGGCTTCAGCACAATTGTATCTGTTGGGAATAACGATTTGTGCTGTATCAACTGTTTCTTTCTGGGCAAAAACCGTCAATGAAAAAATCAACAGTAAAAATTGTAATCCTCGCTTCATTATAATTTTTTTGCAAAGTTACTTCCGTAAAGCTTGACATAAAAGTTTCTTGGGTTAAAAAAATATTAAAAGCATTTTTTAGAATAAATGTAAGCAGAAACTTTTAACTTTAGTTCTCAAAGAAAGCCAACCATGAAAATCATAATAGTTTTATTTATCCTTTTTTTATTTACGGGCTGCAATAAAGATAATAAAAGAATCACCACCACACTAGAGATTAACAACGAATGGATTAAAGACTCTTTAGGATGCCTGAAAAAGAGGAACAATAATTATGCAGAAAATTTAATTCAAAAATACAATCTCAAAAATTCAACCATATCAGATTTTAAAAAAGTATTCGGAACCCCAAATATAACTGAGAAGGGAAATCTTAGTACTGATGAAATCTTAATTTATATTTTTGATTCTTTTTGTGAAAATAATATTCTTCAAAATAATTCAGATAAATGCTATGCAAGATTTTATTTTAGAAACAATATACTAATTGATAGAAATTATATATGTGAATAAAAAAAGCCACTTTCAGTGGCTTCTTCTCTATTCTTTAATCAATTTCTCATAGGACAATGTCCCATCTTTCTGGGTAATTTCCAAATAATAACTTCCTGATCTTAGATCTGAAATATTGATATTCTCACCTTCTGCTTTCACAGATTTTACTTCTCGTTTTATTGATTTATAAATATTTAATAAAAACAGTTTTATTTCTTAATAAACTTCTGAGAAGAAACACCCTCCTTAGTTTCAATACTGATAAGATAAGTTCCAGCGGTAAGATTTTTAACATCTAATTTATTATCATCTAATTTTACATTTATCTTTCTTCCTGTCATATCAACAACAGAAGCATTATTAATTTTAGAAGTTGTCTTAATGTTTAAGATATCAGAAGCGGGGTTCGGGAAAATTTTTATATCAGTTATTCTTTTTTCATCTAAATTTATAGATAAAGAAATTTTTTGAGCAGATCTTCTTTCTATTGACCGCTCTCCTATCACCTCACATCCTTCAATTTTTGCTAAATATGTAGACCCCTTCATAATATGGGTATTTGGTAAAAGCGTAATATCGCTTCCTGCTTTCATTGTGATATTTTGATCCGGAATTATAGTATAGTTATCTTCTGTAATAATCGTGTTACTAGCACGGTATGTATAATTTACATGTGGCTCCGGAAAGTTTAAGATTATATTAGGAACACAATCATTTGTAAGCTCATTTATTGGTTTTTCTATTAGTTGTGGTAGTCCCATCATTGAAAGCATATTTGCACCAGAAATATGTGTTCCCAAAAATACATTATTCAGATCTAAGCTTATTCCTGGTCCATATACATTGGGATTTAAAATTTTACTCAAATATTGGTTATTTATAATACTCACATACATATCACCATATTTATTTCTTTGAATAGTTCCACACAAATAACCAAGACTTGCAAGTTGCATATAATTTATATTGGAGGGGGTAGCAGAAAGTAAATCTACAGCATATAAATTTTGACGGCCTAAATATAATACTGATGCATCTAAATTAAACTCAGGAGAATAAGAGCCCAAACTATTTATTTGGAGTGAAAAATCATTAGTGATTTTTCCTGTACTATAATTAAAAGAATATACCTTATTGATAAAATCAGGATATCCGGTCCAAGTACTTATACACAAATAATGTGAAAAATTATAGTTTGAACTTAATTTAGGAGAAGCTTTTACTCCATAAACCTCCCCAGATAAGGAAAAAGGAAAATTTAAGGCAGATACAACAGGATTTCCATTTCCAAACCCTTGACTACCCAAATTATAAGCATACAAACTTTGGTTATTCGGAATCAAAATCCACATTGTACCGTAAGCACTGGGAACAACAGTAATTGCTTCAGATAAAAAGCCATTTCCATTACTGTCCGTCACTAAAATATTTTTATCAGTATCCAAAACTTTTCCTAGTGGATAACCTAAACTATCCAAACCTCCTAAAGACATGTCAACAATCGAATATTTAATGTAAGTTCCCAAATTGGACTGACCTCCTATAAAAATATAGTATTGATTAGGTTTTGATAAGCTTTTAACAATGACAAGTTGCTGAGTAGTAGAAGTTCCTGACAAACCTGCTCCATTGTCCATTATCTGGTTATTTCTATTCCATACATTCAGTCCATCAGTATAGAATAAAAGCTTCCCATTACTATCACTTACTGTTCCACAAGCCTCTGAAATATTTTGAGTCCCACCCATTTGGCTTGTATTAACTACTACAGGAGTAGGTGTCGAGAAATTAACAGCTCCAAGTTTTCCAAAATACCAATTATTATTCTCCCCTTGCGAAAACAACAATAATGGTAATTGAAGTAAAAACGTGATATAAAATCGTCTCATAGCTTTAGTTTTATAGATTATTTTAATTTTTTCTCTAAAGCTTCGATTCTTTTTTGCTGCTCAATAGTATATAATGTAAGCTCCTCTATTTTTTTTAGTAAAAGAATATTCATTTCTTTCAGTTCAATACCATTTTTAATGGCCTCTTCTGTAGAAGGAACTTCCGGAAGATGACCATTATTATTAATAAAATGTTCGACATCCTTTAGAGGCATCAATTTATAATCTTTTTTGAAAACATAATCTGCCCAACCATTACTCGCTGCAATGTCTACTTTTACTTTTTCTGTTTTGATTCCATCTTTTACAAAAAGATTATATTTTAGTCCATCTTGAGCTATCCCATCTGCAGGTAATTGATTGGTAAATTGTCCTATCCCTATTGTACCATTATTACCTACAATCCAATTGCCTATATTTAGTTCCTGATTTGGAGCAGAAGAATAAGATTGAATATTATTCCCAATAAAAATATTATTATTAGATATCCCACTAATACCCGATAAATTTCTATAACCTATTACAATATTGTAGCTTCCTTCCGTAACTGAAGAAATAGAACCAGAGCCAAGAACTGTATTATAATTTCCCGATTGAAGAGTATTCAATGAACCATTCCCAACAGCAGTATTATCACTCCCGGTTTCCATAAAAAGCAATGAGTTTGTGCCAATTGAAGTATTATTATTACCTGTTTGTAACCCTCTTTGTGAATTTGATCCAACTGCAACATTCCAATTTCCTGATGCAATATTTGTTAAAGTAGCTATACCAAAAGCCGTATTTGTTCCTCCAGCATTATCATTCCCCCCTCCAAAAAATAAATTCTTTCCAGAACCATACCCTCCTGTATCAGTATTCTTTAACACGAATCTTCCAGTCGGAGTTATTCGCATCCATTCTATATTATTGGTTTTGAATACTAAATTATTAGAATCTGTGGTTCCAATAAAATTTACAGTAGGATTAGTACCTGCATTTCCCGTTAAAGACCATTGCGCATTAACTGTCAATCCACAAAATAAGCTCAAAAGAAGTGTCATTTTCTTCATAATTAATAGTTTTTAATTTTTTGATAGGTGATAAATTATTTTAACTTCGGTTTGAGATAAGCATTCTATTTCAATTTAAATAATTTTAAGAATGTTTCTTATACCAAACCGAAGTTATTTCAGTAAATAATAAAATGTATTTTTGGGTTAGCTTTTCAAAGTTTACATCGAATTACTAACCTTTTATTCTTTAATCAATTTTTCATAGGATAATGTTCCATCTTTCTGGGTAATTTCCAGATAGTAGCTTCCTGATTTTAGATCCGAAATATTGATATTCCCATCTTCGACTTTCATAGTTCTCACTTTTCGCCCTGTAGATTCATAAATATCAACTGACTTGATATTATCCGCATTTTTAAAGTTTACTGTTTCTTTAGCCGGATTTGGATAAATACTAATTTTTTTGTTTTCAAGTGCTAAATCACTCGTTGCAAGAGATCCTGATCTTGTCAAAATTGCATACCCACGATTAGATGTTCCAAATCCATGATAGTTACCCGCTAAAGTTGTGCTTGGTCCTTTTGCAAAGAAAATATTGATTGAAGTGTTCGTATTTGTAAAAGCAGTGTCACCACTTCCTCCGGAAAGAGATCTTGTAGCAACAATTGTCCTTGTTCCCGAGGATACTGTATTAGAGGTAATTGTCCAATCTTGTGATGTATCAGCTGTCGGAGTAACTCCTTGTCCATTAAAGGTATAATCTATATTGGCATTGGTTGTTGAGAGAGAATTATATATAAATCCGTCTATTCCACTTCCCATTCCTCCGGAAGTTCCGGTCCCCCCAAACCCGACACCCAAATAAGAAGTATCGGGACCTGTAAGTGTTAATGTTACTAAAGTTGCTGACGTATCTAATTTTACAGTCATTCCTGTAGAAAGATTAACTGTTCCTGTCGTAAACTGAGCCCAGGCAAAATTTGCCAGAAGTACTCCCATTGATAGTAGAATTTTTTTCATTTTTAATTTTTTAAGAGGTTGATGATGTCTTTATTGTTGGTTTGAAGGGCATATTCGAATGGAGTCATTCCCTGAGCATCTTTGATTGATTTGTCGGCCTTGTGTTTTAATAGTAATTCTATAAGTTCTTTATTACCAAATTTCACAGCCCAGAATAAAGGAGTAGCTCCTGTAGCATCCGCTATATTGGGATCAGCGTTCTTTTGTAGCAAACGCTCTACCAAATCTTTATTATATTTCACAGAAAGTCCGGCTAAAGCAGTTCCTTCCTGGCTCTTATAATTAACATTCTTTACATGATCAATCAAAAACTTAGCCACGTCTACATTTCCTCTGTAACATGCTAAAATAAGAGGAGAAAAGCCGTGATCATTGGTCTGATTAATAACATCAGGGTCCTGTTTCATGAGGTTTTGGACCTCCGTAACAGTTCCTGTTCTTGCAATATCAAAAATTGATTTTGCTTTTTCCTGAGCAGACACAAATGTGAAGCTCAGAAAAACACTCATTATGATGATCAGATTTTTCATTGTTTTGTCAGGATATAATCGTATTGAACATTTACATTTTCAGCCACTTTTTTAGTAACCATTTTAGGAATTGTTACTTTATGGTCTGCTGATTTTGCTATAAAACCGCCAGATATATAAATTTTGCTATCTTTAGCATAAATACTTGCATTAGAGGTATAGGCTTTATCCACTCCATGAAAGTTTAAAGTTCCCTGTATAGTATATTTCTGTGGATTCGCAGTTAGTTTTGTTTTATCAAAATTCAAAATCTTTCCTGAGAAAGTGGTTTTCGGGTATTTTGCAGTTTCTGCATAACTTTCGTTAAAATGCTCCTCCATGAGTTTCACTTTGAAATGAAAGTTTTTAACTGCAGAAACGGAAGCTATATCTCCTGTATCAGCGTTCAAAACAACAATATTATTGTCATCCTGAGCAAAGACGTCCTCAAATAGAGGCACTGAGGCTTCAAAAGTTACTTTCCCCGTTTTCGAGCTGTATTTCTGAGCTGAAACAAGGTTTGCAAAAAGTAACGAAACGGTTAGTATGATTAACTTTTTCATATTATTCAGTTTAATTTTCAATAAGTCCGTCAGTTTTCCATTGAATAAAAATATTGATCTGTGATGGAGACAAAGCTCCTCCTTGTGGCATTTTCTGAGGATCTCCGACAGGTCTTTGTATTCTGTCTAAAATATTATCAATATGATTTTTCACTTGGGTATAGCTGGTCCAAGGCTGAAAAGAAGCCGAACCTCCTGCTGAATGGCAAACGATACAGTTCGCATCTATAAGAGGTTTTACATCTTTATTATAGGTTACTTTTTCTACAATAGGTGTTGATCCTGAGATTTCTTCATAGGTTCTGCTTTCACAAGCAATCAGAATAGTCGCCAATGAAAATATGTACATTATCTTTTTCATATTAAAAAACTCTATAAAGATTAAACCCAAAGAAAATATGTCCTTTTCCCCAATCTCCGGTTGCATTGGTGAGATAGCCAATATCCGAATTGAGCTGGGAATTGGTAAACAACAGCTGGAAAACATGTCCCCCGGTTTCTATATCCATACCCAAAGAAAGGGGATTTTTATAAAAACTGTGATTATCGAAATTCACAAAATATTCTGCGTTGATAGAAATTCTTTTTGAAATCTTATAACGACCACCTAATCCTGTAAGAAACTGGTCTTTATTTTCGATACTCGGCTCGTAAAGGTTCTTGTGGACATAAGATGGAGTTAATTGTAAAGAAAATTTATCATTAAACCTTCTTGAAATTAGCGCCTGAGTAAGATAGGAAAGCCTGTCCCCAAACTGAAGATCAGGATAATTATCTTTACTAAGATCTGTATTTACAGCCAATACATTATATCCCACAATATCCAACGGAAAATTTTCGCTTTGTTTCAGCAGTTTGTATTTAGCGCCACCTTCAAAGGTTTTCTGATTCGTTTCTCTGGAAAGATTTAATGAAAGACCATCGGTAACGCCATAGATTACTCCTAATTTAGTAGAAGCATCATCTAATCCAAAAAAATCTTTGAATCCTTTACTTACATCTCCAAAACGATGGGCTACAACGATATACCATTCATTTTTCGCAGGAAGCTTTGTAGATTGACCTGTGACGACTTGTAATGCCTTAAATGCAGGCTGTGAAATTTCGGTGTTTGTTTTAATAGTATCAATATCCTTCAACAAGTCTTCCTGTGCAAAAGCAAGACTTGAAGCCAACATTGACAAAAAGAAGAAAGTTTTTGTCATACGCTTATCTTTTATTAAAAAATTAATACAACAAACTTATAGACTTATGCTTTCAAAAGCATGTGATAAAAGTCACCGACAAAATTGTTTTTATCAATCGAATTGTTAAAATAATTAAATAATATTTATTAGAATCACCTAACATTTTCATTAACAGGTATTTTTATACCTTCTCTAGTCTGAATAATTTCGCCATCGTTTTCAACTTTTTTTAATACACGGCTTACCACTTCTCTGGAAGTTCCTAAATTACTGGCGATTTCCCTATGGGTAAGTTTTATAGGATTGGTTCCTGTAATTAAAATCTGCTGTTTGATATAATTTAATACTCTTTTATCAAGCCTGTGAAAAACAGCATCATTCACCATATTCATGATATCTGTAAACCTTTTGTCATATTCATGATAAAAAAGCTTATTGATTTCAGGAAATCTAATCAGCCAGTCATGCAAAACTGCAACGGGAACCAGCATTACTTCAGAATCTTCTTCAGCAAGAGCATATACTTTACTGGTATAGTCGCCAAAAATAGATGAAAAAGTCATCAAACAGCTATCATTAGGTCTTACGTAATAATAGATAAGTTCTCTTCCATCATTTAAAGAATATACCTTGATAGAACCTTTTATTAAAAAAGGAACATATCTTACCTTCTGCCCTTCTGTAATAATTTCCGTCTTAGCTTTAATATCGGTAATAAATGCATTCTTTTGAAGCTCAATTGAAAAATCTTCTCCCAAAAACCCGAATTTATTAATAATAAACTGGTTATTTATCATATTCATTAAATCATATATAGTAACAAATATATAAAATTCAAGAGTTGTAATCGTAAAAAATTAAAATTCTTTTATTATCTATAAAAAAAGTTCACATTTTATTCATTTAAGATATAGGTTTCCATTAAAAACAGATGTAATATTAATAAAAATGAATTTGAACATTTAAGAATAAATGATAAAAAAACTGTTTCATTTTTTGAAACAGTTTTTAATTTTAGAATCTGTATTTCAGGTTTGCACCGTAAAAGAAATAGGATTGATGAGGTCCCGGATTGAGGTCTGTTGCGACTCCTTTCGGATAGTTACTTCCTGTATCTGAATCATTAATACTGTTTCCTAAGAACAGGAATGTATAATTAATCTGGTTTGTCAGATTATTTCCCATTACAAAAACATCCAGATCCAGTTTATTAAAGGATTTTTTATAACCTAATTTTGAATTCAGCAGTCCAAAGCCTTTTACCAATCTGTCATTATTAAAATCAGCATATACGTTTCCTAAATAATTGTATGTATTCACAAAATAAAAACCTGGCTTGGTATAAATATCCAAACCAATTGCATATTTATTTCTTGGAACTCCTACCACCGTTTTATGGATGTAATCTCGGTCTTCTCCTCCCAATCTTGTTTTAAAGTCTTTATATTTCGCATCATAATAAGAAAGGTTTACAAACGGAACAATTCTGTTAATGAATGAATTTTCATTTTTATACTGATACCCAACACTTACTTCCAATCCGTTATTTTTCTGACTTCCTGTATTGGCCCAGTATGTTTGGTTACCGGAATTAGGAATAACCAATTGTGTCAGTTTATTAGAATAATCTATTCTGAATACAGAGACCTGATAATCCAATTTTGTGTTTAACAATAAACCATGTACACTGAAATCAATCATTTTGGCACGTTCAGGTTTCAGATCATCATTGGCTGTATTTGTATAAGTTATGAATGATGAAGCTGCTGTAGGAGAATTATATCCTTCACTGTAGCTAAGATTAAAAATCTGTTGTTTCCATTCTTTTTGTAAAGCAAAATGTGGTGTATATGCAACTTTATAATCTTTTTCAAATGACTGGTCTTTTGTATGTGCAGCAATTAGTCCAGGCAAAGCAAAAAGATCTTTCCTGTCATAATTGGTTCTATTCGCACTTACTCCAGCCAGCAAAGTTAGCCCCCATGGTTTATACGTAAGGTAATCTATGGCAAAATAAGTCGACTGATTATTATTATATTTAAAATAAGAGGCTCCGTTAATTCCTGTTGTTAATAATGGATTATTAGGGTCTTTCCCATCAAAACGATAGCTTGAAGCAGTAGAAACTGAATTCTGAATTTCTGTTCCAAAATCTAATTTGTTTTCAAAATTATTGAACTCATTTCTCAAGGTAAACGTTGAACGTAATCCTACGTTTGGTGAGCTTGTAATACCGTAAGCCCCAGCCGAAATGCTTTCTGTATTTCCGTTATAGTAAAATAAGGTTGTATAATTTCTCAGGTTGGGTAAAATATTTACCGTATTGCTTAATCCGACCCTGGTTGATTTTATTTTAGTTCCCGCATTTTTACTGATATAAGCTGTGTTTCCGTTATCAATTCCCGCATAATAATCATCATATGAAATTTGTCCTGAAGTATGCTCATAAGAGTAAGCCTGACTTGCAAAAAAACTTAACTGATCTTTTTTTCCAAGCTTCACAGTTCCATTGATATTGAAAAAGTTTTTTAATCCTCCTCCATTCGGTCTGTAACCATCAGTTTCAAGATGCCCATACGCCGCATTCACAGAATAGTTCTCATCTGCAACATTCAGCTGTGTTCTGGACTGAAAAGTTTTAAAAGCTCCAAACATCGCATTTTCCGAAACAGAAACTCCTTTTGTGAAATCCGGACGGGTATAGAAGCGTACAGCACCTCCAACTCCTCCTCCATACATCGTGGCAGCAGGACCTTTTATTACTTCCACATTGTTTACATAAGCAAAATCTACATCATCTAAGATTGTTATTCCTTCTGCATTTGTTAAAGGCATATTATTCCAATATGCTTTAATTCCCCAGTTATTAAACTTCTGATCGTTTCCATATCCGCGCACAACAAGTCTCTGACCTCCGAAATTCGTTCTTTTATCCACCTGTAAACCAGGCATTGTTGATAATGTCTGATCAATTGCAGCAGGGTTGTTTCTATTTAATTCTTCTTCAGAAAGTGTTTCAACAGATTGTCCGTGTCTTTTGAATTCGGCACGTTCCTGTTTTATTTTCTTTCTTCCTTGTATCGCCACTTCTTCTATTGTGCTTTCCGGTGACTGTTGAGCATTCACAATTACGCAGCATAATACAGCTGCAATCCCTATATATCTTTTCATTACATTAAAAAATTATTATCATTAAATTATATTCGCTTTCTGTAAACAGTCTCTTCAGGAGGCGGAATAATAATGGATGAATGATGTGTATTTTCTAATTGTATATAATGATTGGGCAGTGTTCTGATATAACAGCTATTAAAAGTATTAAGATTATCGTCTTCGAAAGCCATAAAAAAGCTGGATGTTTTGGATATGGCTCTTTCATGCACTGGCAAATCTATTTGCTTTCTTATATTTATTTTCTTAACTCTGAGTTTCTCGGAAAAAGTCAATAATGAATTAATGATGATATCTTTTTTATCTATATAACAGAGAAAATACTTTTTCCCTTTTATAATGCTGACGCCAATAACATCGTAAGAATATCCGTTAAGAATAAATTCTTTTTCTTCTTTCCATTTCGCTTTTACCAGATCTTTTTCTGTAAAGTAAATTGTTTCAGATTTCCTGAAATGTTTTTTCGAAATATTATATTGTACATTTTCGTACAATTCTCTTTTCACATGAGAAATAATATGATAGATCACATTATTAAATAACATGAGCACCGGAATGCAGATAAAAATAAAAAATAGTTTTTTATTCAAAAGTATTATTGTCTTTTGGGAATTAATTCGCCTACTGGTTCAATTAAAATAAACTTTGAAATGTTTATCTTATAAAGTTTCTTAGAATCTTTTACTGTATACTCTATCCAATTATCTTTTGGATTTAATGTTGGGGATGTAGATTTTTCTGTTGTAATTTTATCCGCAAAAGTATGATCTTCTGTATTATTAAACTGTAAATTTCCTCTTATTACAATTATATTTTCAGAATTGTTTTGTACAAATGGAATTGTATTTCCTTCTGCTCGCAAAGTTTTTACAGTGATGGTCTGATTATTTCTCTTCTTCAATTTTACGGTATACATTATGCCCCTTACACCGGCTCTTCCTCCCACCCATTCTGTTTTTTCTGCAGAGATTACCGATATATTTTTTTCCTGATATACAGAAGATACCGGCTTCCCACAAGAAGCCAGTATCCAAAATAATATTAAAAGTAATTGATTATTCATTGTTAATCATCATCTCCCCCTACTCTTCCTAGTACTAAGAAATTACCGCTATATATTTTTTCTCCTTTATAATCGGCCTTAAGTACATATTTTCCTGGTGTTAATCTTTGTCCAAACTCTTCATCAGACTTCACATTTTTTTTGCTGTATATCAATCTTCCTGAGCCATCAAAAATGCTTATGTCTACAGCACTATATTTAGAAGTATCAAATCTTAAATGTGCAATCCCTTTTGAAGGGTTAGGATAGATCATAGTCATATCCTTTTTAGAGCTTACTTCTCCAGTTGCTAAAGAGTTGCTGTTTTGTGAAGTCCAAGCTCCTCTTCCATAGGTCGAAACCAATATTGTTTTCGTAGATGGTCTGTAATCTAAATTTGTTATTCTCACATTTCCGATATTCCCTGTTACGGATGACCAAATAGGTGCCGGATCCATAAAATTAGTTGTACCCCAGACTCCCATTTCTGTTCCCAATAATACTTCATTTGGATTATCCGGGTTTCTCAATATCGTTCTTACAGGCATATCAGGAAGATTTCCTTCCTTATTCTGCCATGTAACCCCTCCATCTGTAGAATAAAACACACTTGTAAGGTTATAGTTGGATAGCGTTATCATAATTTCATTCTCATTAGCTCCGAATTCTATATCCGAAATAGTTCCGGTTGCTGGAGATGTAAGAAGTGTAGAGGTATAAGATGTAGTATTAGCATTGGTTATTTTAAATACCCTTCCTAAATTTGTTCCAACAAACAATGTTGTAGATGCAGTAGTGTAAGGAGAAACTTTCATCCAAGAAATCTGCTCACCACTTTGTGCTGTTCCCGCAGTAACCGTAACATTTGTAAATGTTGTTGCAGTAGCAGAAAGTCCGGCAGTTCTAAAAAGCGTCAATCCTGAACGATAAGAATAAAATACATCATTGACCCTGTCTAAAGCCAGTTCATTAACAAAGTGTCCATAGTTATTTCTATTAGCAGATGATAATAAATAATATGTGCCTGTTGTTAACAAGTAATGGTTGTTGTAAACATAGCTGGCAATTTCATAATTATCCTGATCATCATATTCTGTATACATTCCATCTCCTCCCGTTGCGGATTGGCTTGTCAGGAAATTATTAGCTTGTGGTGCTCCATACAACCACCATGAACCATTATCCTGCGCTCCGGCTAACAATTCTTCGTTCGCAGGTGCTTTTATAGGATTAAGCATTGCAGAGTAAAACTGCGTCACATTATATCTTGTATTTCTTGCTGAGAAACCAGTATTTGTTGCAATATTGGCTTTATTGGCAGCAAAATAAATTCCACCATCATTACCAAACATCATTTGTCCCGTTGCATAGTTATTAAAAGGATTAAAAACTATGGCATGCTGATCTGCATGTACAATAGAAACCGGCAAATTTGCCATTGCGTTGTTATTGGACCATTTTGAAATTTGTGACCAATTGGCTCCCCCGTTTGTGGACTTATATAAATCTACTCCACCAATATATACACTATTATCATCTTGTGGATCTGCGGCAATTACAAGATCATAAAAAGATTGTCCTCTTGTAAAGTCATTTGCCGGAATACTTGTATCCGTAGCTGTAGGAAGATTGACAGTTCCTGTTCCATCGTTACTAGCTTGCCATGTAGTACCTCCATCTATAGATTTTGCAATACGTATTGGCTCGGAAGAACCTGTTCCCTGCATAAATGCGTATACCTTATTGGCATTTGTTTTGGAAAGCGTAAAGTTTACTCTTGAACCAGAATTTCCAACATTATAAACTTCAGTAAAAGTAGTTCCGTTAGTAGATTTTAAAATTCTTCCTCCTGAATCTATATTTGAATATCTTGAAGATCTGGTAGAAACCCAGACTGAATTATCCGCTCCAATTTCTATCTGCTGAATGGAATAACCCGTGGTACTTGTTGTACCTGTCGTTGTATTAAGCGCTAATAAGCTGGTGTTTTTTACAAATGTAACACCTCCGTCAGTAGATTTATACAATCCTGATTGACTCAATCCCTGGAATGCTCCATCATTATACCCACCACTTACTCCGGCATATACTTCAGAAACACCGCCATTATTTCTTACTTTTACATCATTAATATAAAAATTACCACTTCTTACTCCATTAGAATATGTTACTGGTATTGTAAAAATCTGAGTCCATGTTATACCTCCGTTTGTAGATTTCCAAATTCCTGATCCTATTGCATCTGATGTTGAAGCTTCTCCTGTCCCCACATAAAAAACCTGAGGATTATTCGGATCATAAGTAATACTCGAAACCGAAGTATTAGCCCAAAATGTACTTAATGGAGTCCATTCATTAGTACTGATTGAAGGATCCTGATTTACCCAAAGACCACCTGAAACACTTCCTGCAAATACTCTTTTCCCTGTAGGGTCATTGGGATCAAACATGATTGCCCTTGTTCTGCCTCCTACGCTGTAAGGTCCTCTTTCAATCCAAGGTTGGTCGAAACTTTTTGACGTTGCAGATGAATTATTAGACAGAAAAGACATCCCGGTTTGAGGAGCATATCTTCCTTCTAAAATATCTTTTCTTATTTTTATTAATCCCTCAAAATTTGTTTGGCCCGTAACCGGATCCATGGTTCTCTTAAAATCTTCTTCATTATATGGATTAGGAGGTATCCCAGCCGACTTCCCATACTTATGCTGCTTTTTAAGATCCTTTTTATATTTGGCATACAGCTCTTGTAAATGCTTTTGATTTGCCTGAAGTGTGTTGTTTTTCTGTGCATATATACTCACATTTGCACATAACAATATACTCCAAATATAATACCTTCTCATTTTTAAATTTTCTACAAATATAATCAAGTTCAACACAAAATATCATAATTTAACATAATTAATCTACATATCCTTATCACTATTAGAATATCTTTAACTGTTTTTTATTACCAGTAATACATCTTTACAGAAATTATTTCATAAAAAAATGCCTCAATTTTCATTGAGGCATTTATGTATATGTTAAGAAAAATCTTAAGCTTGTACGTTGTTAGCTCCTAACACGAAAGGCTCAACTTCTTTGATTTCTCCAAATTGTTGTTCGTAGTTAGCGATGTTTTGCTGTAGAGCAGATAATACTCTTTTAGCGTGAAGTGGAGCAAGGATAACTCTTGATCTTACTTTCGCTTGTTGTACCCCCGGCATCAATTGGATAAAATCTACAACGAATTCAGATGGAGAGTGGTTTACTAAGGCTAAGTTAGCATAGATTCCTGCTGCTACCATTTCGTTTAATTCGATGTTGATGTTTCCGTCTTGTGGATTTTGATTGTTGTCCATTGTTATAAATTATTTTTTAAATTCGAAATTTGAGGTTGTGAAAATATAAAAATAATTTCAAACCTCAAATTCCAAATCATTAATTTTAGTTAAGGTCTTCGAATTCTTTTCTAGAACCTACAATTACATTTTGGTATTCTTTAAGACCAGTACCTGCAGGAATTCTGTGTCCTACAATTACATTTTCTTTAAGACCGTTAAGATCATCTACCTTACCAGCAACTGCTGCTTCGTTAAGGACCTTAGTTGTTTCCTGGAACGATGCTGCAGACATGAATGACTTAGTCTGAAGAGCTGCTCTTGTAATACCTTGCAATACAGGTGTTGCTGTAGCCGGCAAAGCTTCTCTCACCTCAACTAAAGCCTGATCTTCACGCTTCAATTTAGAGTTTTCGTCTCTTAATTCTCTCGCTGTAATCATCTGACCTGGTTTGAATACTTTAGAATCACCAGCATCAACAACTACTTTAAGACCGAATACTCTGTTATTTTCTTCCAAGAAGTCATATTTATGTTCAAGAGCTCCTTCAAGGAACTGAGTATCACCTCCATCCACGATAGATACTTTCGTCATCATCTGTCTTACGATAATTTCGAAGTGCTTGTCGTCGATTTTTACCCCTTGTAAACGGTAAACTTCCTGAATTTCATTTACCAGATATTCCTGAACTGCAGTTGGACCTTTAATTCTTAGGATATCTTCCGGTGTGATAGAACCGTCAGACAATGGAGAACCTGCTCTTACGAAGTCATTCTCCTGTACTAAGATCTGGTTTGATAATTTAACTAAATAAATTTTTCTCTCTCCAGTTTTAGCCTCAACAATAAGTTCACGGTTACCTCTCTTGATTTTTCCGTAAGAAACTACCCCATCGATTTCTGTTACTACCGCAGGGTTTGAAGGGTTTCTTGCTTCGAATAATTCAGTAACTCTCGGAAGACCTCCGGTGATATCCCCTGCTTTTGCAGATTTTCTAGGGATCTTGATCAAGACTTTACCAGCCTTAATTTTTTCACCATCGTTAACCATCAAGTGGGCTCCTACCGGTAAGTTATAACCTTTTTGTTCAACACCTTTAGAGTCTACAACTTTTAATGTAGGTACCGCTTTCTTATTTCTAGATTCAGAGATTACTTTCTCTTCAAATCCTGTTGCTTCGTCAATCTCCAACTGGAATGAAATACCCTGGATGATATCCTCGTATTCAACCTTACCAGATGTTTCAGCAATGATTACCGCGTTATAGGCATCCCATGTACAGATTACATCACCTTTTTTCACTTTATCACCTGGTTTTACAGCTAATATTGAACCGTAAGGTACGTTAGCTACCATTAATGGAGTTCTGGATTCATTATCAGCAACTAATCTGAATTCTGTTGAACGGGAAACTACAACTTCTGATGTATTACCGTTCTCATCTTCAGAAGTAATTGTTCTTACTTCATCCATTTCAACGATACCGTCTCTTCTTGCAACGATTGATGGGTTTTCTGATACGTTTCCTGCAGTACCCCCTTGGTGGAAAGTTCTCAGGGTAAGCTGAGTTCCCGGTTCCCCAATTGATTGTGCTGCAATTACACCTACCGCTTCACCCATGTGAATCATTTTACCTGTAGCCAAGTTTCTACCGTAGCATTTCGCACAGATACCTTTCTTAGCTTCACAAGTTAATGGTGAACGAACTTCAACAGCTTCTAACCCAGCTTCTTCAATTCTCTTAGCTAATGCTTCAGTAATTACCTGATCAGCTTCAGCAATTAGTTCATCTGTTTCAGGATCGTAAACATTATGTAAAGAAACTCTACCTAAGATTCTTTCAGAGATCTTTTCAACAATCTCGTCATTTTTCTTAAGTGCAGTGACTTCTGTACCTCTTAAAGTTCCACAGTCGTCTTCTGTAACGATAACGTCCTGTGCAACGTCTACCAATCTTCTCGTTAAATAACCTGCATCGGCAGTCTTAAGAGCGGTATCCGCAAGACCTTTACGGGCACCGTGGGTAGAGATAAAGTATTCTAGGATGGAAAGACCTTCTTTAAAGTTCGCAAGGATCGGGTTTTCGATGATTTCCGCACCGGTAGAACCGGCTTTCTGCGGTTTTGCCATCAAACCTCTCATCCCTGATAACTGACGGATCTGCTCCTTAGAACCCCTCGCTCCAGAGTCAAGCATCATGTATACAGAGTTGAAACCACCTTGGTCAGTTTTCATTCTGCTCATGATCATTTCAGTTAATCCTGCGTTGGTGTTCGTCCAAACGTCGATTACCTGGTTATAACGTTCTGTATCGGTAATTAGACCCATGTTATAGTTAGCTCTAATTTCGTCTACAGTTTCAATTGATTGTGCAATCATCTGTTTTTTCTCAACAGGAACCACGATGTCTCCTAATGAGAAAGAAAGACCTCCTTTAAATGCATTTGAATATCCTAAGTCTTTCATTGCATCAAGGAACTTCACAGTTGTAGGGAAATCTGTATCAGCAAGGATCTTACCGATAACGTTTCTTAATGATTTCTTAGTAAGAAGCTCATTAATATATCCTACCTGTTTTGGTACAATCTGGTTGAATAAGATTCTACCTACAGTAGTTTCA
Organism: Chryseobacterium sp.; assembly: GCA_039594975.1. Taxonomy (GTDB): domain Bacteria; phylum Bacteroidota; class Bacteroidia; order Flavobacteriales; family Weeksellaceae; genus Chryseobacterium. The sequence goes on along the minus strand of JBCNMJ010000002.1, from coordinate 24,497 downwards.
ATCAGTCTTGTTACGATTTCTCCGTTTTCCTTAACTGGCAATTTACATCTTACCTTAGCATTTAGAGAAACTTTTCCTTCTGCATAAGCGATTTCCGCTTCCTCAGGAGAATAGAATGCAAGACCTTCACCTTTTACTTTCATAGTCTCAGTTGAATCCAACTGTTTTGTCATAAAGTAAAGACCAAGAACCATGTCCTGAGAAGGTACCGTAATTGGAGAACCGTTTGCAGGGTTCAAGATGTTTTGAGAACCAAGCATCAATAACTGAGCTTCAAGGATCGCTTCAGGACCTAACGGTAAGTGTACCGCCATCTGGTCACCATCGAAATCGGCGTTGAATGCTGTTGTTACCAATGGGTGTAGCTGGATTGCCTTACCTTCGATCATCTTAGGTTGGAAAGCCTGAATACCCAGTCTGTGAAGCGTAGGTGCTCTGTTCAATAGAACAGGGTGACCTTTCATCACGTTTTCAAGGATATCATAAACTACCGGTTCTTTTCTATCAATAATTCTCTTCGCAGATTTTACAGTTTTTACAATACCTCTCTCGATTAGTTTTCTAATGATGAACGGTTTGTAAAGTTCAGCTGCCATATCTTTAGGGATACCACATTCGTGAAGCTGTAAGTTTGGACCTACAACAATTACCGAACGCGCAGAGTAGTCTACCCTTTTCCCTAGTAGGTTCTGACGGAAACGACCTTGCTTACCTTTCAATGAATCAGAAAGTGATTTCAATGGTCTGTTTGATTCAGATTTTACTGCAGAAGATTTTCTTGTATTATCGAATAATGAATCTACTGATTCCTGAAGCATACGCTTCTCGTTTCTCAAGATTACTTCAGGAGCTTTGATCTCCAATAATCTTTTCAAACGGTTATTTCTGATGATAACTCTTCTATAAAGGTCATTTAAGTCAGAAGTAGCGAAACGTCCACCATCCAACGGAACCAATGGTCTTAGTTCTGGCGGGATAACTGGAAGCACACGCATAATCATCCACTCAGGCTTGTTGATCATTCTTGTATTAGCACCTCTTAATGCTTCTACAACGTTCAATCTTTTCAGAGCTTCAGTTCTTCTTTGTTTTGAACCTTCGTTGTGAGCCTTATGTCTCAAGTCGAAAGACAGTGCATCAAGGTCAATTCTTTTTAATAATTCCTCAACAGCTTCAGCACCCATTTTAGCGATGAACTTATTAGGATCAGAATCGTCAAGATATTGATTCTCTATCGGAAGAGTTTCCATGATATCCAGGTACTCTTCTTCAGTTAAGAACTCCATATTTTCGAAATCAGAACCGTCTAATTTCTTAGCAATACCTTGTTGGATCACTACATATCTTTCGTAGTAGATGATCATATCCAATTTCTTGGAAGGAATTCCTAAAAGGTAACCGATTTTGTTCGGTAAAGAACGGAAATACCAGATGTGAGCGATTGGAACTACAAGGTTGATGTGCCCGATTCTCTCTCTTCTTACTTTTTTCTCCGTAACTTCTACTCCACAACGGTCACAAACGATCCCTTTGTAACGAATTCTCTTGTATTTACCACAAGCACATTCGTAATCCTTTACAGGACCGAAGATTTTTTCACAGAACAAACCGTCTCTTTCAGGCTTATGCGTTCTGTAGTTAATAGTTTCCGGCTTAAGAACTTCCCCTCTTGAGTCTTGTAAGATAGACTCCGGTGAAGCTAAACCGATGGTTATTTTATTAAATCTACTTGATTTATTTTTATTTGACATTTTAAATTTGATTAAAGATTAAAAGATTGAAAGATTCAAAAATTAATTTGATGTTTTTCTTTCACTCTTATGAGTTTAATGATTTTTAAATTTTTGAATAATTAAATCTTTAAATTACTCTTCCAATCTTACGTCTAATCCAAGACCTTGTAGCTCATGAAGTAATACGTTGAATGATTCCGGAATACCAGGTTCAGGCATCGATTCACCTTTTGCAATTGCTTCATAAGTTTTTGCTCTACCAATCACGTCATCTGACTTCACAGTTAAGATTTCTCTCAAGATGTTAGATGCTCCGAATGCTTCAAGAGCCCAAACCTCCATCTCTCCGAATCTCTGACCTCCGAACTGAGCTTTACCTCCTAACGGCTGCTGAGTAATCAATGAGTAAGGACCGATAGAACGTGCGTGCATCTTATCATCTACCATGTGCCCTAGTTTCAACATATAGATTACCCCTACTGTAGCCGGCTGTGTAAATCTTTCTCCGGTACCACCATCGTAAAGATAAGTGTTACCAAATTTAGGAAGACCTGCTTTTTCAGTGTATTCAGTGATTTGGTCTAAGCTTGCTCCATCAAAAATTGGTGTAGCGAACTTCAATCCTAATTTTTTACCAGCCCATCCAAGAACTGTTTCATAAATCTGGCCGATGTTCATACGAGAAGGTACCCCTAGTGGATTCAATACGATATCTACCGGTGTTCCGTCTTCAAGGAATGGCATATCTTCTTCACGAACGATTCTTGAAACGATACCTTTGTTACCGTGACGACCCGCCATTTTATCCCCTACATTCAGTTTACGTTTCTTAGCAATATAAACTTTAGCCAATTTCATGATACCTGCAGGAAGCTCGTCTCCGATTGAAATTGCGAATTTCTCACGGTTTTTAACCCCTTGAATATCATTGTATTTGATTTTGTAATTATGAATTAATTGTTTAATCAATTCATTTTTATCGTTATCTACAGTCCAGTCTGAACCACTAACGTTTACATAATCTTCAACTGAAGTCAATAATTTATGAGTGAATTTCACACCTTTACCGATGATCTCTTCATCTAGGTCATTTTTAACCCCCTGAGAAGTTTTACCACTTACCAGTGTATTTAATTTTTCAATTAAAGTATTTCTCAACTCATCAAACTTAGCCTTGTAAGTGTTTTCAATTTCTTCAAGTTTAAGTTTCTCTTCAGTTCTTTTCTTTTTATCTTTAATGTTTCTTGAGAACAACTTTTTGTTGATCACAACCCCTCTTAATGATGAGTCAGCTTTCAATGAAGCATCCTTCACATCACCGGCTTTGTCACCGAAGATTGCTCTCAACAATTTTTCTTCAGGAGTCGGGTCAGATTCACCTTTTGGAGTGATTTTACCAATCATAATATCTCCAGGCTTCACTTCTGCACCGATTCTGATCATACCGTTTTCATCAAGATCTTTAGTTGCTTCTTCAGAAACGTTTGGAATATCTGCTGTTAATTCTTCCATACCCAATTTGGTATCACGAACCTCAAGAGAATATTCATCTACGTGGATTGAAGTAAACCAGTCTTCACGTACAACTTTTTCGTTGATTACGATCGCATCCTCGAAGTTGTATCCTTTCCAAGGCATGAACGCAACCACTAAGTTTCTACCAAGAGCTAATTCTCCGTCTTCAGTAGCATAACCGTCACAAAGCACCTGCCCTTTCTCCACTACATCACCTACTCGTACGTTTGGTCTTAGTGTGATGGTTGTACTTTGGTTAGTTTTTCTAAACTTAGTTAAGTTATATGTTTTAGTAGCAGATTCAAACGATACTAAATCCTCATCCTCGCTTCTTTCATATCTAATAACGATCTTGTCAGCATCTACATACTCTACAGTACCAGTACCTTCAGCGTTAATTAAAATTCTTGAATCTTTCGCAACTTGCTGTTCCAGACCTGTACCTACGATTGGAGCCTGTGGCTTCAACAAAGGAACTGCCTGACGCATCATGTTGGATCCCATCAAGGCACGGTTCGCGTCATCATGCTCCAAGAATGGAATTAATGATGCAGAAATACCCGAAATCTGGTTTGGTGCTACGTCGATAAGGTTTACCTGATTTGGCTCAACTACAGGGTAGTCACCATCCAATCTTGCAATAATTCTGTCTGTTAAGAATTCACCATTATCGTTTAGCTCAACGTTCGCCTGAGCAATTACTTTATCTTCTTCGTCTTCCGCATTTAAGTAAATTGGATCAGCCGATAAATCGATTTTACCATCTTCTACTTTTCTATATGGAGTTTCGATGAAACCTAAGTTATTGATCTTAGCATAAATACCTAAAGATGAAATCAAACCGATGTTTGGTCCTTCCGGAGTTTCAATCGGACAAATTCTTCCGTAGTGAGTATGGTGAACGTCTCGAACCTCGAAACCGGCTCTTTCTCTTGATAAACCTCCAGGCCCTAGTGCAGATAATCTTCTCTTGTGAGTGATCTCTGAAAGCGGGTTGGTTTGGTCCATGAACTGAGAAAGCTGGTTGGTACCAAAGAACGAGTTGATTACTGATGTTAAAGTTTTAGCATTAACAAGATCAAGTGGAGTAAAGATTTCGTTATCTCTAACGTTCATTCTTTCCTTGATTGTTCTTGCAATTCTTGAAAGACCTACACCGAATTGTCCAGCTAATTGCTCACCAACAGTTTTGATTCTTCTGTTTGATAAGTGGTCGATATCATCAACCTCTGCTTTAGAGTTAACAAGCTCGATCAAATGTCTTACAATAGCAATGATATCTTCTTTTGTAAGAACCTCAGTAGTTGTAGGAATGTTAAGACCTAATTTTTTATTCAATCTGTAACGACCTACTTCACCTAGAGAATATCTTTGTTCAGAGAAGAATAATTTTTCAATGATTCCTCTTGCCGTTTCCTCATCTGGCGGATCTGCGTTTCTTAACTGACGATAGATGTACTCTACCGCTTCTTTTTCAGAGTTGGTAGGGTCTTTTTGTAATGTATTCTGGATGATAGAGAATTCATTGCTGTTTTCTTTGTGAATCAAGATAGATTTCACCCCAGCATCAAGAATAAGATCCAAATGTTCTTTTTCAAGAATCGTTTCTCTATCCAAGATGATTTCGTTTCTTTCGATAGAAACTACCTCACCTGTATCTTCATCTACGAAATCTTCAAACCAAGTGTTCAAAACTCTCGCAGCCAATGTTCTTCCTTCAACTTTTTTAAGGGCAGCTTTAGAAACTTTTACTTCCTCAGCAAGGTCGAAGATCTGAAGGATATCCTTATCAGATTCATAACCAATCGCTCTTAATAAAGTAGTTAGCGGTAATTTTTTCTTACGGTCGATATACGCGTACATAACGCTGTTGATATCGGTGGTAAATTCCATCCAAGATCCTTTGAAAGGGATAATTCTTGAATAATACAATTTTGTTCCATTTGCGTGGTACGTTTGTCCGAAGAATACACCAGGTGAACGGTGAAGCTGCGTAACGATAACTCTTTCTGCACCATTGATGATGAAAGATCCACTAGGCGTCATATATGGAACAGGGCCTAAATATACATCCTGAACTACAGTCTGGAAATCCTCGTGTTCAGGGTCTGTACAATACAATTTAAGTCTTGCTTTAAGAGGCACTGAATACGTCAATCCTCTTTCCACACACTCGTCAATTGAATAACGTGGAGAATCCACCAAATAATCCAAGAATTCCAATACGAATTGATTTCTGGAATCGGTAATCGGGAAATTTTCCTGGAAGGTCTTATACAAACCTTCGTTTGTTCTGTCTTCCGGAAGGGTATCTAGCTGGAAAAACTCACTAAAAGACTCAATTTGGATATCCAAGAAGTCTGGAGTAATAATTTTTCCTTTCGCTGAAGAGAAGTTAACTCTCTTATCCCCCCTAGTTGTTGCTGTTGTTTTACTCATAAAACTTTTAAGAAAGGGTTAAAAAATATTTTGATTAAAAAATATCAGAAGTGAATCGTATTAAATCCGAGAAAAGAATAAATAAGAAAATTTTGGCGCAATCATCAAGTTTTATTCCTAATTCCCAATTATTTAAATCGTATTAAGCTTCTAACTGCAACACTGGTATATCTTTTCACAGCGTAATGCAAAATATTTTTATTACTTTTGAGGCAGAACCGCCGCAATGTCTATATACAATAAAGCCCTTTCATTTTCATGAAAGAGTTAATACTCAGTATTTTATAGATTTACAAACAATTTTTCGCGCCAAAAGAGGAGCAAAGATACAAAAAGTTATCCACATTCACAATATTTCATTGCGAAAATAAATTTTGCATGATTTAAAATCAACGTATACTTTTTTAACAATTGGTCTTTTTTAATAATAAAGTCAGGGCTCTAATCTTTACTCCATAAAAAAGCCCGAGTAATACTCAGGCTTATTATTTTATAGTATAAATTGATTATTTCAATTCTACTTCAGCACCAGCTTCTTCTAATTGCTTCTTAAGAGCTTCAGCTTCGTCTTTAGATACACCAGTTTTGATTGGAGCTGGAGCACCGTCTACGATATCTTTAGCTTCTTTAAGACCAGCACCAGTTAAATCTTTTACTAATTTAACGATAGCTAATTTAGAAGCACCTGCAGACTTAAGAATTACGTCGAATTCTGTTTTTTCTTCAGCAGCTTCACCTGCTCCACCTGCAGCAACTACTACAGCAGCAGCAGCTGGCTCAATTCCGTACTCATCCTTAAGGATAGCAGCTAATTCGTTTACGTCTTTTACTGTTAAGTTTACTAGCGTTTCAGCTAAATTTTTTAAATCTGACATTGTTGTAATGTTTTTGTTGATTATTTATTATTTTTGAGTGTAATTATTCAGCAGCTGGCGTTTCGTCAGTGCTTTCTGCAGCAGGAGCTTCCGGAGCCTCAGCAGCAGGAGCAGCTTCTTCAGCTTTAGCTTCTACAGTTTCAGGTTTGTTTTGAAGAGCAGAAACAACTCTTTGAATTGGAGACTGAAGCAATCCGATGATTTCACCGATCATTTCTTCTCTAGACTTAATGTTAGCCAACATGTCTAGGTTGTTGTCACCAACGTAGAAAGTTTCCTGAACAAAAGCAGACTTCAATGCCGGCTTTTCTTCTTTCTTTCTGAACCCTTGGATTAATTTTGCAGGAGCGTTTGCAGTCTCAGAAATCATAATAGCTGAATTTCCTTTGAAAGACTGGAACATTTCAGAGTAATCTACTCCTTCCATTTGCTCCATTGCTTTTTGTAAAAGTGTATTTTTTACAACTTTCACTTTAATATTTTGCTTGAAAGCTTGTCTTCTGAAGTCAGAAGATTTAGCAGCGTTCAAACCTTCTAGATCTGCTACGTAAACTACTTTTGCATCCTGAAGCAAATCTTTGATCTCTTGTATTGCTACAACTTTTTGGTCTTTTGTCATTGTCTTAAGGATTTATTATTAGTTAACAGATTTAGTATCAATTGCAATACCTGGACTCATTGTAGAAGACAAATAGATAGACTTCACATAAGTTCCTTTAGCAGCAGTTGGTTTCATTTTAATCAAAGTAGAAATCAATTCCTGAGCATTTTCCTTGATTTTAGCAGCATCGAAAGATACTTTACCAATACCCGCGTGGATAATACCATATTTATCAACTTTGAAGTCAATTTTACCTGCTTTTACTTCAGTTACTGCCTTACCAATTTCCATAGTTACAGTACCTGATTTAGGGTTTGGCATTAAACCTCTTGGTCCTAATACTCTACCCAATGGTCCTAATTTACCCATTACAGCTGGCATAGTAACGATAACGTCAACATCTGTCCAACCTTCTTTGATTTTTTGTAAATATTCATCAAGACCTACATAGTCAGCACCAGCTTCTTTAGCTTCTGCTTCTTTATCTGGAGTTACTAAAGCCAAAACTTTAACATCTTTACCAGTTCCGTGAGGAAGAGATACAACACCTCTCACCATTTGGTTTGCTTTTCTTGGATCTACCCCTAATCTTACAGCGATGTCTACAGAAGCGTCAAACTTTGCAGTGTTTACTTCTTTTACAAGAGCTGAACCTTCTTCAAGGTTATAGATTCTTCCTTTTTCTACTTTGCTTAAAGCTTCCTTTTGCTTTTTTGTTAATTTTGCCATTTCTTCTTTAAGTATTAAGCGTTAAAAGTTGGTTTAGTTCCTGTTACTCTTAATCCCATAGATCTTGCAGTACCTGCAACCATAGAAACAGCTGAATCCATTGTAAAGCAGTTAAGGTCCGCCATTTTATCTTCAGCGATTTTTTTCACTTGATCCCAAGATACAGAACCTACTTTGTTTCTGTTTGGTTCTCCAGAACCACCCTTGATTTTAGCCGCATCCATTAACTGGATTGCTGCAGGAGGAGTTTTGATAACGAATTCAAAAGATTTGTCTTCGTATACTGTAATTACTACAGGTAAAACTTGTCCTGGCTTATCTTGAGTTCTTCCGTTAAATTGCTTACAAAACTCCATGATGTTCACACCCGCAGAACCCAATGCTGGACCTACTGGTGGAGAAGGGTTAGCTGCGCCACCTTTCACCTGAAGCTTTACCATTTTAAAGACTTTTTTAGCCATTTTTTGTTTTTTAAGTTTGAATAATTAATGAGTTTGGAAGCATTTATTATTCAGCAGGTTATCTATTCTCACCTTAGACAATCCTACTTTTCGGACTGCAAAATTATAAAATATTTTTGAAATAGCAAATCGAATTAGCTGATTTTTAGAAAGGATTGCATTTTTTTCTAAATACTAATTTTATCCTTTGTACTGGACTTCTTATTTGACACAAAATATTTATGAAATAAAAATAGCGAGATTACAGAAGTTTCTACCCATTCAAAATCCAATTTAAAACGGATGTTTGCAGCATGTCCTATTAAATATGGAAATGTAAACCCTGTAAATAGAATACTGCAAAAAAGAAATATTTTTTTATTGTTCCTAAAAAAATAGATCATGCTTATTAATAATAATAAATTAATGAAAATAACGTATAATTTACGTCCAATAAGAATAGACAGACCATTATTATCAAAATATGTTTTAGGAACAAACCATAAACTAATAAAGTTGTTGAATCCTTTCTTTATGGGAGCAAAACTGTCTTTTCTAACAATTTTCAAGACCTCTTCCCTATAAATTTTCTCATTGATAAATTCATTATGGGCCGCTGTCTTTTTAAAGACAATCTTCTTTTCTTCTTCTGTTAGAAAATGATTAGCCGGTAATATCTGATAATCCGGAGTATAACCCAAGAATACGTTTTGCCAAAAAGGTGATTTACTGATAATAACCTTATCAAAAGTAATATAATTTCTAATTACCCATGGAGAATATACAAGTACAGCAATATAGGTAACAGTGAAAATATCTTTTAAAGTACGTTTTTTATAAAAGATTAAAAATAAAATCATCACTCCCATAACAGGAACAGCTACTACCTGTGTTAAAGCAACAAAAGCCGTGATCACAGAAAAAGCCATTATTTTACTAAAGCTAATATATGCCTGAGTCCAGCATAGAGAATACCAATAAAGCCAAACGGCAAAAAGCAGAATAAATAAATTGGTAGCCTCTAAAATATTAGAATAATAAAAATAAGCGGGCGAAAAAATAAAAAAATACGCAGATAGAAAACCAACTGTCTTTAGATTAAAATTTTCGAATATTTTAATAATTATTACTGGAATAACAAAGTAGAAAATATGCTGAGTAATAATGATAAATTTAGCAGCATCCAGGAGTCCGAAACATTTCATGAAAAAACAGAGAAACAAAGGATATAAGGGAAGTTTATAAGCTGAGCTTCTAAATTTATAGTTCCATGAATAGATTTCAAGAGTGGCTAAATTTCTGGCAATACTCCAATCTTCAAACCATTCTGCATGAAAGTTATTATATGCTGAAAAAACGATTTTAGCAACGAAAATAAGAATGTTAAAAACAAGAAAAGATTTCCAATTAAGAAAAAAATCTGCTATCCGTATTTTTGAAGTATTGAACATGTAAAAATTTCTAGAAACAAAAATAAAAAAAAGCTATTTACTTTCTAAATAGCCTTTATATTTTTGACAGGAGAAACCTGTTAAAAACCTGATGGTTTATTTATCGTTTGCGTAGAACCGTCATTCCCTCCAAGATCAGTATTGATATCACTGATGTTTTGCTTTTCAATCAATCTTTTATATGCCATCATATACAAATCAACAGTAAAGTTGTTGTAAGTTCTTGATGGAATGGGTGAATTCGTCGCAATAATTCTGCTGTCCGTAAACTTTGCTTTGATATGCCATGTTCCATTACTTTTAAATGCAACAACATCAGGAGATCCCTGTCTGTTATCATTGGTACCGTTATCTCCGTAATCAAGCATTACGCTGGTAGTTCCGTCATTCAGCTTGAATGAGTAATTATGAAGCACAACAAGAAAATTGTTGGCGTCTATTTTTGTGTCATAATCTTCAATTCCTGTACCCGGAACTCCGGTAAGAGTAAGTTTAAGGTAATTAAACAATCCACTACTTTCCAAAGCAGGGTCATATAACTGTAAAGCATTCTCTGAAGTTGCCAAAAAGCTACCTCCCGACATAGTAGGTTCTCCCGGGTTTCTCAGATATAAAGAATTGGTATATGTTTTACCATTAACATCAAGTGTTTCTGTAGGGCTTGTGGTGTTTATCCCTACTTTTCCCTGCTGGGCATTCATAAACAATCCCAGACACATGATTATTGTGATATAAATTTTTCTTTTCATAGTTTTTTTATTGAAGTCCTAGTGGTGTATTGGTTGAAACTCCTGAATAGCCAGGCGAAGCTAATGCCGAAACAGAACCGGTGAAAGTTCCCCAGTCTTTAACTAATGACTTTTCAAAGACACTTAAAGAAAGTGTCCAGGTTCCGTTTTGAGATGAAACTGTTCCAGCTCCTTTAAAAGCTAAATTAATGGCATGATAGCTTTTGCCACCACTCGTTACCTGTGTAATTTCTGTGGAATAAGATCCGAATGATTTCGGATTTGTAGTCGTATTTGCTGCAGAAACCGCTCCTGTAAAAACAGCACCAGTAATGGCTACAACATATTTACTTGCATCTAATCCTGTATTGAGATTCACAACTTCATCCTGTTTCACATTTTTCAATACGACATTATACATATTTACAGGAGCTACATTACGGAGCGATATATCCAGCAGTTTAACTTTTCCTACCGGCGAACTGTCTTTTGAACGTGTAAGAAGGAGATAATTGCCTCCGGCTTTCGTATTTTCAGTATCTATTAAATAAGATTCTACCAGTGTTTCCCCTTCTACATCAAGAGTTCCCTTTGGTGTTTTGGTATTAATTCCTACTTGTGCATGCATACCTAAGGCAGCAAAACCCGTAAAGAGGATTGCAATAATTTTTTTCATCGTTTTGTTTTATGTTTTTTACTGAATTAATGGAGCTGCTGCCGCACCCGTTCCTAAAGCATTAAGGTTTTGTGTTGCATTGAAATCTTTGGCATATGATCTGTCAAATACCAATAGGTTCAGTGTCCAAATTCCTGTTGGAAGTGATGAATCCGGGGCGAAACCATGATAATCTGCCTTCAGTTTCCATGTCCCTCCTGAAGAATAGGCAAAAATCTGGGGCACGGGAGTAAGCCAGTTAGCAGAAAACGTTCTTGTAGGCTGTGTAAAGCCAAAAGAAGAGATTACCACCAAAAATTTGTTGGAATTAATCTTTGTATCAAATTGGTTTACCCAATCCTTGTCTGCAGGATCACAGTTAATTTTAAACTGGATAAGGTTGATGGGTGCCGGTGAATTAGGCACAAAAGAATCATTATACGCAGTAATTTTGTTTTCCGGAGCAGGAGATTTAATAATGAAAGTGTAATTTTCATCCGCCCCTAATTTTTCCATAGGTTGTTTGAAAACAATTCCCGATGTCTTCATCGTACCATTCACGGTAAGTTCTTTCTCCGGTGTAGTAGTGTTGATTCCAACCTGCGCACTCATAAGCACTGATGCACTCATCAGAGTGATCATAGAAATAATTTTTTTCATTGAAATGTGTTTTTTATAAAACTTGTGTTTTTAACTATTCCTTATTTTATATTTTTACTTAAAGGGCATAGAAATTTATCTACAGCCAGCGTACTAAGTCAAGAATTAAAGTTGGGGATTAGTTAATAACTTACTTACAAGAAACATGCCATTCAAGTTAAATTAAATTATTCAAAAATTCAGGTGAGAGATAATATAAGCGCTAAATGGTGATAAGAATAAGGATTAATAAGCCCATTAATCTATTGTTAAAAAGTCATATATGCAAAAAAGACTGCTTAACAGCAGTCTTTTATATGTTTATAGGTAATAATATTACACTTTTTCCACTTGCATATAGCTAAGTTCCATTGGAGTTTTTCTACCGAAGATAAGAACTGAAACTTCAATTTTCTTTTTATCTTCAAGAATTTTTTCTACAGTTCCGTTGAATCCGTTGAATGGTCCGTCGATTACTTTAACGTTTTCTCCAACTACATAAGGAATTTCAACATCACTAGCAAATTCTGATAATTCATCCATTCTTCCAAGCATTCTGTTAACTTCAGACTTTCTCATTGGAACAGGATCTCCTCCTTTTGTTAAACTTAAGAAAGAAATAACACCAGGAATGTTCTTAATAATATGAGGAATCTCTCCCATCAGATCAGCTTCAATCATTAAGTATCCAGGATAATAAGGTCTTTCTTTAGGAACTTTTTTTCCGTTTCTAATCTGAATAACCTTTTCCATAGGAATAACCACTTGAGTTACATACTGCTCAAACCCTAAACGCTTGATTTCTGTCTCAATATAGTTTTTCACTTTATTTTCCTGTCCGCTGATTGCTTTCAGCACATACCATTTCAATTCGCTCATTGTGGGAAAATACTTTTATTATTAATTGAACAAGTTGATTAGCATTCCTATTATGTTGCTGATTGCTTTAGAAAACAATTCGTCAACCCCAAAGGTAAATAATGCCAAAATAACTGTCGCAATAGTTACTACTACTGTAGAAGATTGCAGATCAGCCCACTTTGGCCATTCAACTTTATGTCTGAATTCGTTATAAGAACCTTTTAAAAAATCGATAAATGAACTCATAATTGTTATTTGCACGGGCACAAGGATTCGAACCCTGATCAACGGTTTTGGAGACCGGTATCCTACCATTGGACGATGCCCGTAGTTAAAAAAGCTTCCGATTGTTTCCTTTCGGAAGCTTTAATATTTTAGATAATTATTCTAAGATTTCAGTAACCTGACCAGCACCAACTGTTCTACCTCCTTCTCTGATCGCGAATCTAAGACCCTCGTTAAGAGCGATTGGTTGTAACAATTCTACAGTGATTGTTAAGTTATCACCAGGCATTACCATTTCTACACCTTCTGGTAAGAAGATTTCACCTGTAACGTCAGTAGTTCTTACATAGAACTGAGGACGGTATTTGTTGTGGAATGGAGTGTGACGTCCACCTTCTTCTTTAGAAAGGATATAAACCTCAGCTTTGAATTTTTTGTGTGGTTTAACAGAATCTTTCTTAGCGATAACCATACCTCTCTTGATGTCAGTTTTTTCAATACCTCTCAACAATAGACCTACGTTATCACCAGCTTCACCTCTATCTAGGATTTTTCTGAACATCTCAACCCCTGTAATTGTAGAAGTTAATTTTTCATCACCCATACCAACGATATCAACTGGATCACCAGTGTTGATAACACCAGACTCGATTCTACCAGTTGCTACAGTACCTCTACCTGTAATAGAGAATACGTCTTCGATTGGCATCAAGAATGGCTTATCCTGATCTCTTACTGGTTGCTCGATCCAAGTATCAACAGCATCCATTAATTCTTCTACAGTTTTGAACCACTTATCATCAGAGTTACCTTCAGTAGCTGCAGTAAGTGCACCAAGAGCAGAACCTTGGATTACTGGAGAGTTATCTCCATCATATTCGTAAGTAGATAAAAGATCTCTAAGTTCAAGCTCAACAAGCTCTAATAACTCAGCATCATCTACCATATCAACTTTGTTCATGAACACAACGATTCTAGGTACGTTTACCTGACGGCAAAGTAGGATGTGTTCTCTAGTTTGAGGCATTGGTCCATCAGTTGCAGCACATACTAAGATAGCTCCATCCATCTGAGCAGCACCAGTTACCATGTTCTTTACGTAATCCGCGTGACCTGGACAGTCAACGTGAGCATAGTGTCTGTTAGCAGTTTCGTACTCGATGTGAGCAGTATTAATAGTGATACCTCTTTCTTTTTCTTCTGGAGCAGAGTCAATCGCAGAGAAGTCTTTTTTCTCAGCAAGACCTTTGCTAGCTAATACAGCAGAAATAGCAGCTGTAAGAGTAGTTTTACCATGGTCAACGTGACCAATAGTACCAATGTTCAAGTGTGGTTTGTTACGATTAAACGTTTCCTTTGCCATGATTTAAAATTATTTATTTATTGTTTTTCAAATTTTCGGTGTGCAAATATAATGAATTTTTACATACCAAAACCTTTTTATCAAAAAAAGTTTCAATATTTAAACCTCATGAACTACAAACCGTATATTTCGAAGTATTGAGACTGCAAATTTACACATTTTTCTCAATTGAAAAAATTCGGAAAACTCTTTTATTAAAAATCTAAACTATCTCATTAATTATGAATGAAATAATTTAGAAATAATAATCATTCCGGTAAATCCATGCTGATTCTTTTCTCGTAAATAAAAAAACAACCTATTAAAAATTAATATTATGAGAAAATTACTACATTTATGTACCGTAGTGTTCAGCATTTCCATTTTATTTTCATGTAATGATTCTGAAGATATGATGTCACCCGTAGAAATGCCAGTACAGGGACCAGATCTTATGGCATATGGACTTACATCGAGTAACGAGCTGGTGTCTTTTAATTCCAACAATCCCAAAGTGTTTATTTCTAAAACAACAGTAACCGGTGTGGTTTCAGGAGAAAAACTGATGAGTATCGACTTCAGACCTGCAACAGGAGAGCTTTACGCCTTATCCAGCGCAAGCAAACTATACATCATCAACACTTCTAATGCTTCTGCAAGAGCGGTAAGCACTACTGCATTTTCACCCGTAATTTCAGGTACCATTGCTTCTATCGATTTTAATCCTACCGTGGACAGAATTCGTCTGGTAAGCAATACAGGGCAAAACTTAAGGCTTCATCCCGAAACAGGAGCAGTTGCTGCTACCGACATGAATATCAATGGAGGCGGAACCCCTTCCGTAGCAGGAATAGCTTATACTAACAGTAAATCCGGAGCATCAAGCACTGTTTTGTATGATATTGATATGGCTTCAGGAAAATTATTTAAGCAAGATCCTCCCAATAATGGTACATTGGTAGAAGTAGGAAGCCTGGGAACTACTTTTACAGGACAGGCGGCTTTTGATATCAAATATGACAATAGTGTGGCCTTATTAGCTTTAAATAGTAATTTACATGTATTAGATCTGAACACTGGTAAAGCCACCGCTGTCGGAATGCTGCAGCAGCCAATCATTGATCTTGCTATTCCTACAGAACCTGTTGCTTATGCAGTGGATAATTCCAATAATCTGCAGATCTTCAATCCTAATAATCCGATGCCTGTCTCAAAGGCAATTTCAGGACTTCAAAGCGGTGAAAATATTCTGGGAATAGATTTCAGACCTGCCAACGGACAGCTTTACGCTTTAGGAAGCTCAAGCAGACTATATACAATTAACTTAGGAACCGGAGCTGCAACAGCAATGGGAACTTCTTCTTTTGCAACGTTATTGGCAGGAACAGATTTCGGATTTGACTTTAATCCTACAGTGGATAAAATAAGAGTTGTCAGCAACACTGGGCAGAATTTACGCCTGGATCCCGTAACAGGCGGAATTACCGCAGTAGACAGCGTTCTTAACCCCGGAAGTCCCATGATAGGAGCAGCAGCATACACCAACAATTTTGCAGGAGCTACTTCAACAACGTTGTTTGTAATTGATCATAATACCGATAAATTATATCAACAAAACCCACCCAATAACGGAACTTTGGTAGAAACAGGCTCTTTGGGCATCAATATTACCAACGCTAATGGTTTCGACATCGGAAGCATGAGCCAAAAAGCTTATTTGCTTGCAACAGTAGGAACCACAACAAAAATTTACAGCATTAATACCTCAACGGGAGCAGCAACATCAGTTTCTGATTTTCCGAATACCGTGAGAGGTTTCACAGTGGGATTAGGATTCTAAACTCATAATATTTTATTTCAATAAGGAAGGGCGGAAAACTTTGTTTTCCGCCCTTCTGGTCAATATAATATAAATTAAAGAATAGTTAGATTTGCTGCGATTTTT
The DNA here is from genome assembly GCA_039594975.1 of Chryseobacterium sp. Taxonomy (GTDB): domain Bacteria; phylum Bacteroidota; class Bacteroidia; order Flavobacteriales; family Weeksellaceae; genus Chryseobacterium. The sequence continues at coordinate 8,319 of JBCNMJ010000002.1, read as the reverse complement.
TTGTTCTGTTGAAGATCCAGAAAATAATTGGGAAAATCAATAAGGTTAAAACTGTTGCTGTGATTAATCCGCCAATAATTACAATTGCCAATGGCTTTTGAGACTCTGAACCAATACCTGTTGATAAAGCTGCAGGCATTAGTCCGATCGATGCCATTAAAGCTGTCATGATTACAGGGCGTGTTCTAGATTTTACCCCGTTTAATATAGATTCATCAAGACTTAGCCCACTCTTAACATTCTGATGGAATTCCGTAATTAGAATTACCCCGTTTTGGATACAGATTCCGAGAAGAGCAATCATCCCTACTCCGGCAGAGATTCCAAAATTAATTCCTGTTATATGAAGCGCGATAATTCCACCGATCAAAGCAAACGGTACATTGGCCAATACCAAAAGGGAATCCTTCATATTTCCGAAAAGGATAAATAAAAGGAAGAAAATACCTAAAATACTGATCGGAACTACCTGTGTCAGACGTTTTGAAGCTCTCTGCTGATTTTCAAACTGACCAGTCCACCCTATTGAATAGCCATCCGGAAGCTCAATCTTAGCAACCTTTTTCTGGGCATCAGCAATTGTACTTCCCAAATCTCGGTCACGGATAGAGAATTTCACACCAATATATCTTTTAATATCATCACGATAAATAAAGGCCGCCCCATTATCTTTAACAATGGTACTGATCTCTTTTAAAGGAATTTTGGCACCATCCTGTGTAGGAACCATCAATGCCGCAATATCATTTTCATCTTTTCTGTATTCCTGAGAATAACGAAGACGAATCGGGAATTTTCTTTCACCGTCAAACATTTCCGAAGCCGTTTTTCCCCCAAAAGCCATTTCTAAAACTGCCTGTGCGTCTGCAGGCATTACTCCGTAAGCAGCCATTTTATCCCTATCAAGAACAACACTTACTTCCGGCTGACCAATATTTTTAATGATTCCCGGATCCTTTACCCCATCTACATCTTTGATTTGTTTTAGAACTTCTTCCGCCAATCTGTCCAGCGTTTCAAGATTATCACCATAAATTTTAATTCCGTTTTCTGCTTTGAAACCAGCTACCGCTTCAGCAACGTTGTCGGAAATCGGCTGGGAATAATTAAAAGTGATTCCCTGATAAGTTCTCAGTTTTTTATCAATTTCTTCAATCAACTCTTCATAGCTTATTTTCCGCTTCCATTCTTCTTTGGGCTTAAGATTTACCGCAAACTGTACGAATCCGAAACCATTCGGGTCGGTTCCATCGTTACTTCGTCCCGTTTGCGCGAGAACATCCGTCACCTCAGGAAAGCTCATAATATCCTTTTTAAGAAGATCTGCAGTTTTTAAAGATTCTTTTAAGGATGAACTCATTGGCATTTCTGCTGTGATCCACAGTGAACCTTCATTTAATTGAGGTAAGAATTCCGTTCCTAAGAATTTCCCTGAGAATAAGGTTACTGCTAAAAATGAAATGGCTACAATCAAGCTCATTCTTTTATGTTTAAAAGTATAATTGAAACCTTTTAAAACAATTCTGTCCCAGAAATTTACAAAAGGGTTATTCTTTTCTTTAACATTCTTATTTAAAAGGATATGCGAAAGAACCGGTACCAACGTTAAGGTGAAAATCAAAGCCCCCATCAAAGCAAATCCTAAAGTAAATGCCAATGGCGAGAACATTTTCCCTTCCACCTTCTGGAATGAGAAAATCGGAATTAAGGAAGTAATGATAATTAATTTCGAAAAGAAAATTGCTTTCCCCAATCCTGTTCCGGTTTGTTTGATCCAGCCTCCTTTTGCCAGTTTGTTGAATTTTTCATCACCATACTTATGCGCTTTATGATCGAGCATTACAAAGAGGCCTTCTACCATGACGACGGCTCCGTCAATGATGATCCCGAAATCTACCGCACCCAGCGAAAGTAAGTTTGCACTCATTCCTGCAAGCTTTAAACATAAAAATGCAAATAACAGAGATAACGGAATAATAATGGAAACAATTAAAGTGGTTCTCCAGTCAGCCATGAAGATCAAAACGATCACGGTTACCAAAACAATTCCTTCAATAAGGTTATGCATTACGGTATGCGTTGTGAAATCCATTAAGTTATCACGGTCGTAGAAAGTGACCATTTTTACATCTTTGGGAAGGATTTTTTCGTTGAGTTCTTTAATTTTAGCTTTTACTCCCACTAATACTTCGCGCGGATTTTCGCCTTTTCGCATCACCACAATTCCTTCAACGGTATCTTCATGATTATTTAATCCCGCCTGTCCAACTCTAGGCATCGAACTTTCGTGAACCTCAGCAACATTTTTTACCAAGACAGGATTTCCGCTGTCGTTTTGTATTGTGATATTTCCGATATCAGCGACAGATTTTACCAAACCGATTCCCCGAACCACATAAGCCTGTCCGTTTTTCTCGATCACATCTCCGCCAACATTTAAATTACTTTTTGTGACAGCATCATAAACCTGAAGCGGTGTCAAATTGTATTTATCCAAAGCTCTCGGATCAATACTCAATTCGAAAACTTTATCCTGACCACCGAAAACATTGATGTCGGCAACTCCCGGAACACCCCGTAAAGCACGGTCGATTACCCAGTTTTGCAAGGTTAATAATTCACGGGAATCTTTCTTCTTACTTTCCAAAGTATATCGGAAAATTTCTCCTGTAGGTCCGTAAGGAGGTTGAACTTCCGGGTCTACCTCATCCGGAAGACTGACTGTTCGTAATTGATTGTTCACCTGATTTCGGGCAAAAGTATCATCTACTCCGTCATCAAAAAGGATTTTAACAATGGAAAGTCCAAACATCGTGGTACTTCTCACACTTGTTTTCTTCTGAACGGGGCTCATTGCCAATTCAATGGGAGTGGTCACAAAGCGTTCTACTTCTTCCGCACTTCGCCCGTTCCATTGAGTAATGATAACAATCTGGGTATTCGTAACGTCCGGAAAAGCTTCAATAGGCATATTTTTGAAACTTATAAATCCTGCAACCGCTAAAACGGCGACCCAAATAAAGGTAAACGCTTTATTCTTTAACGAAAAAGCAATTATATTTTTAATGAATTTATTCATGATAGATTTTTTGATGACCTAAAAAAGTCACTGAAATAGATTTTTGACTTTCTGATTTTTAACATAAAGCACTGAACTTTTAACCATAAAGGGAATTTAAATTGTTAAGAATTATTAAGTGATCCCAAATGATAAGAATCAATGCTAAAAATATCTTTAGCTATTTCTTAATTCAACTTAACTTCTCAATTAAAATCTTAATGGTTTAAAATAAAACTTAGCTATTCAAAGAGCGGTAAATCAACAGTTGATTGTTGGTGATTACCTGTTCTCCTTCAGACAGACCTTCAGAAATATAAGTAATATCTCCCACCTGCTTCAGAACTTTTACTTCTTTAACCTTAACATCCGTTCTGGATTTATAGACCACTACAAAGCTTCTGTTGTCATCAAAAATTACTGCTTTTGAGGGAACAGTAAGCGCCATACTGCTTTCTGAGCTTGTTACTTTTATCGTTGCTTTACTTTCAGGAATAAGCAGCCCATTCTGATTATTCAGCACTACTCTTGCCTGCATGGCATTGGTTTGCGGGTCGATGATCTTGAAAATCTTATCAATTTTTCCGTCAAAAACTTTATCCGGATACGATAATGTGGAAACCTGCGCTTTCATACCAAGGCTGATTTTATCGATATCCGATTCATTCACGTTCATAATTGCCCAGACATTGGTCGTATTTGCAACGTCGAAAATATTATCACTTCTGTCGCTTCGCAGCTGCATATCTTTGTTAATATTTTTCTGAACGATATATCCGCTGATCGGGGCAAGAACACTATAAATATTCCCTTTCTTCACATTATAAACCGTACTTACTGCGCTTGCTCTCTGCAGCTGATCCTGTGCTTTTTGGAGCTGGCTTTTTGCTTCCAGTACATCTCTCTCGGTATTCAGTTTTCCTTCATACATTTCCTTAGCAACACGAAGGTTATTCTGTGCAACTACCAAATCAGTTTTGGCATCGCTTACATCTTTCTGAACTTCCGCCAGCTCGGTACTTCTGATCGTCGCCAGAACCTGACCTTTCGTCACATGATCTCCCAATTCAGCATTTACACTCAAAACATTTCCTCCAACCAAGGGATAAACATCGATATAGCTGTTTTTATCTGCCGAGATTTTTCCGTAGAAATTATAGTCATCTTCTATATATCTTTTTTCAGCTTTAGCTAAAGAAATCGATTGAAGCATGGTATTGCTCAGTTCAAAACCTTTTTTTGCCTGTTGCTTTGGCGTTTCCTCTTTTTTGGAACAAGATAAAACTGACAAAGCTATCATTACCGGAATTATATAATTTTTCATTGTTTAATAGAAGATTTTCGTTTGTACTAGTTGATTCAATTGTTCCGCCGACTGCATGATCTCGTTTTTCATATCATAGATCTGAAGAGCTGTTTCTCTGTAGCTGTCCATGAAATCAGTAAATTCGATAAGGCTCACATTCCCTTTTCTGAAATTGTTCAGCATTCCGTTGTATACCAGTTCCATATTATTAAGATCATCAGATTTAATTTGCGCCAGCTGGTCATATTGTGATTTCCAGGTTTTGTAAGCTGCCTGAACTTTAGTCTCAAGATTTAATTTTTGGAAATCCGCATTTTTCTGGTTTTGCTGAATGGCAAAATTCGCTTTATCAACATTTCCTTTATTGGATTTCCATAATGGTAAAGGAATCCCCACCAAAAGATTCACTTCATTTTTAAAAGTTCCTCCGTTCTGATCCCATCCTGCCCCAAGGTTAAGATCCGGAACATTCAGGGATTTTTGCCATTGAGCATACAACTTACTGTTGTCTATTAATTTTAAATTATATTGATAATCCGCATTATTTTCCAATGCTTTTTTCTGTAATTCTGTTTCGTCTCCAAAAGGCTGAGCTGCAAGAATATCTTTCGCTTCCGAGTCTGAAAGTTCAGGCTCGATATCATCTGTAACGCCTGTCAGAACTTTTAAAGTCTGCTCAAACTCAAGAATATTTTTATTAATACCTATCTTGTCATTGTTCAGCTGAATCACGATACTCTGCAGCCTCACTTCATCTTTCAGAGAGACATTCCCTTTTGCAGACTGCACTTTATAAGCCGCCAAAAGGTCGTTCATGTAACCAAGCTGCTTATTGGTATTTTCCAATTTTAATTGTTCGTAATAAAGATCGAAATAGGTGGAACGAAGTTGAGTTCTCAAATCTACCAGAAGTTGGGAAAACTGTAGCTGTGCCAATTCTTTGTTGGATTTGGCGAAAGCAATTTCGTTTTTTTTCTTGCCTCCCATGTAGATCAACTGCGTTACCTGTGCTCCTTTCGCACGACCGATATCAAAAACTTTTCGGTCTTCAGGATTGTATGCATTGATTTGTCCGCTCAATTGCGGAAGTTCCCAGATTTTGGCCTGCAAAATGTCTGCATCAGCCATGTTAATGTTATACTGTTCCGCAAGCAGTTGTAAATTGTTCTCCTGGAAAGCTTTTTCACAGTCCTGAAGAGACATTTTCTGTTGCGCCGCCATGAATGAGGAAATGACGATGAACAGTCCTGCAAATTTGTTCATTTTATTGATTTTTATGATACAAAATTGCCTTTCTGCTATTAAAAAGCTCTTAAAGAATCCTTAAAAAAAAATTAAAATCCCTGATTATTACTCATTTTTTGAATGATTACCATAAAAATGAGTCTGATTTTTTATCAAATAAAAAAAATATGTAAGAATTATTTATGGAAAATAACACTGAATTTATTTAATAAATCTCCCGGAGATGTATAGACAATTTGAGCATTGTGATATTCCAGAATTCTCTTGACAATTCTTAAGCCAAGCCCTGAACCGGAAATATTCTGAGAGTTTTTCCCACGTTTGAAGGCCTCAAATAATTTTGACTGTTCTTCCGCAGGAATCGTATTTCCGTGGGAAATGACATCTACCACAAGATTTTCATTAGTTTCGGTAATCAAAACATCAACTTCCACATCATCGGAATAGACTGCTGCGTTTTTAAATAAATTAATAAATACAATATCCAGTAAAGATTGTACTCCTTTTATTGTCAAAAGGGCATCTTCAGAAGTATCTTCGGAAATAAGGAAATCCATTTTAAGTTTGGGATAACTTTTCTCTACTGCTTCAAAAGATTCAAAAATTACTTCATCTATTCTTACTTCTTCATAGATACTCTGAATATTTTCTTTATCGAATTTTGTTAATAACAGAAGTGAATTTGTTAAATCCGACAATTGGTAAACATCGCGCTGAATTTGCTTTAAGGAGGATAAGGTTTCCGGAGAATGCTGCTCAAACTTAATTAAATTTTCCAACTGAAAAGCCATTCTTGTAATCGGTGTCCGGATTTCATGAGAAGCACTCGCTGTAAAATCTTTTTGTGACTGAAAAACATCATCCAGTCGTGTAATCATAGTGTTGAAAGACTGTGCCAGTACATTAATTTCATCGTTAGATTCGCGAACAGGGATTTGAGTCGTCAGTTTATGGGCGGTAACCTCCGAAATTTCTTTGTTCAGATCCTCTAAAGGCTTTAAAAACTGTCCCATGAAATAATAACTGAAAAAACCTATTAGCAGCGTACTCATTACATAAGCCGTTATCAGGAGATATTTTAAATAGGCCAGCTTCGATTTTCCGTTGGTATCGAATGCGCTGGTAAGAATGTAATAATTCTCCCCGTTGATTGTTCTCAGGGCTGCATAAATTTCCGGAACTGTTTTTTCAGAATAGATGATTTTCTTGTCATCAAGCTCCTTTAATAAGGTATTATCCCAGCTTACATTCCTGTCCTTAATAGTACTGTAGATTAGTTCCTTTTGACTGTTAAAAATTAAAATGGTTTCGTTTAAAAGAATATTATCAGAATTCTCATTAAAAAAAATAGGAGCCTCTTCTTCAAAATCCTTTGATTTGGCAATAAAATGTGAAGTAAACTCTAACCTCTGCCTGAATCTTTCCTTAAATTCATCTCTTCTAAAATCATTAAAGGACATATAAATTACTGCCATTACAATACCAAAAAGCAATGAAAAGGCAATACTGAGATTGAGCGCTATCTTCCGTTTTAAAGACATTTTACAGTGGACTTAAATAATATCCGAAACCGGAACGTGTATGAATAAGTTTAATTTTAAAATCTTTATCAATTTTTTTTCTTAAAAAGTTGATGTAGACTTCTACTGTATTGGTATTCGTATTAAAATTGTGTTCCCAAACGTGCTCGGTAATCTGTTGTTTTGAAACTGTTCTTCCCTGCGCTTCTGCAAGATAAACCAACAATTGAAATTCTTTCAGTGTAAGGCTGATTTCATTTCCGCCACGATACACTTTTTGTTCGGTTTTATTAACAATTAAATCATCTATCCTGATAATATCCTGATCGGTCGTTTCAGAAGGAGCTTTTCTTCTCAGTAATGAATTAATTCTCAATAATAATTCTTCAAACTGGAAAGGCTTCACCAAATAATCATCCGCCAATCGGGTGAATGCATCTTTTTTATCTGACAGATCGCCATATGCTGAAATGATGATAATCGGAGTATTTTTATCAAAAGAACGAATCGTTTGACAAACATCCAGCCCATTGATTTTCGGAACATTGATATCCAGCAAGTACAGATCATAAGTATTATTCTTTATCTGACGGATAAAGGTTTCCCCATCATAGATTTTATCACATGTAAAATTATTCGATTCCAGGAATTTGCAAAGCTCTGCCGAAAGAATAAGATCGTCTTCCAATAAAAGAATATTCATCAAACTATATTTTATACGAATGTAACAAAAATTTTTATGATAGTAAATGGAGTTGGGGGGATAAGCAAATACTTTAATTAAATTTTAAGGTGAGAGTTTTTAAATAAACATCAGAATGAATATTATGAAAAACAATTGAATTTTAGGATGAGTGTTTAACCATTATCTTATCCTAGAACCTAATTTTCTCTTTTTTGGAATATTTATGATTTTAAAAAATCTGCAAAAATTCAGGCAAAAAAATATCCCGAAGAAATCGGGATTAAACGAGAGCCAACTACGGGACTTGAACCCGTGACCTCTTCCTTACCAAGGAAGCACTCTACCGCTGAGCTAAGTCGGCATTGAAGCAAAAAAATCACACTAATTAGCATGATTTTCTTTGAGCGGAAGACGGGGGTCGAACCCGCGACATTCAGCTTGGAAGGCTGACGCTCTACCAACTGAGCTACTTCCGCAATTTTGTTTCCAAAACTATTGGTAACGC
>JBCNMJ010000001.1:0-94551 GCA_039594975.1 Chryseobacterium sp. | reverse complement strand
TGATATTTTTTAGTGCAAATTCCAGAACGGGAGATGCTCCTTCATAGAACATATTAAAACCGATTACCTGTGTCGGAATATTAATCATATCAATATTTTTAATGTAAATATTTTCAACAATTCCTCCTCTTCCACGTGTTGTTTTAAAACGAAGACCGATATCTGTTCCAATAAAAGTGCAGTCAGAAACATGGATATTTCTTGCGCCGCCGGACATTTCACTACCAATCACGAAACCTCCGTGACCGTGATATACGACATTATTTTTAATGATTACATTTTCAGTAGGCATTCCTCTCTTTCTTCCGTCCTGATCTTTTCCTGATTTAATGCAAATTGCATCGTCACCCACATCAAACGTATTATCGTAGATCAGAACATTTTTACAGGATTCCAAATCTACACCGTCGCCGTTTTGAGAAAACCAAGGATTTCTAACCGTAAGATTTCTTAAAATCACGTTCGAGCACATCAATGGATGAAGGTTCCAGGCCGGAGAATTCTGGAAAGTCGGACCGTCTAATAACACTTTGTCGCAACCAACTAAGCTTACCATTACGGGACGAAGGAAATCTTTTACAGTTATTAATTCGTCTTTAGATATTTTATCAGGAACATTAAAATTCGAGCTGCTTTCAAATCCTTTTTTATAGCTTTCCGAAGGATACCAGTTTTTACCATCTGCGGATAGAATTCCCCCGGACTTTACGATATTTTTCCATTCAGATTCTGAAACTTTGCTTTTTTTGATGGCTCTCCATGCATCACCGCTTCCGTCAATTACCCCTTTTCCTGTAATGGCAATATTGGTTGCATTTTTAGCTGAAATCGGAGATTGGCAACGGATGGTATTTAATCCCTCAAAGCTCACATCCACCAAAGGATAATCATTTTTATCTTTACTAAAAACGATAAATGCTCCTTCTTCTACATGAAGATTAATGTTGCTTTTTAATTCGATGGGGCCTGTTAACCACATTCCGCGGGGAACCACTAGTTTTCCGCCGCCTTTTTTGCTTAAATCTTCGATTGCTTTTTTGAAAGCCTCGGTATTTTTCACATTTCCGCCAGCAATACCACCGTATTGCGTGATAAAAACTGTATTGGCTGCAAATGAAGTTTCTGCAACCTGAGGCATTTTAAACTCAATGTTTTTATAAATATCAAGGTCCTGAGCATAGATTTGCCCTGAAAACATCATTGCTGCTGCTAAACCGATCACTTTAAGAGACTTCTTCATTTTATTTTTTCTGAGTTTTAATTACTTTTTTAAATTCCTGGTATACTATTGAGGCTATAGCTTTTGCTCCATCCGGCTGAAAATGGGTGTTGTCTTTTTGACCTTTCGGATAGGCTTCATACACATTCTCCGGAAGATTCATGAAGTAATGGTTTGTGGTGAAATCCTGTCCTCTTTTTGTAAAATATTCCATGGATAGTTTGTTTAAATCGATGTATGGTACATTCATTTCTTTGGCAATATCAATCGGAGCCTGCCAATATTCTCCGTGTACATTTTCCAATTTTCCGTCTTTCCATGGGTAATTTCGGGCAACAGGAGTTACAATAATAGGGTTTCCTCCTTTTTGTATGGTTTGGGTTACAAACAATCTTAAAAATTCTTTATATCCTTCAATATTAACATAGCGTTCCTGATTTTTCTCTGAACCGTCATTATGCCCGAACTGCATGATCACATAATCGTTCGGCTGTAAATGTTCGTAAACATATCTCCATCTTCCTTCCTGAAAGAATGTTCTGGTGCTTCTTCCGCCATGTGCTCTGTCGATGACGGCAACCGAATCCGTGGTAATGGCAGGTCTTAAAGAAGTTAAATTGTCTTTTGCGAAAAACGGCTGAAAGACCTGTCCCCAACCTGTAATCGGATAACGGACTTTCATATAGTCTTTTCCAGGTTCGTAATTCCCGGTATAGTCTGCCATCGTGGAATCCCCGATGAGGTAAATATGGGTAACTTTTTTATTGCGCTTTGCTGCTGTCTTTTGAGCATTAGTTTGTGATTGACATGCAGACAACAGCAAAACGACGAATAAAAATGAAACTATTTTATATATTGTTTTTGTCATTGGTTTTAAATTCCTTCTCTATAACCCTAAAATTTAGATTAATATTTCGATTTTAATTTTTAGTAATTCTAAACCAGTCAAAATCTGCATATCCACCACGAGGGGCTTTTGCAGTGCTTATGCTGTACAAGCCTACTTTAGCACCAATCCATTTTCCCAGTTTAGCTTGGAAAACGTCGCCCATTTTTGTAAAGTTTTTTCCGTTTTCGCTGTAGCTGAACTGGCATAAGCCATTCGGTTCGCTTACATTTACTTTTAAATAAACTTCGTTTGTTTTTAGTTTGGTTTCAAATAAGATTTTTTCTTCCCCTCCTTTATCTGCTTTTTCGGCTCTTCTTAATTGAAGATAAAAGCCGTCCGGCTTATTGGTAATTACGATTGATTCATGATCTAATCCCATTACCAAAAGTCCTGCGGTTTTTCCTTCTTTGGCTTCTTCGGGTGTTAATTTAACTTTTGTGGATGCTGCAAAATTTGGTGCTGGGAATTTTTGCGTTAATAGATTGGGTACATTCCACAGGTTTTTTTCACCTTCAGGAATTTTTATAGAGAATAATCTTAAAAATTTCTGTCCGGGAAGTTTGGAAGACCAAACGATATTTTCGTTGGCACTCCATTGCCATTGCAAACCTAATTTTTCACCATCAAATTCATCTGTTTCTGGTGGAGTAACGACTGGGTATGTTTTTCCGACGTTTGGTTTTTTATAGGTTAAAACTGGTTCTCCAATCCCGTTTTTATTGTTGTCGATTCCCATGACAGGCCAGTCATTTTCCCATTTCATAGGTTGTAGATGAACGATTCTTCCACCTGCATCCACATCCTGAAAATGATAGAACCAATCTTCACCGGAAGGTGTATCTACCCAAGCTCCCTGATGAGGTCCGTTGATTTTTGTTGTACCTTGTTCCAAAACCACTTTTTCTTCATAAGGGCCGTAAATATTTTTTGATCTTAACACCAATTGCCAACCGGTAGCTACGCCGCCTGCCGGAGCAAAAATGTAGTAATAGCCGTTTCTTTTATACATTTTCGGACCTTCAACCGTTGGATGTGCATCATGACCGTCAAAAACATGGACGCCTTTATCCAATACCTTTGTTCCTTCAGAATTCATTTTATTAAGTGTCAAAATACTTTTTACTCCGGCGCGGCTTCCCGCCCAACCATGAACTAAATAAGCATTTCCGTCTTCATCCCAGAAAGGACAAGAATCGATCAACCCTTTTCCTTCCATGACCAAAACGGGCTCTTCCCATTTCCCAAGTGGATCTTTGGTTTTTACCATATAAATTCCATAATCAGGGTCGCCCCAATAAATGTAGAATTCTCCTTTATGGAAACGAATTGACGGCGCCCAAACGGCATCGCCTCTTCTTGGAACAGAGAAATGTTCTTTAGGCAAAATATCCTGAATGGCATAATTTACCAACTTCCAGTTGACCATATCTTTTGAGTGAAGAATTGGCAATCCCGGAGTTTCATTGAAGCTGGAAGCCGTCATATAATAATCCTCACCTACACGAATAGCATCCGGATCGGAGTAATCTGCGTAAAGAATTGGGTTTTTGTAACTTTTTCCCTGATCGGCTGCCCATACTTCGGAAACGTAGTTTTTTTCCTGAGCAGTCAAATAGCTTGATGCAATAGAAAAAACTGTTACTGAAATTATATTTAAAATGTTTTTTGTTTTCATAAATCAGATTTTAGATCTGGTTTAATTTTAATGCAAAGAGCGCAAAGTTTTTCTTTTTAAAACTTGATGTATATTTTTAAATCCGCAAAGGCGTTTCACTCAGCAAAGGTTTAATGATTTTACTGTTTTGTCATTTCGACGTTAGGAGAAATCACTTGATAAAAAAAGATCCTTCACTATGCTACGCATCGTTCAGAATGACAGTTCTGATAATTTATTTTTCAAACTCTATACTTGCCAGAATGAATGGTCCTGTTCCTTTTGCATCGTTGGAACGGATTTCTTCATTTACATAATATTCGTAAGATCCGTCTCTATATGGTTTTCCTCCTAAACCTGCGACTGCACAACATTTATTTAGATTAACCACGCCGTTTTCATCAACTGTAATTAAGTTTTTAATGATTCCGTCATAGCCTTTTTGGGCATAAGCTTTATAAGATTTAGGTAAATAACCTTTATTCACCGCTTTAATCATTGTGTAAACAAACATTGCTGATGCTGTTGCTTCTTCATAATTTCCTTTTTCCAAAGGCTTGTCTAAAATCTGATACCAAAGTCCCGATTTTTTATTCTGAACTTTGATGATGGCATCTGAATAAGATTTTAGGTAAGAAATTAATCTTGATCTTCCCGGATGATTTTCTGGTAAATAATCAAGAACATCTACCATCGCCATTCCATACCAACCCATTGCTCTTCCCCAGAAATTAGGAGAAAGTCCTGTTTCTTTGTTTGCCCAAGCCTGTTCCTTGCTCTCATCCCAACCATGATATAGAAGTCCTGTTTTTTTATCTAACATATTTTTCTGAACTGAATCAAACTGAAAAACTATATCATCATACGCTTTAGTGGCATCTGCTCCCTTTACGAAATCCTTTGTGTAGTGCGTATAGAAAGGCATTCCCATATATAAGCCATCCAGCCAAACCTGATAAGGATATATTTTTTTGTGCCAGAAAGAACCTTCGTTGGTTCTCGGTTGCCCATCAATTTGTAAGCGAAGGGTTTGAAGGGCCTTCAGGTATTTTTCTTTTTTCTCTTTTTCGTAAAGATAAAGCAAGACATTCCCACTGTTCAGCATGTCGATATTGTACTTTTCAAGATCATAGGTGAGAATGGTACCGTCATCTTTGATCAGCTTTTCACCAAATTCGCTGATGTAATTGTAATATTCTTTTTTACCTGTTTTTGCGTATAACTGTTCAGCGGCATCTAGAACAATTGCTGAAGGATAGGTCCATTTCGGACTTTTACTAAAATCCAGCATCCAGGCTTCCGGAAAACGGCGCATTTCGGAAAGCATCATTCTTTCTGACCATTTCAGATGGGTTGGAACTACTTTTTCTGACTTTGAAGTTTCTGTTGAGGTTTTCGAAACGGCTGATATTTTTGTTTGGGCACAAGCTAAGAACATTCCTGAGCTTAATGCTGCAAATACTAATAATTTTATGTTATGATTAATAAAATTCATGATTTAAACTTTAAAGTTGATTTCTTATCTAAATTTTCAGTTCTGTTATTTATTGCCTCTCTGTTATTTTTTTGACTAAATCGTTAAAATAAACTTCAATATTATCGTAGTTTTTATCTAAATCTCTTCCGTTGGCATTAGCAACTTTTGGATTCAGGTTATTCTTAATTTCCCATTCATCGGGCATTCCATCGCTGTCTGAATCGGGTAGGGAAGTGCCTGGTTTCAAATCCGGAAATCCTCCAACATCGTTCTGGGAGTCGATAATTCCGTTCGAACTTCCTTTTGAGCCGTTGTAAGTGAAGCTTCCGTTTCTTATGTCTTTTAATACATGTAAATCAACCGCATCTCTCACCAAGCTTGCGCCTCCGATCTGCAAAACTTTATCATAAGCTTCTTTCGGGGTATCTGTTTTCATATTATTCTGAATATTGTGAGGCTGAGTAATTTTGATGGAATTTGTATCTTTTTCTGTTAAATTATAAGAAGACTTTATCTGTGCAAAAACACCTTTCGACCAGTTATCTTTTGAAATCTCAGGATTTCCTTCGATTACGTTTCCATTGATGTAATATTTTCCCCAGATGTTGTAAACTTCAGCTTCCGGCTTTTCATTTTTGTCGATGGCAAAAATCCGTTCTTTGGTTTTTGTTGCAGGTCCCGGTTTATAGTAGTTGTTAACAATGTTTACATTCATAGCTTCTCCACCGTAAATGTTATTATGCCCCCAATTATAGATCACATTATTTCTGAAGTCGGTAAGGTCGGTCAGTGCAAACCTGCTTCCCGCATATTCACCCAATCTGGGATTTCGGCTGTCGTGATGAGCGTAGATATTATGATGAAAAGAGGCAAATTTTCCGCCGGCAATTCCTCCATATCCGTGAGCACCTTTTTGATGGGCTGAATTTCTTAAGCTTTCAGCGATGATGCACCACTGAAGCGTTGTGTTTTCATTATTATAAATAGAAACCGTCTCATCTGTTGACCAGCTCATTGAACAATGATCCACCATTAGATTTTTGATAAACCTTGCTCCTAAAGCATCGCCTTCAACGTTTTTCCGGTCACCCATTCTGAAACGCATATATCGTATAATCACATTGTCTGCACCGACAAAGGTTTCGTAGTTGGCAACCGTAATTCCGTCTCCGGGAGCTGTTTGTCCGGCAATCGTAACGTTGCCTTCTTTTATTTTTAAGGGAGATTCGAGGTAAATTGTCCCTCCTGTTTTAAATACAATATATCTCGAGCCTTTCTGCTCCAAAGCATGTCTTAAAGTCCCTTCTGAACCGTCATCTGTTAATTTGGTTACAAAATAAACCTTTCCACCACGACCGCCTGTTGTGTATCTTCCGAAACCTTCTGCGCCGGGAAAACTTATCACATTTTGGGCATTAACCAATGAGGAAATACCACATAAAATTCCTATCGTGAAGAGTTTTGTAAACTGTTTTTTCATGACTGAAAATTCTTTGGTGTTTTTTAGGTTTAATTTATTTTAAACTTTTTGACGGGTTCCAGTTGTCTTTTCCTTTCAGAATATTCTGTGTGGTATATTTTTTACTTTCTTCTTTGGTTAGCTGATGTGACCAAGGTACTCTCTTGGAAATATCAGATCCGTTTCCTTTGGAATTGAATTCTGCATAGAAAGTGGTCTTTTCTGCATCGGGTTTACTCCAGTTGTGCCATCCTTCAGGTTTGATGGTTGAATTAATTTCACAGGCGATATAAACTGTTTTAGCAAAAGGTCTCCAAGGTCTTCCTAAATAAACTGAATTTTCTTTTGCATTTCCAATGATTTTTGAATTAATAAAAACTAAACCGAATTCGTTTTCCTGTGGGGTGGAAGCGGCTGTAACGTAACTTGCTGTTTCTTTTGAATAAATCGTGCAGTTTTCGAAAACAGCAGTTCCCGCTCCGAAAATATAATCGGTGGTTCCTTCTATATAGCAGTTTTTAAAATAATTTCTTGAAGGTTTTGTTTTATCCGGTGAATCCTGAACTCCTTTTAAATATAATGTGTCCTGGTTTCCTAAGAACCGGCAGTTTTCAAAACTGATTCTGTCACCGGAAGTTAAAACTGCAACGGCTTGCCCCACTCTTCCTGAACTGTTTTCAAATGAAATGTTTTTTGCAGTGAAATTATTAGAATGGACGAAAATGGTAGAAGAACCTGTAGTTCCTATGTCTTTTCCTTCCTGATTTTTTTTTGAAGCAAAATCATTATAAGTGATGATGGTTGTTTGAGGATTTTCACCTTCCAGTAAGATTGCTCCTTTGGTTTCAGGAATAATGATTTTTTCTTTGTAAATTCCTGCTTTAATTACAATTTTTGTTCTTGTGGAAGAACCATTTTCAACGGCGTTGATGGCTTGCTGTACTGTAGTAAAGCTGCCTTTTCCGTCTTTTGAAACCACGATCGTTTTATCATCGGTTTTAAAAGAAAGAAAACTTAGCAAGAGAATCAAAAAGATTGAAAATGAAGTTAAATTTCTAAGAAAAGAGAAAGCGTTCATTGAAAAATTTTTAGTTAAAATACAGACTTCTCTTTGTGGGATGAAGCCTGTATTTCTTTGATATGAATGTGAAATTTTTATCTAGTAACCATAATCCTGGGTAAGATTGTAGTTAGAGTTGATGACATCCAAAGCTATTGGAAGCAATTCTTTCCTGTTTGCCTGGAAATAGTACGCATAACTCTTGATAGGATCACCACTGATGTATGGCTGAGTCATGGCAAGTCTCCAGTTTACTTTTGTATAGCCGGAAGGTGTTGCCACACTTTGGTTCGGGCTATAGAAAACGTCTGATTTTGCAACTCCTGTAGTAGTATAGAAGTCAATGTCTGTAACGTTTTGTTGTGCTGTTTTCGTTTTATCGTAAGCTACTTTTTTATAGAAAATATATTCGGGAACATTGGCATAAATACCTGTTCCGTTCATGAATTGAGTAAGCTTAGTTCTCGTTTCGTTAATTTTTGTTTCCAATAAGTTCCAACGAATTAAGTCATATTTTCTAAGTCCTTCTCCACCGAATTCCAGTTGTCTTTCTTTTACGATATAATTAAAGAAACCGGTTTTGTCCGTTGGAATAGTTCCAACTTGCCCCAAATTTCCCGCATAAGCTCTTTGCCTTACAGCTAATACAGCATTTATGGCTTCTTGAGATGGTGCGCTATGGAGTTCGTTATCAGCTTCTGCAAACATGAGAAGTATATCTGCATATCTGATCATTGGCCAGTCGATTCCAAGATTCTGAGAAGTCCCTGTAATTGATGTCCAGGATTTTCTGAATTTTCCGTCATTCCAGTTAATAGAAGTCTGAAGTTCTTCTTGTTTTGAAGTATTTACTCTGAAGATCGCAATATTAACATCTCTTCTCAGATCATATTTTGTAAATTCATAGAAGTACACAGGAATTGCATTAATTCCCCCTGAAGATTTCCAGTCTGTATCATCATGTCTTAAACCGTTATAATACCCGATTTTACTGTCTGTTTTTGAGTTTCCTCCAAATGCTCCGATGGCATAGATCACCTCATTGGTAGCATCCTGAGTGTTGGTGTGTAATGATCTGAACATTCCCTCATAACTAGGATTAAGCTGATGCTGTCCGGAATTGATAATGTCTTTACATTCATCATAAGCAATCTGATAATATTTTTGAGGATTGGATCCCTGTAACATCTGCTGTGGAGCTCTTCTTAATGAATATCCGGCTCTCGCTAAAGCGATTCTTGCTCTTAATCCTTTAACAGCGCCTTTTGAAATTCTTTGTGCGGTTGTATTCCCTTCTGATCTCCAAGGAACAAGGTTTTCTGCTTTTAATAAATCATCCAGAAGTTTTTCATAGATAACATCTCTGTCTGTTTTCGCTAAATACACACTAGGAAGATCTGCTGAAGGAACATCCTGAAACGGGACATCACCCCAGTTTTTTATAAGGTCATAATAGAAAAGAGCCCTTAGTGTTAAAGCTTCTCCCAAATATCTGTCCATTAATTTTTTATCTTCGGCTGAACCTGTCTGGTATACCGGAGAGATTGGGATATTTTTAATAACAAGATTTGCTCTTTCAATCCCCGCATAAGTGTCTAAGAAGGGTCTTAAAAGCTCCGTATTGGTAGGAATGGCCCCAAAACAGCTGACTCCTCTTCTGTCATTGGCATTATAATCGCCAGAAGTTCTTAAATCATCTCCTGATTGAGAAAGGATAAGATTCATTCTCTGTCCGTAGGTATTGTCACCCATCGTACTGTTATATACTCCAACCAGAGCGGAAAAAGTATCTGCTGCAGAATCGAATTGTTGTTTTTCAGCAGTATTGGATAAGCTTTCTACTTCCAGATAGTCATTACAGGAGCTTAAAGATAGTACTCCCGCAACAGCCAATAGAATTGTTAAAAATTTATTTTTCTTCATAATATTAGGTTTAAAAAGTTATATCAACTCCTGATAAAATAAATCTGCTGCGCGGATAAGCGGCATAATCTACACCAGGTGTTAAAGGATTTCGTCTTGTATTAGCTTCAGGATCATATCCGGAATATCCAGTAATGGTAAGTACATTATTCATGGTGAAATACAATCTGAAGTTCGTAAGACCTAACTGTTTGGTAAATTCTTTACTAAGAGAATATCCTATAGTTACGTTGTTTAATCTTAAAAAGGATCCGTCTTCGATAGCATATGAATGAAGGAAATAAGCTCCTGCCGGAGGTGTCCATCCTGTGGTATTAGCATTTAAAGCGGCTAATGCTGTAGGATCGTTTACTTTATTTCCTGCATCATCAAACCATCTCCATCGGTTTGCTACCTCTGCTAACATGTTATTATCTCTATATAAATATTGCGTTGAATATTCAATTTTGTTGGCATTATATACTTTATTGCCTACAGAAAAGTTGAACAATAAGCTCATATCCCAGTTTTTGTAACGGAACGTCTGATTGAAGCCTCCGTAGAATTTAGGCTGAGCATTTCCCAGATCGGTCATATCTTTAGTGTCGATAACACCATCACCATTCAGGTCCTGAAGCTTCAGATCTCCCGGCTGTACTGCTTTTGCTCCATTCGCCACCGCAGCTGAACTTGCAATCCCTGACTTCAGGGTATAGGTAAGGGTAGCCGGATCATAATTAAAATCACTTATTTCATATCTCCCGGCTGTCACATATCCCCAGTAAGTTCCTACAGGCTTTCCAACCTGTACCAGGAAGTCATTCAGATTATTCTGCCATCCGGAAGGATAGTAGTAATAGTTTGCACTTGCAGAAGCACTGTTTCCTAAACTTTTAATCGTGTTTTTATTTGAAGAGATGTTTGCATCAATCTTCCAGGTAAAGTTTTTGTTGTTGATGATGGTACTTCCTACTGAGAATTCTATCCCTTTATTGGTCGTACTTCCTGAGTTCTGATACTGATACTCATATCCGGAAGTCTGAGGAATTTTAGCCAAAAGAAGTAGATCCTTAGTATCTGTTTGATAAAGATCTAGCGTACCATATACCTTACTTTTAAATAACCCGAAATCTAGACCGATATTTTTAGAAGTTGCTGTCTCCCATTTTACATTTTTATTCGCCATAATGTTACCCGTAGTCGCTCCAGGCGTTACATTCGTTCCAAATGCATATCCGTAGTCAGATGATGTAATAAAGAATGTATCATATAAAAAAGACCCAATTCTATTGTTTCCAGACAAACCATATCCTAAACGTAGCTTTAAGTCAGTAATTGTTTGACTGTCTTTTAAGAATTTTTCCTCACCAATTTTCCAGGCAGCAGAAGCGGCTGGAAAATATCCCCATTGGTTTCCAGGTCCGAAAACACTTGAACCGTCAGCTCTCATGGAAGCAGTCAGAATATATTTATTTTTGAAAATATAATTGGCTCTACCAAAAAATGAAGCTAAGCGATCTGGTACTCTTCCCGCTTTTGGAGCATCCTGTACCAAACCTGAAGGAGGCGATGCAGCTTGAATATTGGCAAATGCTTCTTGTGCACTAATAGACTTTGGAAACCATTTTATATTCATAGCTAATGATTCTCCGTCTGTTTTCACAATTTCTTGCCCAACCAATAAATCGAGTTTATGATTGCCAAATGTCTTTTTATAGTTTAGAGTATTGGTACTTGTAATCCTTCTCGTTTGAGCCTGACTTAAAAATACTACCGGTTGATCATTATTTTGTCTTGCAAGAGTAGTTACCGGTCCGGAAAACTGATTAACAAATTCATCTCTTTGTACATATCCAATGACACCTCGGAATGTAAAATCCTTATTGATTCTATATTCCAAAGTTCCATTAAGCAATAAATCATTTCTCCCGTTTTCTTTGATCTCACTATTAGCTAAAAGAATAGGGTTGACAAGATTAGTTTCATTGGCAAATAAAGGATCAAAATCATCTACATTTACAGTAGATCCCCCTTCAAATGGTTGATATCTTACAGCATTTCTTAATCTGTTGTTTCCCTGTGAACCTGTAGAAGAAGTTCCGGCACCGAAAATGGTTTGTCTGCTGTATCGGGCATTTAAGGTCAGACTTACCTTTTTAGATAATTCATAGTCGTATTTGAAATTGGCCATGTTTCTCTTAAATCCGGAACCGATCATAATTCCGTCCTCCTGTACATTATTTAAGGATAATGAGAAAGATGAATTGTCAGATCCCCCTGTAATAGAAAGATTATGAGTAAAGTTGAAGGCTTCTCTTCCAAAAACTTCATCCTGCCAGTCTCGCTTTTTTACATCCTTGTATTTACCCAACTGATCATAAGTGCCATATCTTGCTTTAAAGGCATCAATATCGGTCTGAACACCTCCTTTGTTGTAAAGTTCGTACTGGTATAGAACATATTGGTAAGGATCTAATACATCAATCGTGTTTTGAATTTTTCTTACCCCTAAGAATCCATTATAATTAATGGATGTTTTAGCTTTTTTGCGTCCTCCTTTTGTGGTAATCAGAACGACCCCGTTAGCTCCTCTGGCTCCGTAGATATTAGTGGAAGATGCGTCCTTTAAAACCTCAATAGATTCAATCTCTTTTGGAGATAAGATAGAGAGTGCATTATCCATCTGAACCCCGTCTACAATATAAAGAGGAGCATTACTCCCTGTAATAGAGTTCCCTCCTCGGATCACAATGTCCACATCTGCGCCGGGAGAACCTTCACTTAGTGAAACCTGTACTCCGGCCATTCTCCCCTGAATTGCTTCTGCAGCATTGGTAGAAGGCATATCTTTGATCGCATCTGCCTTTACAGAAGAAACCGCATTCGTTACATCTTTTTTGGAAACTTTTGTATAGCCTACCAAAACCACTTCATCAATAGTGGTTTCTTTTTCCTTTTTTGGTTCTTTTTGTTGAGCCATTGCAAGGACAGGAAGTAGAAAAACAGTTAAATATAACCATTTTATCGATTGTACTTTTTTATCCATTTTGTATCCTTATAGTTTTAATTTTGGTTGAAAAGTTTTTTTCAATCCTTGTGTTTTTAGTGGATTTGATAAGTATTTTCCTGTATTGTTTAGTAGTAAATATTTTTAAAAAACTTTTACGCATTTAAATGTGCAATCGATTGCGTAATTTTTCATTATAAATATCTTGGCTTCTAAACTAATATTATTTTCCAATATGCAAAGAAAAAAATATTATTTTTTCATTAATTCGGATGTTTAAAATCTTAAAATTGAGCAAACATTTGTTCGTTAGTTTTATTTAAGTTATTAATAATTAATACTTTATGTTTTTGTTTTTGATATTTAATTATTGTCAAAAAAAATGTGAAAATTCTGCTGTTTAATGTTTAAAAACTTAAAATTTGCTTAAAAAATTGATCTTTTTGATCTTAAAAATTTCCCCAAAATTGATAGTCGGGAAGAAAATTTTAGCAATTTTCCTGATTTTTGTCATCTTTTTAGAGGGTTATGATAAGCCCTATTTTATACTTTATAAAAATTAAACTTATTATATATAATATAATGACTGAATAATACTATTTTTATCAAATTAATAGATGAGATTGTCATTCGTTTTTTTGGCATGATTTTATATATAACTAGATGTTGAGTATTAATTTTGGTTAATTTAAGGTGTAAAATTTTCTTAAAATATTTCTTATTTTCCTTTCCTTTTTAACTTTATTTGTTTGTAAATCATTGATTTATAATTTTAAATTAATTTTTTGTTAACTAATTGAAGAATAATTATATATTTAACAGCAAGTATTCCTATTATTTTTTAGTGTAATTTTATGCAATCGATTACGCAATGTTTAACAGGTTTTGATAAAACCGCAAAAAGAAAAAGTATAAAGTAGTATGTCACAATCAGAATTTCGTTACGCCCATCATCCTGAAGATGTAAAAAAATATACCACTGAGGATCTTAGGAGGGAGTTTCTAATCCATGATTTATTTAATGAAGATAAGGTAAAATTAGTTTACTCCATGTACGACAGGCTGATTGTAGGAGGTATTATGCCTTCAACACAGGCTTTAAAACTGGAACCTACGGACGACTTGAAAGCTCAGTATTTCCTTGACAGAAGAGAATTGGGGATCATCAACGTTGGGGGTGCAGGAAAAGTGACAGTAGATGGAGAAGTATATGAGCTTGGAAACAAAGAGGCTTTATATATTGGTAAAGGAGCAAAAGAAGTGTTTTTTGAAAAAACAGGTGATGCACAACCTTATTTTTACATTAATTCAGCTCCTGCACATCACGCTTATCCTACCAAAAAGATCACAAAAAACGAAGCCGAAATTGTAGAATTAGGCGAGGAAAAATATGCAAACAAGCGTACAATTAACAAACTGATTGTAAACTCTGTCTTAGAAACATGTCAGCTTCAAATGGGAATGACAGAACTTCACTCGGGAAGCGTTTGGAACACAATGCCTGCTCATACTCACACAAGAAGAATGGAAGCGTATTTCTATTTTGATCTGGAAGAGGGACAGACAGTGAGTCACTTTATGGGGCAACCTCATGAAACACGTCATATTTTTATGACCAACAGACAGGCGGTGTTGTCTCCGGAATGGTCGATCCACTCAGGAGTAGGAACTTCTAATTATACTTTTATCTGGGGTATGGCCGGAGAAAATATGGACTACGGTGATATGGATGGTATCAAAACTAACGAACTAAAGTAATTTTTCTAATGAATTTATTTGATTTATCCGGCAAAGTAGCTGTCGTTACAGGCGGCACTCACGGATTAGGAATGGCAATGGCAGAAGGTCTTGCCGCTGCAGGTGCTGAATTGGCGATCACAAGTACTACACCGTCAAAATTAGAGGAAGCTTTACACTATTATCATTCCAAAGGATATAAAGCAACCGGGTATATTTTTGATGTAACGGATGAACTTGAAGCCGCTCAGAAAGTAGCTTTAATGGAAGCTACCCATGGAAAAATAGACATACTTGTCAACAATGCAGGAATCATTAAACGTATTCCGGCCATTGATATGGAAGTCGAAGACTTTAGAAAAGTAATCGATGTAGATCTTACCGGACCTTTTATCATGTCCAAATTAGTTGGAAAATATATGATTAAAAGAAAATCAGGAAAGATCATTAACATCTGCTCGATGATGAGTGAGCTGGGTCGTGATAATGTAGTGGCATATGCTTCTGCAAAAGGCGGCTTGAAAATGCTTACCAAAAACCTGGCGACAGAGTGGGCAAAACACAATATTCAGGTGAACGGAATTGGTCCCGGATATTTTGCTACTTCTCAGACAGAACCTATTCGAGTGGATGGAAATCCTTTTAACGATTTTATCATCAGCAGAACTCCGGAAGGAAGATGGGGAAATCCGGAAGATCTTGCAGGAACAGCTATTTTTTTAGCTTCAGATGCAAGTAAATTCATCAACGGACAGATTATTTACGTTGATGGAGGAATTTTGGCGACCATCGGAAAACCTGCTAATGAATAACAACAGAATTAGACTAGAATGAAACCTTTTATTACCGATAATTTTTTATTACAAAATAAATACGCTGAAGAATTATACTTCAAATACGCAGAAAAACAACCGATTATTGATTATCACAATCACTTGATTCCTAAAGATATTGCTGAAGACACTGTTTTTGAAAATATTTCAAAGGTTTGGATTGCCGGAGATCATTACAAATGGAGAGCAATGCGTACGATGGGCGTGAACGAAAAATTCATCACAGGAGATGCTTCAGACAAAGAAAAATTTGAAGCATGGGCAAAAACAGTTCCGTATACCTTAAGAAACCCCTTATATCACTGGACACATTTGGAATTGAAAAGATATTTCGGAATCGATGAATTGCTGAATGGAGACAATGCATCAGAAATTTACGATAACATTTCATCTCAGCTTCAGACTTCTGAAAAATCAACAAGAGGCTTATTAAAAATGATGAACGTAGAATCTCTGTGCACAACGGAAGATCCTACAGATATTTTGAACTACCATCAGGATTTGGCGAAAAGTGACTTCTCTATTAAAGTAAGTACGGCTTTCCGCCCTGATAAAGCGATTTTAATTGAAAACCACAACTTTGCAGATTATATAGCAAAATTGGGCGAATCTGCAGGAATTGAAATCAATTCTTACCAGACCCTGTGTGATGCTTTACTTAAAAGAATTGAATACTTCCACGAAAACGGATGCAGACTGTGTGATCACGGATTGAATAATATTTCTTTCGAAGAAGCTTCAGAAGCAGAAGTAAATGCAATTTTCACGGATAAGTTGGATGGAAAAGTTATTGCTGAAAAACAGGTTAACCAATTCAAAACAGCCATTTTATTATTTCTGGGTGAAGCTTACCATACATATGGCTGGGTTCAGCAATTCCACTTGGGAGCTTTGAGGAATAATAACGAAAGAATGCACAGGATTCTTGGTCCCGATACAGGATGGGATTCTATCGGTGACTTCGTTCAGGCTGAAACATTGTCTAAATTGCTGAATACGTTAGACGGAAAAGATAAATTAACGAAAACTATTTTATATAACTTAAATCCTGCCGACAACGAGATTTTTGCGACGATGATCGGGAATTTCAATGACGGAAGTATCAAAGGAAAAGTACAGTTCGGTTCAGGATGGTGGTTCCTCGATCAGAAAGACGGGATGATTAAGCAGATGAATGCCCTTTCAAATATGGGATTAATCAGCTGTTTCGTCGGAATGCTCACAGACTCCAGAAGTTTCCTTTCTTTCCCAAGACATGAATATTTCAGAAGAGTATTGTGTAATCTTTTCGGGGAAGAAATGAAAAATGGAGAATTACCGGATGATATTGAACATGTTGGAAAAATAATTTCTGATATTTGTTATTACAATGCCAAAAATTATTTTGATTTTTAAGTAAAAAAATATGAGCAAAATAGTCACATTTGGAGAAGTTATCATGCGACTTTCGCCACCCGGAAACAGAACGATGAAGCAAAGCCATGAGATGGAATTCTTTTTCGGAGGAACAGAGCTTAATGTAGCGTCTTCATTGGCAATAATGGGCTGTGATGTACGACATATCAGCAGTGTTTCTGATGATTTTGTGGGCGAATCAGCAGTGTCTTTCATCAAAAGTTTTGGGATTGATACTTCTTTCATCGGCAAAAACGAACATCCTTTAGGATTATACTTTTTGGAGGTGGGCTCATCAGTTCGTGCAAGCAGGATTGCTTATAACAGATTGAATGGTTCTTTTTCGAATATTCAGTCTGAAAATATTGACTGGAAAAAAGCTCTTGAAGGCTGTACGTATTTCCATTGGACAGGCATTAGTCCCGGAATTTCCAGAACGGTTTATGAAACCTTAAAAGAAGGTTTGCAAACGGCTCGTGAATTAGGAATTGAAGTGACAACCGATCCTGCTTACCGTTCCAATCTTTGGAAATATGGTAAAAATGGAAACGAAGTTTTAAAAGAACTGGTTTCTTATTCCACTATTTTCATCGGAGGAGTAAATGAAATTAATGAGATTTTAGGAACTCAGTTTTCATCAGATAAAGAAGGCTTCTTGAAAGCTTGCCAAGAATTAAAACAACAATGTCCTTCCATTCATAAAATTTTCGATAAAATAAGAATCGGAGTTACGGCAAGCTCCCAGCAAACGCAAGGGAGAGCTTTTAGCAATGATACTTATTTTGAAACTGAACTTTTAGAAGTAAATCCTGTAGTTGACAGAATCGGGACAGGGGATGCTTTTGCAGCAGGATTAATCTATGGTTTAATCAATTTCGATGACGAAAAGGCATTGAATTTTGCCAACGCGGCCTGTGCAATAAAACATACCATTTTAGGGGATATCAATTACTGCAGTGCAGAAGATATTCTGGAAGTAATGCAGGGAAATTCGGGAGGGAGAATAAAAAGATAAAGAAAAAAGCGTTGTCATGTTTTTTTATGTATACAACGCTCAAAAATTGATACAATGACAAAGATTCAATTAGTTACAGATGCTATTATTAATCAGGGGGTTCTGCCTCTTTATTATAATGCTGATGAGACGGTAACTTTAGAAATACTGAAGGTTCTTTACAAAGCCGGAATCCGTGCTGTAGAATATACGAGTCGTGGTGAAGCTGCATTGAATAATTTCACCAAAATGGTAGAAGTCCGTAATGCGGAAATGCCGGATATGTTGCTTGGGATCGGAACCATTAAAAATGTAGCACAGGCTGAAGAATATTATAAGTCAGGGGCAGATTTTTTCATTAGTCCGGGTTTTGTTGCGGAAGTGGCAGAATTCCTGATTCCTAAAGATCTATTGTACAGTCCGGGCTGTATGACTCCGACTGAGATTATCGAAGCAGAAAACTCAGGAGTAACTTTCGTTAAATTATTCCCTGGAAATGCTTTAGGAACAGGATTCATGAGTGCAATCAAAGATGTTTTTCCCAATCTGAAATTTATGCCGACTGGCGGAGTAGATACTACAAAAGAAAGTATTGAAAGCTGGTTCAAGGCAGGTGTTTCTGCTGTAGGAATGGGAAGTAAGCTGGTAAGCAAAGAGCTGATGCTTTCTAAAGATTATGTGACTATTGAAAATGAAACTAAAAAAGTGCTGGAAATTATTCAGACTTTAAAATAACAACTCAATTCAAAAGATTAATATGAGTTCAGTTAAATCTACTAAGCCAACGAACTTCAGATGGACAATTTGCGTATTGCTGTTCATTGCAACAACGATTAATTATCTGGATCGCCAGGTTTTATCGTTAACATGGAAAGATTTTATCGCTCCGGAATTTCATTGGAATAACAACGACTACGGAAATATTACCGCTTTATTCTCGATTTTTTATGCGATAGGAATGCTTTTCGCAGGAAAATTTGTGGACTGGATGGACACTAAGAAAGGTTTCCTTTGGGCGATCGGGATCTGGTCTATTGGCGCTGTTTTACACGCTTTCTGCGGAATTGCAACCTCAGGATTTCTTACGGGGAATTGGTTTGCGGGTTTCCACGGATCTAAAGAATTAATCGCAACAGTTTCCGATACGTCTGCCATCATCAGTACAAGTGTATCATTATTTATTTTCGCACGTTTTGTATTGGCCATTGGCGAAGCTGGAAATTTCCCGGCAGCGATTAAAACTACGGCAGAATATTTTCCCAAAAAAGATAGGGCATTATCTACGAGTATCTGGAACGCAGGAGCAACAGTCGGAGCGTTGGCTGCACCGATTACAATTCCTTTCATTGCAAAATCAATGGGATGGGAATGGGCCTTTATCATTATCGGAGCACTGGGATTTATTTGGATGGGACTTTGGGTATTTTATTATAAAAAACCTCACGAGCACCATAAAGTTAACGAACATGAATTAACCTACATTCAGCAGGATCATGAAGAAGTTTCAGTTGAAGAAAATGCTGTATCGGCTGAAGAAAGAAAATTCTCTTTCAAAGAATGCTTCAGTCACAGACAGACTTGGGCATTTGCCTTCGGTAAATTCATGACAGATGGAGTTTGGTGGTTCTTTTTGTTCTGGACTCCTGCCTATTTAAGTTCGGTTTATAAAATGGATTCCACACAAAGTGCATTCCCGCTATTCGTTCTTTACATGATCACCTTATTGTCAATCATCGGAGGATGGCTTCCAAAATATTTTGTGGAAAAGAAGGGAATGAATGCCTATTCAGGAAGAATGAAAGCGATGTTAATCTTCGCGTTTTTCCCGTTATTGGCTTTATTGGCACAGCCTTTAGGTTCAACAACGTACTGGATTCCGGTTTTAATTATCGGTATCGCAGGTGCCGCGCATCAGGCCTGGTCGGCAAACATTTTCTCGACAGTTGGCGATATGTTCCCGAAAAAAGCGATTGCAACCATTACAGGAATCGGAGGTATGGCAGGTGGAATTGGCTCATTTATTATCAATAAATCTTCAGGTGTGCTATTCGATCACGCTCACAAGGCTTGGTCAACGGTAGATGGAATACCTTTACTGGAAAAATATCCGCAATATATTAACGAAAGATTACCTGATGGATTTTTCGAGCAATTGGAAAAATCCGGAACAGTAGTTGTAGATGGAATTGATAAAGGGTATATGATTATTTTCTCAATCTGTGCCGTAGCATACCTTATTGCATGGAGCGTAATGAAAACATTGGTTCCAAAATATAAAGTAATTAAATAATTTTAAATCATTAAGAACATTTGAGGATTTAAGAACTATTAAGAATTTGCAAGCAAATTAAAGGCATAAGCTTAGGGAATTTATTTTCCTTAATCATCTTAATTCCTTCATAAAAATCTGTTTAGATTAATATAGAAAGTAAAATTGAATTAAAACTTGTGATCTTATTTAAGTGGAAATGCCTTTGCGAACTTAAAAATATACATCAGGTTTTAAAAAGAAAATCTTAGCGTTCTTTGCGTTTAAAAAACAACGCAACAATATTAGAAAAGATGGAAAATCAGATAAAGCAAAAATTAAATCGTGAATTAAACGGTTCTCAAAAAAAACTCACAATCAAAATTGTACAGTTTGGTGGTGGAAATTTTATGAGAGGATTCACAGATTATGTGATTGATAAATTAAACAAAGAAGTAGGATTCAATGCGGGAATTGTCAATGTACAGCCTACACAAGGAGGTTCGGTTCACAAACTGGAAGAGCAGGATAATTTATATACCCTCTTCACAAGAGGAATTAAAAAAGGAGAGATCGTCGATGAAAAGCAAGTGATTTCTGCTATACAGAAATCGATTAATCCTTATACGAACTATGATGAGTTCTTAACGCTGGCAAAAGAAGAAGAATTAGAATTTATCTTTTCCAATACAACAGAAACAGGAATTGCCTATGATGAAATTGAAAATAATTATCAGGGACCACACAAGAATTTCCCTGCGAAACTGACGGTTTTATTGTACGAAAGATTTAAGCAATTCAATGGAGCTGCTGACAAAGGCTTAAGAATTATTCCTTGTGAACTTATTGAAGAGAATGCATTTGTTCTAAGAGATATCATTATTAAATATGCACAGCTTTGGGATTTGGAAGATAGTTTTGTGCAATGGATTACACAAAATAACTATTTCCATAATACGCTGGTTGATAGAATTGTACCGGGTTATCCGAAAGATGATGTTGAATCTTATGAAAATCAGCTTGATTATGAAGACCAAATGATGGTTGTTTCTGAAACATTCCTGCTTTGGGTGATTCAGGATGCCGGTAATTTAAAGGCAAGAATTCCTTTTGATCAGATTAACGAACAGATTTTAGTGGTTGATGATATTCAGCCGTATCGTTTGAGGAAAGTAAGAATTCTGAATGGAGGCCACACCTTGATGTTGGCTCCGGCAGTTTTATCAGGTAAAGAAACGGTAAAAGAATCCATCGATGATGCTTTTATCGGTAAATTTTTAAGTGAAACCATTTTCAATGAAGTCAATCCAACTTTAGGGTTAGATATAAACGAATTGAAAGAGTTTGCGGAAGAAGTTTTTGACAGATTCAGAAATCCTTTTATTAAACATTATCAGGCAAGCATCGCTTTGTATTTTGTTTCAAAATTTAAAGTGAGAGTTCTTCCAAGCTTGTTGGGATATGTTGAAATTAATAAAAAATTACCGCTGAATCTGACGTTCTCTTTGGCGAGTTTAATCAGGTTTTATCAGGGAAGTTTTGGTGAGAGATCTTTACCGATTAATGATGAAGAAACCATTGTTGCCAAATTCAAAGAGATCTGGGCGAACGAAGATTACGAAAAGGTGGTGGAATTGTCATTAAGCGAAACAGCTTTTTGGGAAACAGACCTCACTCAGGTTGAAGGTCTGAAAGACGCAGTAGTAAAAGCTTTATGTGAAATAGACCGTAATGGCGTGGAAACTGCATATAACAACTTTATACAATTTTATTCTTAGGAAATCATGCAAAAGAAAGTACTGAAAGTAAATCCTAAAGACAATGTTATCGTAGCATTGCAGGATTTGCATGCAGGAGAATCGGTACATCTTGACGGTGCAGATTACACGATTCTCAAAGATATAAAAGCCAAACATAAATTCGCTGCTTTAGATTTTAAAGATGGTGACCATATCATTATGTATGGAGTAATTGTAGGAAAAGCGAATCAGCCTATCAAAAAAGGCGAAGTAATCACTACCGAAAATGTAAAGCACCAAAGCGCAAAAGTAGAAGGAAAAACGGCTACTTTAGGCTGGACTGCTCCTAATGTAGAGAAATGGAAAGACCGTACTTTTATGGGGTATCACCGTGAAGACGGACAAGTGGGTACTGAAAACGTATGGCTGTTTTTTCCTTTGGTATTCTGTGAAAACAAGAATATTGAAACCCTGAAAGATATTTTTGAAAAAGAATTACTGCATGATAAAGCAAGCAAACATCAACTGTTATTAAGGTCGTTATTAAATGGTGGAACCGATGCTGATGTTGCAGTGGAAGAAGAAGAACAGGATACAAGAATATTTAAAAATATCGATGTAAGATTTATTACCCATCAAGGCGGTTGTGGCGGAATTCGTCAGGATGCAGAAGCATTGGGAAGATTATTTGCAGGATATGTGAACAATCCGAATGTTGCTGGTGCTACGGTTCTCAGCTTAGGCTGTCAGAATCTTCAGGTGCAGATTTTTATGGATGCGCTTCACGCGCTGGCTCCAAATAATAAAAAACCGATTGTTGTTTACGAGCAGCAAAAGTCAGGTACCATAGATGAAATGCTTACCGGGGTTATTAAAGATTCTTATGAGGGCATTAAGAAAGCTAACGAAATAGAAAGAAAACCTGCATCCATCACTAAACTGAATATAGGTTTGGAATGTGGAGGTTCGGATGGTTTTTCCGGAATTTCGGCAAATCCTGTTTTAGGTGAAGTTTCCGATATTATGTCTGCAGTAGGAGGAACAACTATGCTTGCTGAATTTCCGGAGCTTTGCGGGGTAGAACAGGAGCTGGTTAACCGTTGTGTTAATGATGAAGATGGAATAAAGTTCCTTAAGCTAATGAAAGATTTTGAAAAATCTGTTGTAGCGGCAGGATCAGGTTTTGATATGAATCCATCGCCCGGAAATATCAAAGACGGTTTAATTACCGATGCGATGAAATCTGCAGGAGCTGCTAAAAAAGGTGGGGCTGCACCGATTGTGGAAGTTCTTGATTTTACAGAATATGCTACAAAACCTGGACTTAATCTTTTGTGTACACCAGGAAATGATGCCGAATGTACAACAGCTTTAGCAGGATCAGGTGCTACCATTGTACTTTTTACAACCGGTCTTGGAACGCCGATGGGAAATCCGATTTCTCCGGTAGTTAAAATTTCTTCCAATTCTGTTTTGGCAGAAAGAATGCCGGATATTATAGATTTTAATGCAGGTACTGTAATCACCGGAGAAAAAACAATTCCGGAAGCTGCAGACGAACTTCTTGAATTGATCATTAAAGTAGCAAGTGGTGAGGTAAAAACCAAAGCCGACCAACTTAATCAGAATGACTTCATTCCATGGAGACGAGGTGTCTCACTGTAGTGGATTATTATATTAAATATTAGGGTTGAAAATGCTTCCTGCTTCGGTAGGGAGCATTTTCTTTTTGATTAGATGATGAGCTCTTTAAATTTGTAATTTTCACAAAAATTAATTTATATGATATTTAATGGAATTAGCCAAGCAATCGAATTTCAATTATTACTTTTTGATAAAGATGAATGGGAGCTTATGACGGGTTTTAGGACTATAAGCGAACCATATTATAATATTGGTCTTAAGTTAGAGATCGGAAACCTAGAAGTAATTACAAGTATATTCATTTCTGATGTGAAAAAAATGATAGATTGGTTCGATAGTTTACTGTTGAATAAATTAGTTGAACCAAAACTTTTAGTTCTTCATAGCCAATTGTCGTTTGATTTGGTCCAGGCTAATTCCGGTTTTAATATTGTTAGAATAACCTATGATGGAACAATACCTGTTCCTGGAATAGGAGGAAGATCTGGCTATATAGATGAATCTTTATTAAAGGACTTTGTAGAATGCCGAATGAATACTAATGAATTAAAAAAAATAATTATTGATTTGAAAAGTGAATTGCATTACTCATTAGAAAGTTATAAATAGAATTTTATAAAGTCAGTGTGTACTTCTTAAAATAATACAGTCACGGATTATCCTTTAGAGAAATTATAATTTCATTATATACATATAATATTCAAAAAAGAGAAAATTAAA
Source organism: Chryseobacterium sp. (assembly GCA_039594975.1). Lineage (GTDB taxonomy): Bacteria > Bacteroidota > Bacteroidia > Flavobacteriales > Weeksellaceae > Chryseobacterium. The sequence goes on along the minus strand of JBCNMJ010000001.1, from coordinate 70,574 downwards.
AGAATATATAAATAATGGTGTGCTCCAAGCTAATTAAGGGGCAAACAAATTCGAAATATTTCTTTATCAAGAATATCTTTTTAGTACATCTTTTTCAATAAATATAAATTGTTTTTCTGTATAGGGAACATTATTTTCTTTTCGAAGACTTTCTAATATAAATCTGCGGTTTTAAAACCACTTTTTTCTCGATAGAAACACCAGAAGAATTGTCTTTAATATGGTCTAAAAAGACTTGTCCTGCCATTTGTCCCATCGTAACGGGAGTTTGGTCAACAGAGCTTATCGGAAGCTCCATAAACTGGGTGAAAGGTTCATTAGAAAAACCGATAACAGCTACTTCTTCCGGGATTTTTATCTTACGCTTTTTCAATTCCTGACAGGCGCCTAATGCGGCAAAGTCACTTGAAGAAAAAATAGCATCCGGAACCGATTTTTTGCTCCAGAGTTTCTTTATCGCTTCAATACCGGCATCAATAGAACTTCCGGTAGATATGATGTTATCTTCGTTTACGGGTAAATGATGATCAAGTAAAGCCTGTTTGTAGCCATTTAAACGGTTTTGATAAATTTCCAGGTTGAGATCCCCTGAAAAATGGCAGATGTTTTTGTAGCCTTCCTTAATCAGATGTTCAGTGGCCATATAACCTCCTCTGTAATCATCTATAGTTACCGTACTGATTCCGGGAATATCTTTCTTACGGTCAAAAAATATGATCGGAGTGTTGGAAGTATTTAAAATATGCTGAATATGCTCTGTATCCACGGTGGTTCTGGAAACAGACATGAAAATTCCGTCAACCTGAGCATTGAGCAAGGTATTCAAATGCCTTTTTTCAATATTGACATCTTCATGGCTCTGACAGATAATAACATGATAGCCGTAGGTGGAAAGTTCTTCTTCGATCCCACGAATAACTGATGAGAAAAAATTGGTGTTTACAAACGGAACAATGATTCCTACATTTTTGGTTTCCCCACTTTTTAATGCCTTGGCAAGATTATTCTGCTTGTAGTTCATTTCCTTTGCGGTTTTCACTACAAGCTCTTTCGTTGCCTGGCTGATTCTCGGATGATTGTTCAATGCCCTTGAAACGGTTGCTACACTTATGTTTAGCTTTTTTGAGATGTCATAAATAGTGGCATTTTTTTTTGTCATAGATATTCTGGACTAACGTTAAATTTTCCTTCCATACTCCTTTCAGAATAGACGTAAATTTAATCAAATTAATGATACCGATAGCCGAAAACCTGCTTTTTTCTTATTTTTTATAAAGAGCAATCTTTCTCTCAGGATATTCAGTTTTTAAAACCAGCTTGTCATCTTTGATGGTTGCAATTTTAAATAACCTGTCAGGTGTGTTTTCCTTTTCAGTACCTTCATATAAAAGGGTTAGAACATCATTACTGATTTGGTAGCTGCCTGTAGTAAATGTCGAAATATCAAATGAGAAGGTTTCTTTAAACTTGTTCCCCTCCAAAATGTGTAAACAGTATTTTTCAGTTTTTGTACAATATTTACCGGGCTTAAATTCTTTTGTTTGTGAGAATAGGAGATTGGAGCTGAAAACTGAAAACACAAGAAGGCAAAAAAGTAGTGTTTTTTTCATATGCTAATGGTCTGTTTTAAATAATCTTCAAGTTTAAGAATTTTCTTTTAAAAATTTGAGAAATAATTTGAGAAATTAATAAAAAATGACATCAGATTTTTAGTACTTCTCATTCAACTTTGTATAGAATATTTAAATAGTTTTGTTATGTATAAAAATGTTTTTATGACCATGAAATTGCAGGGAAAAGTAAATACGTTTGTTATTTTCAATTCTAAAAGCATACATACGCCGGAAAATAACTTCACATAAAGTATGAACAACAGAAATCGAGGAAAGAACACAGGAGATGATACATTATTCGGTCCACAAAAGCAGAGGGAAAAATTAACATCGGCAGTCCAGGATATGTACTATCTATTGAGCCGTGGTTATGCTGAAAAAGCCTCTGTTGAATTGGTAGGGAACAGATATAGACTGAAAACCCGTCAGATTCAGTCAGTTCGTGGAGCTTCCGCTTCCGCTGCTCAAATTCAAAACAGAAAATCAAAACGGCTGAATGTTTCAGATCTTCAGGATAAAGTCGTTTACCTGGATGGTTTCAATGTTTTGATCTTACTTGAAAGTTTGCTTTCAGAGGCATATATTTTTGAAGGTTTAGACGGTTGTTTTCGCGACCTTTCTGAAGTTCACGGAACTTATAAGAGAGTAAATCAAACTCTCGCTGCAATAGAATTAGTTGCTAAATTTTATCACCATTCAGCAGTTCAAAAGCTGATCTGGATATTTGATAAGCCGGTTTCCAACAGTGGCAGAATTAGACAAATGATGCTGGACTTTAGTCTGGAAAATAATATGAACTGGGAAATAGATTTAGAATTTAATCCGGATAAGTTTTTAGCGGAGAATGCTGAAATCCTTGTTTCTTCTGATGCGTGGATTTTAGATCATTGTAAAAATTGGTTCAATCTTATTGAATACCTAATTGATAAAGAAAAGCTTTCCGTTAATCTTGTAAAAATGCTTGAAGAATGAATCTTTTTGAAAAATATATCCCTTTGTTTTCTAAGGCATGGAAAGAAAAATATCACGCCATTTTTGAAGCTGAACATTTAAATGCTTTGCATGACAATATTCAGAACTTTCAACATAAAATTTCAGATTGGAAATTTCCTTATTTTAATGAAGAAATAAAAAACGACAGAGAGAAAAGCTTTGATTTGTTTGTAAGCATTTTGAACAGTGAAGAACCGGATGAAATTAAAGTTCAAAAATTGGAAAAAATATGTTTCGGACACTGGCTGAATATTTTAGGGCAAAGAGTAACTTCTGCAAGTATTCGCAATGAAAAAGCAATTCCTCCTCCGAGAAAAGTGCTGATTGAAGCCTGCCAAAAATCGTTTAATGAAGAAATAACCATCGCTCAGAGAGCCTGGGAAAAACATGTGGGGAGAATGGAAGATCAGTTTTGGGGCGAAGTAAAAGGAAACAACCGGCAGAAAAAGGAAAAGGTAATGGCAAAAATTAATTTCATCTTAGATAACAAAACCTGGTGGAATGTCTTCTTTCATTACAAACATGAGCTGGTGTTTGAAGTTCGGGAAAAAGGCGGACACGGAATCCGATGGAGTCATGGAGGAAAGCATTTAATTGGTTTTCTTGAAGTTTTTATTAATGAATAAATAAAGTACGAAGAAAGATTGCGTACCTGTTGTGAATATTTGCGGTTTAAAAAGTTAAAAAATGAACACATTTATCGACATTGGTATAAATCTTACCAATAAACAGTTTTACAATGAACACGAAGAAATTGTCAATAGAGCTCTTGACAACGGAGTAGAGCAAATGATTCTCACAGGAACAAGTGTTCGTGGCAGTAAAGAATCTACGGCGATTGCAGAAGATTATCCCGAAATTTTATTTTCAACAGCGGGAATTCATCCTCATGATGCAAAATCTTTTACTCATGAAAGTATCAACGAGCTCAGGAATTTATTAAAACAAGATCATGTTGTTTCCGTCGGGGAATGTGGACTGGATTTTGACAGAGATTTTTCTCCAAGACCTGTTCAGGAAAAATGCTATCGTGCTCAATTGGAATTGGCCATAGAAGTAAATAAACCTCTTTTTCTTCATGAAAGATCGGCTTTCAAAAGGTTTAATGAGATTACAGACGAATATCTTCCTAAACTTCCAAAAGCAGTCGTTCATTGTTTCACGGGAACTTTAAATGAAGCAAAAATGTATTTGGATAAAGGATTTTATTTAGGATTTACCGGGGCAATCAGTGATCAGAACAGATTTAAACATCTGGAAGAAGTTATTAAATATGTTCCTCTCGATCGAATGATGATTGAAACCGATGCGCCATTCATGCTGCCGAAAAATATGCCGAGAATGCAGAACCGCAGAAATGAGCCGGCCTTTTTACCTTACGTAGCTCAGACAGTTGCGAATCTAAAGAAAATCAGTATTTCAGAAGTCGCCAGAGAAACGACAGAAGTTACCGGAGATTTTTTCAGGATATAAAAAAGAGTTTTACAGATGAAGTAAAACTCTTTTTTTATTTTCAAGCCATCAATTTATTTGTTTATCGACTTGCTTATTTTGTAAGATTTTTTAGTAATCTTACTTTTATAAACTTTTAATGGCAGATTCCAAAGCCAGCTCCATCATTGGTTTCAAAGCTGTTTCCCTTTCATCAGCAGAGATTTTTTCATGAGTCGGGATAATATCGGTTACCGTAAGAATGGTTGCTGCGTTTTTTCCTAAATGTTGGGCATTGGCGAACAATCCGAACGCTTCCATCTCTACAGCAGGACAGTTGTATTTTGTAGCAATGGCAGGAACAGCAGGATCTTTTCTGTAAAAAATATCACTACTGTGGACGTTGATTGCTTTTGGAGTTAAAGATAGTTCTTTAGCAGTTGTATTGATGGTACCAAAAATACTTCCCTGGTGAGAAAGGATTTCATCTTCAATTTCCCAGGCAAATTTGGCGTAAGTACTTTCACTCGCTGCCTTTTCAACGTTTAAGATATCAAAAGTTTTCAGATCTGTTGTGTAAGCACCACAGGTTCCGATTCTGATGATTGTATCCACCTCATATTCCGTAAACAATTCAAAAGAATAGATTCCGATACTTGGGAATCCCATTCCACTAGCACCTACAGTGATTTCCTTTCCCTTATAAAGTCCTGTATAATAAAAAATGCCTCTCGTTTTACTTACTAATTTTGCATTTTCCAGATAGTTTTCAGCAATATATTGTGCGCGAAGCGGATCTCCCGGCTGCAACACGACTTTAGCAATTTCTCCTTTTTTTGCACTAATGTGAATACTCATAATTTTATTTTGAAGCTGCAAATATAACAAATATGTGAATAGAGAATTGTTAATTTAGTGTTTCATGAATTTTTTTTAATTGATAATACTTTTTAGGTAAAATTTATTAATGAAGCCTTCTTTTTTACAAGTATTTAGGAAGAGCTGTAAACGCGAATTTAAATTTATTCACAATATTTATTTCAATAGTTTTGTTTATTGAAACAAGGATTACTCAAAAAATTAATAAAAATAAAAGATTACATGAAAATAGAACACGTTGCGTTTTGGGTAAAGGATTTAGAGAAGATGAGAAGCTTTTATGAAAAATATTTTGGCGCAATTTCCAATGAAAAATATCGTAATTCTGTAAAAAACTTTGAATCTTATTTCTTAAGCTTTGAAAACGGAAGCCGACTGGAAATTATGACAAGACCTGATATTCAGGAAGGGAACAATTCTTTTGAAGCTCAGAAGTTCGGAATTATTCATCTTGCATTTTCTACAGGAAGCAAGGAAAAGGTAGATGAATTAACTGAAATACTTAGAAATGACGGCTACAAAGTGGCAGGAGAACCCAGAACTTCAGGAGACGGATACTACGAAAGCGTAATTCTCGACCCTGAAAACAACATCATTGAGATTATAAAATAGTTCTAAGTTCTTAAGTCGGCTTATTACTTTGGCTCGGCTCAGATCGAAGATCTGAGCCGAGCTTTATTGATTGTATTCATTTTCTGTTGTTTTAATATTTATAAAGAAAAATAGTATTTAATTCTTAATCATTGAATTAAAAATTTTATTCTCAGAGAAATAATTATATTTTTGTTTATGATGGAAACCAGATCACCATTTTTAGCTACTTTATTTCTGCTCCGGCAAGAAGAATGCATCACCATTTTTGCGGATGTAAAACAAATTTCATTAAAAGAGGAACAGGAAGCGGCAGAATATTTTGAAACCGAATTTGAAAAAGAAAGACTGGAGTTCTTATCTGATCAGATTCCGTTTGATAAAGCAGCAGCAGTTTGGGCGGCAAAAATCCTTTATCATAGTGTTCAGCTTTATCTTGTTCGGGAAAATACGGAAAAAGATCTTGCAAAACTGATTCCTGAGTTTAAAGGAAAGTTTGACCTTTCTGCAAAGCTATCCGCAGATCTTTCATTGAGGTTTTTACCACAGATTGTGGTCGCTTTGAAAAATGTAGATGCAGATGACCCTTTGATTGTATTACTTGAAACGATTTTAAAACAATTCCACTATTCCGGAATTGAAGCAGATATAGAATTGGAACATCTGAAATGGGAGGAAGAGCTGAAAGATACAACCTACAGAAAACTTTATCTTGAAAGAATTGTAGACAATAAAATATACAGATTGGCGGAAATTCCTTATATCCATAAATTATTGACTGCAGAATTCGGATGGTATAAAAATGCTTTCTGGAAAGAATTAAAAATAAATAATACGGATCATAATGACTCAAAATATTGATAAATTAAATAATGTTCTTAACTACGTAAAAAATACATTTGTCGGTAAAAACGATGTAGTGGATTTATTGGGAATCTGTTTGCTGGCAAGAGAAAATGCATTTTTATACGGCCCTCCCGGAACCGCAAAATCAGCTCTCGTAAGAACACTGGCAAAAACCGTAAAAGACGGGAAAAATTTCGAATATCTTCTCACCAGATTTACAGAACCGACTGAAATTTTTGGTCCTTTTGATATCAGAAAATTAAAAGAAGGTGAGCTATTAACGAATACAGAAGGGATGATGCCGGAAGCTTCAATGGTATTTCTAGATGAAATTTTCAATGCCAATTCTGCAATTCTGAATTCCCTATTGATGGCTTTAAATGAAAAGATTTTCAAAAGAGGTAAAGAAACCAAACATCTTCCCGCACTGATGTTCGTAGGTGCAAGTAATGTTCTTCCTGAAGATGAAGCACTGAATGCTCTTTTCGATCGCTTTTTAGTAAGAATTAATGTAGGTTATGTCAATCCCAATCTTCTTCAGCAGGTTCTTTTGGCCGGAAGAAAACTTGAAACAACAACAGATTCAGATATTCCTGTGATTTTAGCCCATGAAATCAAAGATCTTCAGGCGTTATGTAAAACGGTTGATCTAAAGCCGATCTATGAGGTATATCTTAATACGATCATTAGTCTCCGGAATACAGGAATTACCATTTCAGACCGTAGAGCTGTTAAAATGCAGAACCTTATTGCTGCAAGTGCTTTGATTTGCGGAAGAAACGAAGCTATACTATCAGATTTGTGGGTACTGAAACATATTTGGGATACAGAGGAACAAATTGAAATTCTGGAAGGAATTATCAATCGGACTATTGAAAAAGACACTAATCCGAAGTCTCATCCACAATCCTTACAGAATAAAACTCCAAATCCCGAAGAAGTAATGAAGGATGTGAAAATTCTGATTGATCAGTGGGAAACAGGAGGACTCAGCTTTGAGGAACAAAACGTGATTAAGGATAAGCTGAGATATCTTCAAACCCGTTGCGACTGGATTGCCAACGCAGAGCAGAAACAGTTTATTCAAAAAGAAATTGAAAGCTTATGGCAGAAGATTCTTCAGAGCGCTTAAAAGAATTTTGGGCAGAAATTCCTCGAAAAGATGAATACGCTTTAGGAGCTGTCCGCGACTGGAAAAATATTCAGATCGCGGCAGATGATGATCGTATTTGGTTAAAAGGCTTTAGTCTTGAACAGGCAGTTTCATCAGAAGTTAAGAAACTCCCTAATTTTATCATATATGAACTAAAGAACGGGCTTTTATTCAGAAGGAATGCTTTGGTTCCAAGTAAGAAAGTAAGAACGGCTTTACTTTGGTCACCCATTGATAAGGCATTGAAATTATCCCTTCCTCCGTCCAATCATAATTTTTTTGGAGTTGATGAAAAGATTGAAGTGCATCTTAAAAAAGGAGAGCATGAATTTCCTGCTGCTGCACTTTTATGTTCCATTGATGATATTAAAGATAAGATCATAGAGATTCCGAAATTTAAACTGGAAAAATTACAATGGATGACTGTGGATGATAAGGCTTTATTTCTTGGCACTCCTTTATTAAGCTTTCCTGGAAAAACTTTTTGGATAAAGGATCATCATCTTTTGCCGAGCGGATATGATTTTGAATTTAAAAACGTAAGCTCATTACTACAGAAAAAATATAACATAGAGTCCGATAAATGGTTGCTATGGGATGAAAACGGAAGTTATTTACCTATAAATAAAGATGATTTCAGAATCTTATCCGTAAGCTCTTTCCGTCTGACTCAAAAAGCTAGAGAATGGATTTAGTAAGTTATTTTCAATCGTACGAAAATTATTTCTGGGAATGGATCACAGATAAGGATGTTCGTGATCCTTCCGGATATCTTGAGAATAATCTAGTCTCCGTTCCGAATGTAGGGGTAATTGCTTACAGACCTTATATCATTGAAGTTTTGAAAGAACTTCAGCCGGAGGGTTTCCCACCTTTCGGTGCTTTTCTTCTTACAATGTATGCAACTCAGGAAGGCTATCTCAATCTTGACGGTATTTTCTACTTTTTGAGAAAATTAAGAACAGAGGAAACAAGTACCTTCAATCTTGATATTGCAAACGCCTGTCAGCTGCTGGAAAATCTTAGTAAAGTTGGTGTCTCAATGAAGAAAGGACAAAACAGGATCAATCTTTTTCAGACTCTTTTTAAAGATTCGGTTTACTCGCTTTCTGCAGAAGAATCTGAATATATTTTGACCACCTATTACAGAGGTCCACAAAAAATTGGCGATGCAGCCCATAAATTATTGCTTACCCATGATGTGTTCTATAAAGATATTGAGGCATTATCAAGGGTTTACAATAAATTTCCAACTACTGAATCCATTATAAAAGCCATGCAGGGTTGGGTGGGTGAGCTGGAAATAAAAGAAGAAATAACTGAAGAAAAAACTAATACAGAACCTGAAAAAGATTTTATTCAGGAGCTAATTGAAGAACCTAAAACATTTCAGGTAGGAAGTTTAATTAAAAGGATCTGGAGCGGACTTAAAATCCCGATGCGGCATCTTTCTCCAGGAGAACAGCCGATTGGTGGAGTTTCAGATATTGCGAATAAAGGAGATCTCCACAGAATGCTGCTGTCGGAATTTGCGAATGAAGATGAGGTTTTTATGAACCGGGTAGCCAATAATGAAGCTTTATATATCCAAAGGGAAATACCGCCGGAAGAAAATGTTTTCGAAAGAATTATCCTTATAGATACTTCCCTGAAAAACTGGGGAACTCCCAAAGTCTTGTCTTTTGCTTCAGCACTAGCCGTTATCAAACACCCGAAAGCGCACTCTGAGTGTAAAGTCTATGCTTTAGGACAATCCAGTATTGTGATGACACTGGATCGGGTGGAAGATGTCATTGAAAACCTGAATCTGGTAAGCGGAACATTGGATGTTTCGGAAACTTTAGATTTATTTTTCAAAAAAGAACGTTCAGAAAAAGATATAGAAGTGTTCTTTATCACCAATCATGAAAATTTAGCCAATGAAAATCTTCAGAAAGTCATTCATGAAAACAGAAACCGGTTAAAATTTTTAGTAACCACCTCTGCCGATGGAGAACTTAATTTTTATAAACATCATTTAGGAGCAAGAAAACATATCCAAAAAATTCTGCTTCCGTTGAAAGAACTTTGGGAGGATCCTCCGTATAGAAAAGCTAAAAGAACAATCAGCCAGAGTACTAAAGGCGGGAAAACAGATGTTCCTCTCAATTATCCTTTGCTTTTTCCAACTCCGCAGCAGAAAATTGCGAAGTTTATGTATGAAGGGGAATTTTTTATTCTAAGCAGTAAAAAACAATTGTTGAGAACTTATCTCTCGGATAATTATTATAACAAGAATTACTATAGCATATACAGTACCTTGAGGGGCTGTGAAGTTTTGTTTGAAGGGATTTCTGTAAAGGATAAAGGAATATTTGCCCTAGCTAAAAATAAGCAGCAACAATTTATTCTGTGCCAGTATCGGCCGGATAAAAGCCTGGTTTCAAAACTTAATATTGAAACAAAAGAATATTCTGAACTGAATGTATCCGGTTTTGAGGTCCCGCTGAATATGGAGCTGGTATATTTTAACAGACATTTTTACCTGCATCAAAGTAGTTTACCAACCATTTTTGAGATCAATCTGGAAGGTGAGGTTTCTTTAGAAATTGTGAAAAATGATCCTGAAATTGCTAAAAATATAGAAAAAGTAAAAATTGAGGTCGAGAAACTCCAGCATAACAGTTATAAATTTATCAGTAATTTTATCCATATCGGCATTAATGAAAATCGTAATCTGGTCGTTTCTAAAAATGAACTGAGTATCTGGGGCGCCACTATTTATTTATTTAAAAACCAATCTCCGTTCTTTGTAGTGGCACATCAGAATAAAAATAAATTTACATTTTCAGACGGAAGCGAAATCATTGCGGATTCCCGTGGAATGCTCACTTTCAGAAGTATGAATGGTCATATTCCGGAATTTTATATGTCGACTACTGTAAATACTGTCATGGCATTGGCTACAGAGACAGAATTTGGGGGAGCAGAATATTTTTTACCGGATCATACTTTGCTTAAAGTGAGAACGCTTAAAGAAATGTGTGAAGATTACTTACAACCTTTTATAGATCAAGTATTGGAATATGGAGTTGAAGATTAGGCCGTTTCCGAAAAATAGTTATCCCAAAAGAGGGCTTCTCATTAGAGGCGCTTCACCTTTGGTATGGTTTCGCGAAATAGAATTGCTGGAAATAGATCTTAATGCAGTACAGTCATTTGCCATTCCTTCTCTTGAGCCGAATCTTCTTTACGGTTGTTTCATTGTTTTTGAAGGATATGCGCCGGAACAAATCGGTAAGAACTCATATTTTCAATACTTTGACAGTAAATTGTTTATTCCTGAAAATACAGATTTTTATCCTAAAATAACTTCTGATGACTGGAAAAATATAGATGCAAAATATATCATTATGCATCCTGATTTCGGTTTGGTGAAATTAAATGAAGCAATAGATTGGGTCTTATTGTTACAGGAATCTCCTCAAACAGAAGCCAAAGTCAAAAAGCCTTCAAACGGAGTTTTCATTCCGCAAAAGATCCGAAGTTATAAAGTGGATATGAATGATGATGAACTACTGAATGATCTTCTGAATCCTATAACCGATGAAGAATGGATGAAAAATCTACCATTTGATATGGAAAAATTAAAAGCAGGAGATCAGAATGAAATTTTGAAATACATCGAATATTTAAAAAAATATCCTGAACGTGCCGTTTATCTGGGAATTCCGTTAGATATTCATTCTGCTTTACGAGGCGGTTTCGGAAATTTTGATTGGGGAATGTTTGGAAGTTTAGGAGGAAACAATGAAAACACTTCGGGAGAAACTAATCCAATAGGTAAAATGACTGGTAAACAGAAGGGCTTTGCTCTTTTTCTAGCCATTATCGTGATTATTATTTTTGCAATTGATTTTGGGAGAAATCAGGCAAGACAAGAACAGGAACTCTCTGCAGATTCGTACAGTGAAAATACCATTGGAAAAAACTCTCATACAGAAAACGAAGAAGGCTTGGTGTTCGAATCCGGATTTACGGATATCGACAGAAAAGTAGACTCTTTATTTGGAAATGAGAGAAGTTGGCTGATCAGTGATTACAAGCGGGCTGCCAACACCAAAGAGGGAAAAGCGGAAATGCTGTGGCAGATTGAAAAGTATAGGGTCAAAGAGAAAAAGTTCCGGGACTCATTGAAAAAAATGTACCTGAAAAAAATAGATCAGGTCGTAGAGATCAAGACAAAGAATTATCATAAAAAAATCCTGGATTCTATCATGAAAGATTCTTCAAGCAAAATGTCCGAAGGATCAAAGATGTTGTATGCAGATGATGTTCTGGAAATCAGGAAAAGACTACTCAGAGATTCCCTGGCCAGAATTTATGGAACTTCCCATGAAACAGATCCTCAAATCATGTTTAATGAAAATGCAGGAAAAGATGCTTTGAATGCTGCACAGGATATCCGTGTGAAAAAGGAGATTTCAATTTCAGAAGTGGTTTGGTTATTACTTGCTGCTGTCGGAATAATGGCATTCTATTCATATTTTGTGCGAAAAAAGCCTTTATACATGGGAGGGAAATATGTGTCAGACGGAATCAAACTGATTTTGATCGCCATTTTAGTTGTTACCTTACTGTATATTTTCTATCCGCTTATCAATTCTTTCGGATACAATTGGCTGGTATGGCTGTTGATAATAGGAGTGGTCATTCTCCTGTACCGTTTATTTAGTGAAGATGACAACATTTTAAAACCAGGGAAAAAATGAGAAAGCAAAAGTTCTTAGAAAAGTTTCTGACGGCCTTTTTTATTCTCGTGATTTTTAAGGTAATTGCTATTATTGCCCAATCATCCAGAATGAATCTGGAAAATATTTTGGGAAGTGTATTCAAGTTTATATTCTTTGCCGCCATTGCCATCGTGCTTATTGTTATTCTTCAGAATCAGGAAAAAGATCCGCAACCGCCGGCAAGAAAAAATTATGGAGGAAGTGGTTCTTATATAGATACTTCTTTGTTTGATAAACTTAGAAGCATGTATGAAGACATTGCCAGAAAGCATATAGAGGATGGTGAATATAAAAAAGCTGCTATCGTTTATATGAACCTCTTAAAAGATAATTATCGTGCTGCTTCAACGCTGGAGCAAGGAGGATTTTATAATGAAGCCGCCGTTGTTTTTCTTAAAAAAGTACAAAGTAAAGTAGATGCTGCCAATTGTTATGTGAAAGCAAAACAATATGATAAAGCCATTACACTATATAAGGAGCTTCAGCAAAAAGAAAAAGTCGGAGACTTATATAAAGAGATCAACGATCTTGAGAATGCGCTTGTATTTTATCAGATGGTAGTTGATGATTATATACAGAGTCATCAGATGGTAAAAGCATCTTTGATATACCGAAACAAAATGGAATCCCCGGAAAAGGCTCAAAAGGTTTTGCTTCAAGGCTGGAGAGAAAATAAAGAAGCTCTTAATAGCCTTAATACTTATTTTTCAAATATTTCTGAAATCAATACACTGGAAAAAGAGATTCAGCATTTGTATATAGAAACTCCTTTGGATAAAAAACTGATCTATCTGGAAGTGATGAAAATTGAATTTAAAAAAGATCAGCGGCTACGGAAATCTACAAGGGAGATTGCTTACAGCATTATTGCTGAAAACATCAACAGCCGTTCCGAAATTGTAAATGAACTGAAACATTTCAATCCCGATGATGAGATTATTTTGAAAGATATTTCGAGGTATAAGACAGGAAGAAATAAGATGTTTAGGAATTGATTCTCTAAAAAGATAAGATAAAATTTAATACATAGATGCTTCAGCTTCGTTCAGCATGACACCGTTACAAAATTAATTCATTTAGTATTAGAAAAAATGTCATGCTGAGCGAAGTCGAAGCATCTTTTGATAGGATATCAAACAATAGAACTCTTTATCAAATAAAGAAAAAGATTTATCTTTGCCCCAGAAAAATTATGACAATACAAAGAGCACATATCAGTTTAAATCTATGCGATCGCCCTGTACTAAAGGGATCGTTCGGATATGAATACATGATATCAGATGAGGCGGAATGTGCTTGCTTTGGAAATTATTTACAATAAACCCGTAAGAATTTTATCAAAATATAGTAAGAACGCCTCGATTTTCGGGGCGTTTTTTGTGTTTTTAGAGCAGAAATTATTTAGAATGAAAAAAAATAACCATAAAAATGAAAATTATTTAATAACAAATGAACAATTAATAAAGAAATAGAGCGTGATCAATAACCCGATGAGAGACAGTCATTTAGGTATTTAAGGTATCTGCAAAGTATTGCGGACAGAAATTTTCTATTCTGAAAATTAGATTTAATTTATTGATTATCAAATAGTTAATTGAAAAATAAATTTGCGAGTTAAAAAATTTCATCCTTACTTTGCAACCGAAAATTGAAAGCAACAAGTTTTCAAGCCTTTCAAAAGAACTTTTTAAAACAAGAAATAAAATGAAACAATTTAATAACATATCTAATCCACATTCAAGATTACATGGGCAAGAGCCGAAGGGGCAGGGATATGCTTATATTATTCTTCTTGATAGTGAATTTTGGGAAAAAAGGTGCTTATATACATGGGTCAGCTAATGAACTGACACGTCTAAAAATATAAAGCGCCTCCCGAAAAGAGGCGCTTTTTTTATGGTTTCTCTAGCTTATTTGGTAAAGCGTCGGTCTGTGGAACCGAAGAACAGGGTTCGATCCCCGGAGATACCCAAAATATGAATGGTCAATAGTGAATTTTGTTTCACAAGTAAATTGACAAGCAAAGCGAATTGACAATTGACCGTTCACAACAAAAATACAATCTCATAGCTCAATTGGTTGGAGCGTCGACCTGATACGTCGAAGGTTGAAGGTTCGAGTCCTTCTGGGATTACAAAATGTGAATGGTCAATAGTGAATTTTGCTTCACAAGTGAGTTTAAAAATTGACCAGCAAAGCGGATTGACAATTCACCATTCACGTAAAAGGTTCCGTAGTTCAATTGGATAGAGCATGGGTTTTCTAAATCCAGGGTTACAGGTTCGATCCCTGTCGGAATCACAAAAGGTCTATTGAGGTAATGGTTAACCTTCCCGACTGTCTCTCGGGCACTGCGAGTTCGATTCTCGCATAGACCGCAAAGATTTACGGAAAATTTCGAATCCGACTGTCTCTCGGAAAAGAAAATTGAAGTGAATCTGCAAAACTGGAAAGATAACGGTGGTTGTTTACCCGTCTTGGACGCGGGAGGTCGCAAGTTCGAATCTTGCTTTCCAGACGAAAATGTGAATAGTCAATTGTGAATTTTGTTTTACAAGTGAATTTAAAAATTGACCAGCGAAGCGAATTGACAATTCACTATTCATACTAAGTTAATTGTTTCAAAAGAGAAAAAGAAGGTTTGTCAAGAGCAGAAGATCTTTACGCCAAAAACACGATATAATATAGACAAACTTTTTCTTAACTCAATTTGAGATAAATGATAGAAATTAAGATAGGCTTTATTTTTTAATTAGAAATTAGAAATGTGATTTTATCTAAAAACGATCAACCAACAACCAATAAAAAAACGATGGTTCGCCGAAGTGGAAGAGTCGGGGCGGCCTGCAAAACCGTTGCATAAGCTGAGTGGGTTTTGAAATGTGAAACATTCGTGAATTCAAATAAAAAAATAAAATGGTTATGAATAATCCCATAACCATCTCAAAGAACTAAAATGAGATGAGTTCCGAAGAAAAAGAAAAAGTCTGTCGAGCGCAGAAGTTCTTACATCAAATAAAAAATTAAAGACAGGCTTTGTTTTTCTTCACAAGAAATTAAAAATTAAGAATTGGAAGATTATTAAAAATATTACTCATTACCAATTACTTATCACTCATGAAAACCGAAAGTACGCCGGAGTTGGAGAGCCGGGGCAGACTGTAAATCTGTTGCTTTATTGCTGAGTAGGTTCGAATCCTACTGCTTCCACCACACCGCTGATAATGTAATGGCAGCATGCAGGAAATGTACTCTTGTTGTTCAGGTTCGACTCCTGGTCAGATGGTCAAAAAGTGAATGGGGAATAAGTCAATTATTAATTTAAAAATTTAAAGATTGACTGCAAAGCAAATTGAGAATTCAGAATTCACGAAAATAATGCTCTATTCGTCTAACGGTTCAGGACGTCTGCCTTTCGAGCAGAAAATAAGGGTTCGATTCCCTTATAGAGTACAGATTAAAAGGGAAAGAGAAGGTTTTGTCGAGCGCAGAAGATCTTTACAAAAAAACATTACAGGCATAGTTTATAATCAGACAAGCCTTCTCAGACCTAAAATATGAGTAATAAGTAATGTGCAATGAGTAATTATTGTGATGGTTATAATCAATTATGAATTTATAAAGCATGCTTTTTTATTACTGATTACCAATTACTCATTACTTATAAAACTTGCGGGAATGGTGGAAATGGCAGACACACTTGATTTAGGCTCAAGGTTTTGGGGGTTCGAATCCCTCTTTCCGTACAACAATGCCTCTCTATTCCAATTGGCAGAGAAAACGGCTTTAAACCCCGTAAAGTCCCAGTTCGAATCTGGGGAGAGGTACAAAATATGGGTAATGAGTAATCAGCAATGAGTAATTGTTGCGAACGCAGATAATGAAGTATGATTCTAATATTACTAATTACCCATTACCTATAAAACTTGGAAGAGTGGTGTAGCAGGTCTGCACGTTAGTCTGAAAAACTAAAGGTACAGGTTCGATTCCTGTCTGTTCCACAGAATATGAGCAATAAGTAATGTGCAATAAGAAATAAACTATGCGCAAAAAATATTACTAATTACCTATTACTCATTACTCATAAATTGATTCATAGTGTAACTGGTCAGCACGCAAGACTTTGACTCTTGTTGTTCAGGTTCGAATCCTGATGAATCAACACGTAAATCATACTAATAACCAAAAAACAATAACCATGAAAGATACAATAAAAATGATTCTGGTAGGTATGATGTCCTTCATCGCTATAGCCAGAAGCTGTATAAAAACAAGTACACGGGTTGCTCATATTTCTGAACCTATGCTGATGGAAACAAGATACCTGAAAAATGCGAATGCATTAGAAAAAGAAGGTGAAAATAGCTTCAGTGTCGTAAAAGCAATA
The DNA here is from genome assembly GCA_039594975.1 of Chryseobacterium sp. Lineage (GTDB taxonomy): Bacteria > Bacteroidota > Bacteroidia > Flavobacteriales > Weeksellaceae > Chryseobacterium. Next base: position 53,909 of record JBCNMJ010000001.1, on the reverse strand, counting down.
AAATCCACTAAAGATGTGGCAGATGTTGTGGAATTCACTGAAAAATTGACAAAGAAAGATAGTTTGAAAACAAATGTAAAACCTGTAAACACTATTAAAAAAATGAGAAAATAGGTTTACAAAAAACTTAAAAAAATGGAAACGCAACAGCAAACATGGCAGAACATGACCGGAAAAATTTTCCAACAATCTATCACACAATTGGTAGAAGAAGCCATCATCCGCGAACAGGCAAACGGCCACCGACTGAAAGTATGTGTGGGATCAGATTCCCATGTGTATGGGGATGCTATCAATTATGCAACGGCAGTTGTCTTTATTCGTGAGGGAAAAGGAGCGTTTACCTTTATCAGAAAAGAAAGAGAAATACAGACTATCAGTATCAAAGAACGAATGCTGAACGAGGTGAACAAATCCGTAGAAATTGCATACGCTATCTGCTCTGTTCTGGATGCTTACGGGGTGGAAATGGAGGTGCACGCAGACATTAACACAGACCCGGATTTCAAATCCAATGTTGCTTTGAAAGATGCCATGGGATATATTCTGGGAATGGGATATGTATTTAAAGCAAAACCGTATGCATTCGCAAGTTCAAATTGTGCTGATATGATGGTGTAAAATAGCTGGAAGCAAAACGATGGGAAATGGAAGTTTTTTACAGTATGAATTTAACTTCATCATCCAGCTTCCAATTTCTATCCAAAAAAATAAATTAAAGCAATGGAACTCACAAAAGATTACTGTTTCTGGACGATATAAGATATCCGATTGAGGCGTATCATTATACCCAACAGGATATTTTCCTCAGAAAAGACTGGCATATCGTTCGAAATTACGAACAGTTTGTCAACAGGATTTTGGAAAAAGGACTTCCGGAAATGATCTCTTTTGACCACGACCTTGCTGATGAGCACTATTTGAAACCAAATTCTCAGGAATTTATTGAAAAGACAGGCTACGATTGCGCAAAATGGCTGGTAGAATATTGTATGGATAATTACTTAGACTTACCAAAATTCTATTGCCACTCCATGAATCCTGTTGGAAAGGAGAATATTGAAGGACTTTTAAACAACTTTAAAAATTTGTAATGGACATTTTTAGATTAATTCAGGATATAAAAACGCATTTGAAAATCAGTTTTGATGAGGTCAACAGATGGTTTGATAAAGATAATGAAATATTGAATTTTCAGCCTTCAAACGGAGGCTGGACGATTCGGCAGATTTTAGAACATATCTATCTCACAAACTTTTATTTGTTGATTCTCATTGAAAAAGGCTCAAAAAAAGCAATGCGAAATTATCTTAATCTTGATCTACATCTTGAAATAGAAAATTACAGTTTCGATCAAGGAAAGTTTGAAAAAGTAGGTGAATATGGAGCTTTCGAATGGATAAGACCGGAACATATGGAGCCGAAAGGAGAATTGAATTTAGCTGAAATCAGAAGTTTAATCTCTCAACAATATCATCAATGTTTAAATTATTTAGACTTGATGAAAAATGGCGAAGGTCTTCTCTGCAAAACAACCATGACGGTAAATGAACTGGGGAAAATCAATGTGTACGAATACATTTATTTCCTTTCACTCCATGCTCAGAGACACGTTACTCAGATGAAAAATAATGAATTAGAAACTATTAAAAATTAAAGAAATGATTTTCAAAACATATAACTCTATAGAAAATGCTTACCAGACCCGCGTGATCGATCAGATCAGGATGCAGGGTTTTTGGAATGAGGTTTTCATCGTACAGGAGAAGGTTCACGGGGCAAATTTCTCTTTCTTTACTGACGGAAAGGAAATTAAAATCGGAAAAAGGACCGCTTTCATTGAAAAAAATGAAAAGTTCTTCAATGCACATCAGATTTTAGAACGTTACAGAAAAAATGTAATGGAAGTTTTCGGAAGAGTGAAAACAATGTATCCCAATGTTGAAACTGTGGTAATTTACGGTGAATTATTCGGTGGCGGTTACAAACACAAAGAAGTCGAAGCTGTAAAAGATGCAGTGAAGGTGCAGAAAGGTATTGAATATGCACCTTACAACGAGTTTTACGCATTCGACATCAAATTGAACGGAATTACTTATTTGGATACGGATTTAGTGAATCAAATTTTTGAGGAAACCGGTTTTTTCTATGCAAAGATCTTATTTCAGGGAACTTTAGAAGAAGCTTTGAAGTTTCCGAATGTTTTCGATTCTAAAATTCCGGATTGGTTGGGATTACCGGAAGTCGAGAACAATATGTGCGAAGGAACCATCGTGAAAACTTTGAAAACCAAATATTTTGGAAACGGCTCAAGAGTCATTTTGAAAAACAAAAATGAAAAATGGGTTGAAAAATCTAAAGTGGTAAGAAAACAGAATAAGCCGGTTCAAAAGCAAATCAATTTTAGTGAAAAAGCTCAGGATATTTGGAACGAAATTCAAAGATATGCAACCATAAACAGATTGAATAATGTGGTAAGCAAAATTGGGGAATTTGAACCCAAAATGATTGGAAAAGTGATCGGTCTTTTTGCACAGGATATTTTAGAAGATTTTGAAAAAGATTTTCCTGAGGTTTTCACAACCATAGAAAAAGAAGAACATAAAAGGATCAACAAAAAGTTGAATTCTTTGGTCATTGATCTGGTAAAAGAAGAATTAATGACAGTAAAAGTATAGTTTCGGTAATTATTATCGAAACTTTTTTACATGTTAAATTGAACCATAAATTTCTTGATTTAATGTGCAGAAAGTTTGTCATTCTGACGAAGGAAGAATCTCGGCGTTAGGTATTAGAGATTCTTCACTCCACTTCGTTACATTCATAATGACAGTTTTAGCATGGAATTAAAATAAAAATTACAGAAATTTTGAAAATTATTTTAACTGTGTAAATAGAATGCGTACTACTGATTTACCTTTGCAAAGCTTTATCAGCAACGTCAATTCTTCTTCAGAGAACTTCTTCCTAATTCTCCTTCAACCAAAAATAACCCAATGCAATGAGTGAAAACAAGTAGAATTAAATTAATCAAAATGAAAACAACTAATGAAATAATAATCATCGATTTAGAAGCCACATGTTGGGAAAACGACAGGATTCCGGTTGGGCAAAAAGTCGATATCATAGAAATAGGAATTTGCGAATTAAACAGAACAACAAAAGCAATTTCTAAGAAACAAAGTATCTATGTAATTCCCGAAAGATCTAAGATCAGTAGATTTTGTACAGATCTTACCGGGATTACTCCACAACTTATCGAAGAAAAAGGAATCTATTTCGAAGAAGCCTGTGAGAAAATAAAGAATGAATACCATTCTTCGCGGCTTACCTGGGCTGGTTTCGGAAGTTTTGATCAGGAACAGATCATGGAGCAGTGTGATTATCTTGGTATCGAAAATCCTTTTTCAGAAAATTATATCAACGTGATGCATCAGTTTAAAAATTATAACGGACTTCATAAAATGATGGGCCTGAAAAGAGCTTTAAAGTTTCTGAATATGAACTTTGAAGGCAATCATCACAGTGGAGCAGACGATGCTTACAATGCCGCTAAGATTTTAAGAGAAATTTTGCGGTAAATTTTAACAACAAATAATTAAAAAAGTGAAAACAACAGACAATATATTAATTATAGACCTCGAAGCCACATGTTGGGAAGACCGGCCGCCGAGAGGCCAGGAAAGTGAAATCATTGAAATCGGAGTTTGTATTATGGATGCAAAAACCGGTAAGATTTCCAAAAATGAAGGGATTTTAGTAAAACCTCAATATTCAAAAGTAAGTCCTTTTTGTACGGAACTGACTTCCATTACCCAGAAAATGCTTGATGATGAAGGCATTTTACTGGAAGATGCATTAGATATTCTGAGAGCAGAATACGATTCTGAAGAACTGACCTGGGCGAGTTACGGAAACTACGATCTGAACATGCTTCAAAATCAGGCAAGAAGATTTCATGTGGATTATCCTTTGAGTGATGACCATATCAACGTGAAAACCTTATTCGGAGAATTGCATCCGACGGTTCGCAAAAGTGTAGGTATGGCAAGAGCTTTGGGTGAACTGAATCTCAAGCTTGAAGGTACGCATCACAGAGGTGTGGATGATGCTAAAAATATCGCGAAAATTTTGCATTGGTGCCTGCAGCAGTAATGCAACAATTGAATAGTACAATCTATAACAAGAACTCCCTTGCAAAAAGGGAGTTTTTAGTTATTTAATATTATTGAATCGTATAATTTTTAACAGCCACTTCAGATAATCTGAAATATCCGAAAGGAAAATTATTGCCATTGGTCTGGTTAATAATATTTCCGCGTACAGCAGTCGGTATGGTAGAAAACGGGTTGCTATTATTACCAGATGCGGAAAGTATTTTTTTGAAATAGTCATAATATCTTTTGGATATTCCATAGAGTTTGATATCTACAGCATCTCCTGCTTTTAGGTCTTTGTTTGAAAAAAATATGGGAGTGAGGTTACCTTGGTTATTTTCGTCGTTTTCCACACGGTATTGAGGAAATGTTATTTCAGGAATGGTTACACGGTTCAGATAATAATTTTCCTGTGCTCCATCATCGTAATAGTAATAAACAATTTCGACTTCATCTCCAGTTAGTCCTCCTTCGTTATTTTGCTCTATATTATCTTCAATATTCGGAACGTTAATCAGCTTTTCCGTAGCAGTATAGGTTTCGCCGTTTACAACAACCTTTAAAGTATAAGTTTCACCAATTACAGGCTGGAAGTTGTTACAGATATATTTTCCCGTTCCCGGATTTTCAATGAAATTAAAAATGGTATTGGAAGAATTACTTACTGTAATATCCGCCCCGGAAACCGGTGGGAATTCATTGTTGTAATAGGCTGTCGTGGTAGATAATTTAATTTTTTGGATATTTCCCGAAGTGTTTTTTACCCAATCGATAGAAGCATCAATAACAAGTTTTGGCTCTGCTGTTTCCAGATCCACTTCAATTACTTTTTCACATGAGACAAGGATAAAACCGGTTATGATGATCAGAAATTTTTTAAATATTTTCATGTTATATTGTCTTTAAGGTTAAAATTTGAAATTATAGGTCACACTCGGAATAATCCCAAAAATGGACATCCTTTTCACTTCACTGGCTCCGGTGTCTGTATTTTGTCCGAAAGTGAAAGCCGCAGCATTGTTTCTTCCGTAAATATTATAGATGCTGAAAACCCATTCGCTTTTCCATCTCCTGGCTTTATCCGGCTTTGGAGTATATGTCGCGGACAGATCCAAATGATGATAAGCTGAAAGTGAGTTTTTGTTTCTTAAGCCATAGCTGGCAATGGTAATATCCTGGTACTGATATTTTCCGTTGGGAAATGTAGCGGCTTTTCCGGACTGAAAAGTGAAAATCCCTCCAAATGACCATTTTTTACTGAACTGATATGCTGCCGTAATGGAAAAATTGTGCATTTTATCATAATTGGCACGATACCATTCTCCGTTATTGATCCCCGGTTCACTTGCATTTCTTCCCGGAGTTCTTTGCTCTGCCCTGGAAAGGGTATAAGACAACCAGCCTGTTAATTTTCCTGTATTTTTTTTAGCCATAATTTCCAGACCGTAGGCTCTTCCTTCGCCATTTAGAAGGACTCTCTCAATGGCTTTGTTGGCAATAAGCTCGGCTCCGTCTATGTAATCTGCCTTATTTTTTATTTTTTTATAAAAAGTTTCCACTTCCAAAGAATATTTTCCGTTTTTAAAGTTTTGAAAATAGCCCAGTGCCACCTGATCCAGAATTTCAGGCTTTAGATATTGATCACTCGGCGCCCAGATATCAAGCGGGGAAACGGAAGCCGTATTGGAGATAAGATGAACATACTGACTCATCCGGTTATAGCTTGCTTTCAAAGATTGATTTTCATTGAAAGAGTAGGCGGCGGAAAAGCGGGGTTCAAGATTTCCAAAATCAATAATTTTTTTGTTTTTACCATAAGTGACTGTTCCTGTAGGTTTTGCTTCTTCGTAAATCTGCAATTCCGGGTTAAAAATCACAGGTTGGTTATTTTCATATGTACTAATAGATTCCTTACCGAGCCTTTGAAAATAACTGTATCTAAGACCATAATTGATAGCCAGTTTCTCGGAGATTTTTTGCTCTGCACTGATGTATAAAGCGTTCTCAAAAGCATACTTTTTTGCGATCTGATCAGGATTGATGCTCGAAGTTTCGCCAAATGGCTTTATCGTTCCTGGATTGAATTGATAATAAATGGAGTTGAGACCATAACTTAGATTGAGTTTATTAGACAAATAATGTTTGAAATCATACTTAAAGTTGTAATTTTTAATATCTGATTTCCAGTCGATACCTACAAATCTCAGCTGCAATCCATAATTGTAATCACTATAAATTACCGAAGCATTGGAAAATAACTTATCAGAAAAAATGTGATTCCATCTCAGATTCAGAATAGAATTGCCGTAGGTATTGATAAAGCCGTCATTGAAATTCATATTATCATTACCCAAATATCCGGACAGGAAAAGATTATTTTTATCATTCAGCTTATAGTTTAATTTGGCATTCAGGTCATAGAAGTACGCAGAGTTTGGTTCATTGGCAAGTTTCATAATGAGATGTGCGTAGGAAGCGCGGCCGGCTACCACAAACGAGCTTTTTTCTTTCACAAGGGGGCCTTCAACCAATAACCTGCTGGAGATGGCTCCAATTCCGCCGCTTGCGTGATATTCTTTATTATTTCCTTCTTTTTGATAAATATCCAGAACGGAAGAAATACGCCCTCCGAAATTGGCAGGAATTCCTCCTTTGTATAATTTTAAATCTTTAATGACATCGGCATTAAAAACGGAAAAGAATCCGAATAAATGAGAAGTATTGTAAACAATAGCCTCATCGAGTAAAACCAGATTTCCGTCTACGGAGCCTCCTCTTACATTAAATCCGGATGAACCTTCCTGTGCATTGGAGACACCGGGAAGCTGTGAAATGGATTTCAATACATCTACCTCACCCATTACTGCAGGCATTTTTTTTATGGTTTCAATAGATAGCTTGTTTACACTCATCTCAGGCTTCTGAATGTTTGTTTTTGTACTGTTTGCTTTTATGACAACTTCTTCTATGGCCTTGCTTTTTTCAGACATAACGAAATTTTTCTTTATGTTTTCCGAGAGCGATATTTTTTCTTCAATATTATCAAAACCTGTATTACTGATGATGATGGTATAATCTCCCTTTGGTAAAGTGACAGAATAAAATCCATAAGAATTGGTAGTAATGGTTGTATTAATTTCGGGAATGGTAATATTGGCGCCGATCAGTGTTTCATTATTAAGAATGTTGGCAACGGTCCCGCTTAAGGTGAATTTCTGCTTCACCTGATCATTTCCCCTTTCTTGCGAATAGGTCTTTAATGAAAAAGCAAGGAAAAAAAACAGGGTGCTCTGGATTTTGTATTTCATCGATTAAATTTTAAATAATTACTGCTATTTCCGAACGAAGCTATGGTTTTAAAAGACCATAATTCGATGAATTATACCAAATGAAAAAGCTGATAGATAAAAGTATGTTTGATTACTACTAAAGTAAAACTGACTTATTTTATAAGAAAATGAGAAAATTTCAGCTGCTTTTTAATTTGGTCTATAAATAATCTGTTTTTGTATAAAATTACCATTCACATATATTTTTACGTTATACATTTGTCTTACTATTATTGAGAAAATGAATAAAGTTTTAGATAAGCAATTTGCAAACGAATCCTGGGCTATCCAGTTCCTGATTTCTTCCAGATACAGAATTTTCAGGCATCTGCTGCTCATTTTTATGATCAGTACGGTTTTATACAACAGCTCTTCAGAAATTGCTGAGCCTACTCTGGTTTTACTTTTTGTACTGCTTTTGTTTTATATCAATATGTATGTACTGGTGCCGAAACTTTTGTTTAATAACAAGTATGTTTTATATATTCTGTCAATTCTGGGAATTGTTGCAATTTCTGTTTTTTCAGGAACTTCTTTTTCTAAATCCGGAGCTGACGGACTCAATATTCCTCTTTTCGTAGCGCTTATTCTGATCCTTATTTCCGCTTCGGCATCAATAAAATTTTTTCAAAAATGGGTTGTTGATAAACAGGTTATCTATGAATTGGAAAAATCGAAAATGACAACCGAGCTTGATCAGCTGAAAAATCAGATTAATCCGCACTTTCTTTTTAATATGCTCAACAATGCGAATGTTCTTACCAGAAAGGATCCTGAAAAGGCATCACAAGTATTGATGAAACTCAGCGATCTTCTGCGTTATCAACTGTATGACAGTTCCAGGGAATTTGTTTTTCTGACTTCAGATATTCATTTTCTTGAAGATTTTCTGAATCTGGAACAGGTAAGGCGTGATAATTTTGATTTCCTGATTTCCAAAGAAGGAAACTTAAGTGGTGTTCAGATTCCGCCATTGCTCTTTATTTCATTTGTAGAAAATGCAGTGAAACATAATAATGATTCCTCAAAACTGTCTTACGTAAATCTGTTTTTTGAGGTTAAAAATAATGAGCTTCACTTCAAATGTATCAATTCAAAGCCCAATACAAAAGCTGTACATACAGCTTCCGGCGGATTAGGGCTTGCCAACATTAAGCGTAGGCTGGATCTGCTTTTTCCTTCTTCCCATACTTTAATTATTGAAAATAATCCTGAAACGTATTGTATAAACTTGACTTTTGAGCTTTAATCTGAGCCTCAGAATAAGCTATTCATCCAATTAATAACTTTAGAAATTATGATGGACTGTATTATTGTATACGAAGAGCCTATGGTGAGAAATGCATTTAAAAAACTCATTGGTAAAACCGAAAACTTGAAACTGCTGGCTATATTTGATGACACCAGGGAAGCCACTGATTTTATGATGACCAATATGGTGAACGTTATTTTTTTCGACGTTCAGACGTTGGAAGCTAATGAGATTGAATTCTTAAAATTTATCCCGGAAGAAACATTTGTAATATTTATTTCCGAATTTATGTTTAAAAATAATACATTTGATATGATAGATGGAAATAGATTATCCGTTAAGCCGGAGCGCTTTCAGCAAGCATTGGAAAAAGCAAGTCTTTATTCTAAACTGCAGAAAAAGAAATATCTGAGTAATGTAAAATCTATTCAGGAAGATTATTTTATCATTTAAATATAAAACATCTCAAATGATAAAGAGTATTATTGTAGACGACGAACCATTGGCAAGAGAAGCCATCCAGCTTTTGATTGATCAGACGGAGCATATACACTTGAGTGGGTCTTTTAACAGTTCGGATTCAGCATCGGAATTTTTGAAAAATAACCCTGTAGATTTGATTTTTCTCGACATCCAAATGCCGGGAACTAACGGAATTGATTTTGCAAGGACAATTTCCAAAGAAACTTTTGTCATTTTTACGACAGCTTTTTCTGAATTTGCGATAGACAGCTACGAAGTTGATGCTATTGATTATTTAATAAAGCCCATAAAGATTGGGCGTTTCCGAAAAGCCGTTGAAAAAGCTTACAATTATTTTAATTTACTGAAAGGAGATTATTCCGATCACAATATTGAAAGTATTACTGCCGATTATTTTTTTGTAAAGGCAGATCGTAAAATGTTTAAAGTACAATTCAACAATATTCTTTTTATTGAAGGGCTAAAAGATTATGTGGTAATGCATACCGAAAACCAAAAAATTATCACAGGAATGAATATCAAAACAATTTATGACCAGTTGCCCAAAGATATCTTTGTAAGAGTAAGCAAATCCTATATCATTAACACAAAGCATATTGAATCAGTTGATAATAATACGGTATATATCGGAAAAAATGAAATTCCTATCGGAAATATTTACAGGGATTTTTTCTTCAATGAATTTGTAATCAAAAGAATTATTAGTAAATAAAAGATAACTGAACTCCATTCTTCATAACAAAGCACACCCAGTTCCGGCTTTCCATTACCTCTGAGAATTGAGATAAACTCCAGCTGATTTCCATCAGATCATTAAAATAAATTGCTAAAGCTGGCATCCAGGAGAAAACCATGGGTTGAGTGCTTCCGTTCTTCAGAAAATTGTATGGCTTCAGGTTTTTGTTTTCCAAAAACTCAACAGAATAATTCAGAATATCTTCTTGTCGGCTGTAAAAGCAAAATGTCTGGTCTGTAAATTTCCTTCTGCCCCCATAACTACATCGATTCCTTATTTTCCCCGATCTATAAAAAAGCAATCGGACGGTTTTCATCTCTATGAGCCAATTTCAATTCCAACACGTTGGTGTAAACTCTATTGCTTTTCCAAATCACTTACCTGAACATGAGTTTCATATAATCCTTTAAAGCAAAGCTAAAAAGAGTTCTCCAAAAAACTTTACACTTCCAATTCCTTTACTTAAAATGAATGATAAATTTCTTCTTTTGGTTGGTGGTTTATATTTGACTGTTGTTGGTTCAGCAGTTCGTTTGTCATTCTGAATGAAGTGAAATGAAGAATCTCTCAGAACAAAATGAGATTCTTTGAATTACGTTCGCATCCCTTCAGGCTGTGTCAGAATGACAAACTTTGCGGATAAATATTTCGTTTGAAAGATTACTTTACCATAAAAGGTCAATACCATTGAACTATATTTATAATATACACAACAAAATTTTCATCTCAGATAAAAATCCTTGCGCCTTAAAAACAGCATAAATAAAAAGAAAACTTAGCGCCTTTGCGATTTTCCAACAAAAAAATAAGAATTTTTCACAAAAATTTTCACTACGCAAAAACATTGCGCAAAATCATCCTTATTTTGCATCAGAAATCAGAGAGGAATGATAATCCTCAAAAATGTTTAACTAAAAAACAGTAACCATGAAATTTAATTTTTTAAGAAAAGAGAATAAAGTAGTAACAAACTACGAAGGTGCAAAGGCTTACACAATGACGCCCGCAGAAGAATTGTACAGTGCTGTTGTTACAACAGGATTATCGAACACAACTTATGAAAAAGGAAATGACAGATTGGCGAGAATCCAGTCTCTGATTCAGAAAAACGATCCTGAGTTTGTTGCAAAATTGGCGGTTTATGCAAGAAAAGATATGTATTTGCGCTCTATTCCATTGGTTTTAACAACCGAATTGGCGAAACGAGCTTCGGGTACACATTTGGTAAGCAGAACCGTTGATGGAGTGATCCAAAGAGCGGACGAAATCACCGAATTGCTGGCTTACTACCAATTAGCCAACGAAAGAACGGATTTGAAAAAATTGAACAAACTTTCAAAACAAATTCAGAAAGGTTTGGTAAAATCATTCAATAAATTTGATGAATACCAGTTCGCAAAATACAACAGAAAAGCAGAAGTTACCTTGAAAGATGCCTTGTTTTTGGTTCACCCGAAAGCAAAAGATGAAAATCAACAGGCCATTTTCAACAAAATCGTTAACGATTCGTTGGAAACTCCATATACCTGGGAAGTTGAACTTTCAGTGTTGGGTCAGACCAAATTTGCGAATGAAGCAGAAAGAAAATCAGCTTTCAAAAACAAATGGGAAGAATTGATTTTCAGCAATAAATTGGGATATATGGCCACTTTGCGAAATCTTAGAAATATTTTAGAAGCCAACGTTTCTCCGGAAGCAATGAACAAAGTATGCAGTTATTTATCGGATGAAAAAGCGGTGAGAAATTCAAAGCAATTACCATTCAGATTTTTGGCAGCGTATAGGGAATTGAAAAATATCGATTCAAAATATACTTCATCCATCATGGAAGCATTGGAAAATGCAGTGATGATCAGTGCGAAAAATATCAAAGGTTTTGGTTTTGATACTTCGGTTGTGATCGCGGCAGACGTATCCGGTTCGATGCAACAGCCGGTTTCCCCAAAATCCAAGGTATTGTTGTATGATATCGGTTTGCTGATGTCGATGATGCTGCAGTCACAATGCAAAAACGTGATTACAGGTATGTTCGGTGACACTTGGAAACGAGTTCCAATGCCGAAAAGTGGTATTTTGACCAACGTAGATGCTTTCTATAAAAGAGAAGGTGAGGTAGGTTATTCCACAAACGGTTATTTGGTGATTGAAGATTTGTTGAACAGACGTGAAAAAGTGGATAAAGTAATGTTATTCACCGATACGCAAATGTGGAACAGCAACGGAACCCGAAATTCTTTTGAAGATTCATGGAATCGATATAAAAGTATCAATCCGAATGCAAAATTGTATATTTTTGATTTGGCAGGTTATGGAAGACAACCGTTGGATGTCAGAAAAAATGATGTATACCTCATCGCAGGTTGGTCCGACAAAATTTTCGACGTACTGAATGCTTTGGAAGACAGAAAATCTGCAATAGAGATAATTAAAAAAGTAGTGCTGTAAAAGGCACTGCTTTTAAAATAGAAAACTAATAAACATTTTTTTTAGGAGCTATTTCCCGCTTTCCACTATATCTTTTTCGCCAGCGCTTTTTTCAAACCATTTTAGAAAAAGGATGCCGTTGCAATCGGGGCTAATAAAGAAAGTTAAATAAAAATAGTTAGTATGAAAATCATAGGTAAAAGCTTTAATGATTCTGCAGATTCCACAGTTACTGTTTTTACAGTTGTGTTAGATACAGCAATGAAGGTAAATAAAGTAATTGATTGTGTAAAAACACATTTTGATACGAATAATATTGATTTGTATTTAGGTGGTTTTGATTTAGTTAGAAAAATAAATGATGTGGTTTCATTGTTTGCTATTGCGGCTCTAGATTTGGCCGTATCTAGTAAAATGCTTTATAATGCTTCAAATAATTGGGAAAAGATTTATATAATTAAGAATGTTTACTTAACTATTTTTGAAAGTTTTAAAACATTTAATAAATATAAAGAATTCTTGAATATACTTTCCGAAAAAGCTCTTCCTCATCTCAAAGAAAATTTTGTAAATATTAACAGTTCAATTAAGACTTTTAAGAAAGAGTATAGATATGAGACGGATATGAAAACGATTAGAAACAATATTAGTGGTCATATTAGTGATAATGTAGATTTATACTATAATACAATAATTAAATTCGATGGAGATAAAACTGGAGAAATGATTATTGAATTCTTTAAAATAACGGATGATTTAAATAACTTTTTAACAGATATATTAAAGCAAATTTATATTCGAGAGCAAAATCAAGAAGTATTAAATTTAGCTAAAAAAATAATTCCAAACTTTAATGAAATGCTATTTAAATACTAAATATTGCTTCATCGCTACATTCCTCGCAATGACAAGAAAAACAACCGATGCCGTAAGAAAAGAATTCCTTCGATTTCCACTTGAATAAGAGTCTTTTCGCTATATCGCTCGGTTTAAACTAACCAATGTCGTTATCATAAGAGTTTCATCGTCAAACTTCCAATTTGAAAACATTCAAAAACTCTTAAAAATTGTTACTTGGTTTTTAAAATAAATTTCAACTGCGTAAAAAGAATGCGTACTAGAGTAATAATTTTGCTTCAATAAAAAACAATAACCATAAAAACTTAAAAAAGTAAGTGTCGTAAAATAGAGTTACTTCGTTAGGGGCAGTTATACAGGTTCGAATCCTGTTCCAAAATTTGGATGGCGTAATCGGCAACGTGCTGTACACAAGTTCTGTTTGATTTTTTACCTTACTTAAAATTAATCGATGCCGTAAAAAAGAGTTACTTCTACTTTACATTGAATTTAAATCTCTTTTTAAAAATTGCTCGATTTTAAAATAATTAATTAAAAATAAAAATCAAGTGTCGTTTTAGAATCATACTTCGAGATTGAGTAAACATTGGGTCGCAGGTTCGATTCCTGCCTTTTCCCTCGGAAAGGAGAAGTAGCTCAGACGGTAGAGCAAATGCACGGAAGATTCCATAATTATTACCTTGATTGAACAATAAAAGAGTGCCGTTAGAGAAAGCTTACTTCGGTTAATCTTATGATGTTGGTTCGACTCCAGAATAGATCTGAAAATGGTTTATATAAAGAGTTTTTTCGTCTATTGCCTCTTTTTTATTTAAAAATTTGCAGATAAGTGCCGTAGAAAACGTTTACTTCGTAACTATAACGGTCCTAAGGTAGCGAAATTCGGGCGACCGAACTAGTGAGGTTGGGTTGAAAACCAACTTGGCAAAAGTTTTTGTAAAAAAGCGCAAGTCTCTCGCAGATGTAGAATTGCCGGCTCACTGCCCAAATCGGGTAAGAGCGGCGCTCTGAAAAGAGCACACCTTTTTCGCCTTTTACCTTATCTGTTTTATATATAAAAAATTAGAAATCCTGTAATACAATGATTATACCTGAAAATTTAACTGATTTCTTATATTGGGTAAGAGAACGTACAGAAAACCTGTGGGCGAGTGAAGACTGGCGCGAGCATGAATTTTATAGTGCAAAATGGCAGCCTCTTACAGAGCCACAGATTGATGAAGTTGAACAGAAGTATGGCGTAAAATTTAATAATGAACACAAAGAATTCTTAAAAATCCTTCATGCCATTGATAAGAAAGAAATCATAGAGTATAATGGTGAAAATGATGTGGTGATTTTTGAAGAAAGCACATGGTTTTATAATTGGTTGGTAGATGAACAGGAAATCGTGGAAAGGCTTCATGGTCTTTCGGACTGGTTTTATTCGGATGTTGAAGGGCTTAATAAGGTTTGGCTGAAATCATGGGGGAAAAAACCATCATCCAAAGAAGAAAGGGAAAAAATTTTTCAAGAATGGTTTTCTAAAATTCCACAACTTTTGCCAATTTACAACCACCGCTTCGTGGTAGGTGACGATAATTTAAAATGGAAACCGATAATTTCCAGTTGGGGTTCAGATATTATTGTGGTGGGTTGGGATTTCAGAACTTATTTGCTGAATGAAATTAGGAATCATCTTGATATTTATGAATACGTTTTTGATGAAGAAGATCAGATGTTTTATCCTGAGGTATTACCAGAAATCCAACAAATATTTGATAAGAATTTTAAATATGATGAAACTAAGGATGTTCCCTATCTTAAAGAAATGATGCTCTATTGGTCTTCGGGCTGGTCAAGTTTCGGTATGAATTATCATCCAAAAGGAACAACGGTAAGTCCGATTGTAAAAACATTTATTGCTGAAGAAGAAATTTAAAAGATAGAAACAAGTGCCGTAAAATAGTGTTACTTCGCTCATCACGACGGAGTCACGGGTTCGATTCCCGTCTTTTCCACCATAAAACACAAAATGATATAGGAAAAGTAGCTCAGTTGGTTAGAGCACGACATTACGCTTTTTGATTGTTGCCTTGTTTAAAAATAATAGAAGTGTCGTAGAAAAAAGTTACTTCGTTACCATTGGAAGGGGAGGAATAATGTAGTCGGTTACTCCGGCAAGATTATCCGGTTCGACTCCGGCATAACGCAGCCCCATTACTTTTTTCGATAATTACCTTTTATTTCCTCTCTAAATTTTCTATCCTTTCCAAAATACTGGCGAGGATATTTTTTTGTTCAAACGAAAAGTAACCGATTATCTTATAATACAATTCTTTGTTTTTGGAGTTTATATCTGTAACCATTTTCAGATTTCCGTTTTTTAAAGTATAAAGAGTCTGGGATATTTCATTTTGAGGATTGGCCAGCTTTAAAAAAAGAATATCGCCAGTCTGATAATGTGAAAAAGTTGGGCTGGCTGCGGTGAATTCATAGACGGAATCTGAATTTGCTAAAATTTTTTGCATTATTTTTTCTTCTGCGGAAATCTCCTGTTTCTGAAGAGCAGGTTCTGAAGGGTTCTGAGCTTCATTTACAAACATCAGGCTGTCTATATTGGATGGACTGGCTAAATGATTTACCTGAAGGGTTTTGGTAAGAAAGTCGTCGAGATCAAGGCTAAAATAATGAGCAACTTTCAGAACAGTCTCTATCTTTGGCTCTGCACGTCCTTCTTCGTAGGCGCTTATTACGCCTCGATTTAGTTCGAAGAGATCTGCAAATGCTTTCTGACTCAGACCTTTAACCTGTCTTATTTTTTTGATATTTACGCCGAAAAAACTCATAACTATCTAATCCTTTTTGCAAATATAAGAGAAAATGTTAAAAATAATTGCTAAAAATATTTGCAATCATAAAATTTAATTCTATATTTGTATCATACAATCGTGAATAAAAAATCAAATATGAAGAATAAAAACTTTGAAAAAGTAAAGGAGTGGCTGTTGGATTATGAGTTTAATGTAACCTTTGAAGATGAAAGTCAGTCGATTTTAATGATTGAAAAAGAATCGCATGGGATTAAGAATATGATTCTGATTATTTCGGATTCTATATTAATCATGGAGCAGTTCCTTTTTGAAATTAAAAATCCGTCAGAGTCGATCTACAGAACTTTGTTGCAGAAAAACAGGGATATTGTGCACGGAGCTTTTGTATTGGACGGATCGGGAAAAAGGGTAATCTTCAGGGATACACTTCCAACAGATAATATGGCACAGAATGAAGTGATGGCTTCCATCAATTCTCTGGGGATTCTTGTAGGAGAATTCAGTACGGAAATGATTAATATGAGTAAATAAATAAAAAATATTGAAATGAATATTTTTAAAAGACTGTTTAATATAGGAAAGGCTGAAATTCACTCAGCAATCGACGGATTTGAAGATCCGATTAAACTTACAGAACAAGGAATAAGAGATATGAAAGAGCAGTTGACAAAAAGCGTTGAGGCTTTGGCTCAACTGAAAGCACTGTCGATCCGTAAAAAAAATGAATCGGAGAGGGAAGATCAGACTGCGAAAGATTATTATGGTAAAGCTGTTGTTTTGGTTCAAAAAGCTGAAAAAGGAGAAGTTTCTGCAGAAGAGGCAGATCGACTGGCAAAAGAAGCGCTAAAAAAACAGACCGCGGCTCAAGAAAATGCAGTACATCTTAATAAAGAACATGAAAAGCTTCATGCAGAATGTGAAAAGATGCAGACCAATATCAATACGCTGAAATCGAATATTTCTAAATGGGAAAATGAGCTTAAAACCTTAAAAGCTAGAGTTCAGGTGAGTGAAGCGACAAAGGATATTAATAAGCAAATGACTCAGATCGATACGCATTCTACAGTCAATATGCTCGAAAAGTTAAAAGAGAGAGTTGTCCAACAGGAAGCTTTAGCGGAAGCATATTTAGATATATCAAATGCAGGGAAATCGATTGATGATGAAATTGATGCCGTAGTAAAAAATGATGATACACAAGCTGAGGATGCTTTGAAAAAATTAAAGGAATCCCTTAAAAAAGAATAACGATGAATTTTCAGGAATTTTTGAATGTAGCTTTTTCTCCGGTAAATACGGTTCTTAGTGTCTTGCTGATTCTTTCGGCATTGTACTGGGTGTTTACGATTGTTACAGGATTGGATATTGATGTGGGGATAGATGCCGATATTGATACAGATTTTGATGCACCGGATGGTCATGTTCATGTTCCTGAAGATCCTTCGGCGTGGGTTCAGTTTCTGAAGTTTTTGAATCTGGATGTCGTTCCGATGACTTATTTTCTGACGCTGACATTACTTTTTACATGGTTGGGCTCGATTTATCTTACGATGTTTCTGCCAATGCCTACCTGGTTGGGAATCGTTATCATATTACCTTTGTTGATTGGAAGTATATTATTGACAAAAATTATTCTCAAACCGTTAAATCCTTTCTTTAAAGAAATTAATCATAAAGGAGAGCGTCCGCATGATTTTTTTGGGCGGGAGGGAAGAATGAAATCCAGTATCAACGGAACAAAAACAGGAATACTGGAAGTTTTTATCGGAAGTGATCCTATGACGCTTATGGTGAAAAGTAAAAATGGCGAAATGATAGAACATGGAGACCGTGTAGTCATTGTAGATGAAGATCCGGATAAAAGAATATACTATGTAGCTAAAGAATTACACCTTTAAAAAAATAAAATGCTAATGATTTTCATGGAAATTTTGAATTTTATCCTTGATTTATTTCTTTAAAATTTAAATAAAAAACACATTAAAATATATAAACTATAACATTATGAATATGCCTTTAATTGTAGGAATTGTTGTTGCGGTAATCGCGTCCGTGGGATTAATTTTCTGGATTCTTTCAATGTATAAAAAAACAGTACAGGGAATCGTTATTTTAAGAACGGGATATGGAGGAACAAAAGTCTTTTTCAACGCGGGAATTGTAATCCCGATCATTCACAGAATGGAATCTATGGATATTTCAGTGAAAAAGCTGGAAATTTCGAGAGAGGGAAGAGCGGGGTTGATCTGTAAAGATAATATGAGAGCCGATATTCAGGTGGCTTTCTTCATCAGAGTCAATAAATCTGTAGATGATATTGTAAACGTTGGTCAGACGATCGGTTGTCAGAGAGCTTCAGATATCAATACTCTTAGGGAATTATTTGAAGCCAAATTCTCAGAAGCCTTAAAAACAGTAGGTAAAAAATTTGAATTCATTGAACTGTACGAAGCAAGAAGCGAATTCCGTCAGGAAATTTTAGATATTATCGGGACAGATTTGAACGGGTATGTGTTAGATGACTGTGCTATCGATTACCTGGAACAGACCTCAATTGAAAACTTAGATAAAGACAATATCCTTGATTCTGAAGGGATTAAAAAAATTACTGAATTAACAGCAACTCAGAATATTAAAGCCAATCAGGTTCGCAGAGATGAGGAGAAAACCATTACGAAGCAAAATGTTGAAGCCCGTGAAGCGATTTTAGAACTGGAAAAGCAATTGGCTGAAAAAGAAGAATCTCAGAAAAGAGAAGTAGCTAATATCAAAGCACGTGAAAATGCAGAAATTTTAAAAGTGGATGAAGAAGAAAGGTTGAAATATGAAACCGTTCGTATTGCCACAGAAGAAAAGCTTCAGATAGCCGAAGAAAATAAACAGAGACAGGTGGTTATTGCTGCTAAAAATAAAGAACGTGCCGATTTGGTAGAAACGGAAAGAGTGCAGAAAGACAAAATGTTGGAAGCAACAGAAAGAGAGCGAATTGTTTCTTTGGCACAGATCGAAAAAGATAAAGCAATCGAGCTGGAGAAGAAAAGTATTCAGGATGCAATCCGTGGGCGTTTGACAATGGAGAAAACTGTGGTGGAGGAACAGCAGGGAATCAAAGATCTTGAAGCTTTCAAAACTGCAGAAAGAAATAAGCAGGTTGAAATAACCGTAGCAACTCAGGAAGCGGAAAAGAAATTGATCGGAGAAACAAGAGCTGCCGAAGCAAGAAAATTAGCAGCAGAAAAAGATGCTCAGAAATATGTAATTGAAGCACAGGCAAAAAGAGATGCTGCAGAAAAAGAAGCAGAAGCTCGTAAGATCATTGCTGATGCAAAAGCAAAAGAAGAAGCTACGGTAGGTTTATCTGAAGCTCAGGTAATGCAGGCAAAAGCAGAAGCTTTAGAAAGACAGGGAATTGTAGAAGCTGTCGTGATCGAGAAAAAAGCGGATGCCATCAAAAAAGAAGGAATTGCTCAGGCTGAAGTCATCAAAGAAAAAGCATTGGCAGAAGCGGCAGGAATTACCGAAAAAGCGGAAGCTATGAAGAAGCTGAACGATGCCGGAAAAGATCACGAAGAATTCCGTCTGACCTTAGCAAAAGAAAAAGAAGTGGAGCTGGCTCAGATTTCAATCCAGAAAGATATTGCACAGGCTCAGGCTGGTGTTCTGGCTGAAGCGTTCAAATCTGCAAAAATCGATATTGTGGGTGGAGATAATACCTTCTTCGACAATGTGGTTCGTCAGGTTTCTGCAGGAAAAGGATTGGATAAATTCATCAGCCACAGTGAAAATGCTCAGTTAGTGAAGGAAAATCTTTTGGGAGATGGAGAAAACTTAATTTCCAAAGTGATGGGAATGGTTGATAAATACAATATTTCTTCTGAAGATATCAAAAACATGAGCATTGCAAGTCTTATCTTCAAACTGAACGGCATGGCCAATCAGCAGGAAAGAGGATTTCTGGACAGAGCAATGGATATGGCGAAACATTTGGGAATAGACCAAAAACCAATCAGATAAAACACAACTAAATTATATTGTAAAACTCTCATTGTATACTTTTTAATCATACTTTGGGAGTTTTTCTAAAATAAATGTTTTTCTAAAAAACATCTTCTTAACATAAGAGATACAGGCTCAATATCTTGTATCTAACATCAAATATCTCATTACTATGTCAGAAAAATTAAATTCAGGGACATACGAAATTATACAGAACCGTCTGAATGATCAGAAAAGTGATCTGATTCAGCGATTGCAGCGGCTTAATGAAAAACGGAAAGATATTTTTGGCGGAGTAGATTTCTCTTTAATTGCCAATGAAAGAATTTCCACCGATCACAATTGTGTCGCAAAAGATATTTATTCATTAAAAGATAATTTGATCTTCGGGTCGAATGCGCATCTCGGGTTGCAAACGGAAATTAATATCACCGATGTTTTTTCAGTTTATAAAATTAATAACAACCGTTTTGAACCTCAGGATTCTTCATTAATTAATGATGAAGTATTTATTGATGAATTTAAAAATCTATATAAATATTATAGGAATACTTTCTTCGCACGTTTTCACTTCACCGAAAACTATTTATATATGGTTTTTCAGCTGTCTGAAAGTACAACCGATATCAAAGCATTTAAATGGCTGATCAAAGAAGATCAGTTAGTTTATGTTGATTCAAGAAGTGCTTCAGAAGTCACGTATCCGCCACAACATGGTTTTGTATGGACGAAGGCAACGAGAGATATGCAGCGAAACGGAAAGTTTCCTCACGTTTCTTTAGCAGATAAAGTATTTGTAGAATCCATCGGAGGTGATATTACCATTAAAATTGAAGACAATACCGAAACAGGAAAAGGAATTTACTCGGAAGATGTCATTCACAAAGACCAGAATCTGGATGATGCTGAAATCCATTTCTGTGACCTAGATAATCTGGTGATTTTCAAAATCAGGCCTTATCAGGAAACAGAACGTTATTTCATTTATAATCATAAAGAAAAAACCGTTTCCAGAGTTGATACCTTAAAACATTCTGGAGTCTTGCTTCCGGAAAGTCAGGGGGTTCTATTTTCCAACGGATATGCTTTGCAGACCGGAGGTTTAAAAGTGATTTCTCAGGATATTAACAGACTTCATTATCTGAAAACCATTCAGGAACCGAATGGCGAGAACTTTATGTATGTTTTCTATGATGATAAAACCAATAACTATCAGCTGATTTCATACAATATCATCACACAGACCATTGAAACACCGATTCGTTGCAGTGGATATACGATTTTAAATAATGGTGAACTCATTTATCTTCGTGAAAGTGTAGAAACTACCAAGCATCATTTGGCTCAAATCTGGCAAACTCCGTACTCTAAGGAATTACAGCCAAATCTGGAAAAATCTGACAGCCTTTTATATAAAATTGGCAATAAAGATATTGTCCGGGTAATGGCCGAAAGCCAGGAGCTTATCACTCTTTTGAACAAGAAAGATTCTTACAGTGGATTGTATGATGATATTGTAAAACTTTCGACGGCCATTTTAGACTCTTATTATTTTTTAAATGATGATGAAGTTCAGAATCTTGATCTTCCTTTAAAAGAAATCAGAAATATCGCGCATTCTGCGATCAACGAATATGAAAAAGTGGTAGAGCAGAAGAAAAGTACCGCAGAAGCAGTTGAAAAAATCAAAGCAGCTTGCGAGAAAATTCTAGACGATACCAAAAGGATCAATTATTCCCAGCTTACCGATTATATTGATATGCTTTCACAGATTCGTGCGTTACGTGGAGAAATTACCGGCGCAAGAGAATTAAAATATGTGGAAGTCCCTTTGTTGGATCAGCTTGAAAAATCTTTGGCAGAGCGTTCGGACGAATTGTCGAATGCCTGTGTGAATTTTCTTTTGCAGGAAAATTCATTAGCTCCCTATCAGCAAAGAGCCCAGACCATTTCTGAAAATATCATCAATCTTCAGAAAGCGATCGATGCAAAAACGATTGATGAAGAAATTACGAACCTTTCCGGGCAGCTTGAGCTTTTGGTAGATATCGTCAATAATTTAAAAATTGAAGATACCTCTCATTCAACTCAAATCATTGAGAATATCTCCGTGATTTTTGCAAGATTGAATCAGGAAAGACTGGAATTAACAAAACGTAAAAGAGAAATTTCAGGAAAAGAGCTGTCTGCAGATTTTCAGGCACAGATGACACTATTTGATCAGTCGGTGATTAACTTTCTGGAACTTTCGCAGACTCCTGAGAAATGTGATGAATATCTCACCAAACTTTCCATTCAGCTGGAAGAAATGGAAACGAAGTTTGTTGATTTTGATGAATTTATTCAGAAAATCGGAGAGAAGAGAGAAGAGGTTTACGGGCATTTTCAAAATAAAAGAGTTCAGCTTACAGAATCAAGAAACAAGCGTACTCAAAGTTTGTATGATTCAGCAAAGAGAATTTTAAAATCTGTGCAGACCAAAGCAGAATCTTTTGATTCTGAAAACGAGATCAACGGGTATTTTGCGACAGATTTGATGGTGGAAAAAGTACGGGATCTTTCAAGACAGCTCAGTGAAATGGAAGACTCTGCGAAGTCGGAGGAAATTCAGACTTTGTTAAAAACTTCTCAGCAGGAATCAGTCAGAAAATTAAAAGACAAAAAAGAGATTTATGCAGATGGGGATCATGTGATTGCTTTGGGGGACTATAAATTTGCAGTCAATCAGCAGAAGCTGGATCTTACATTGGTGATGCGAAATGCTCAGTACTATTATCATTTAACTGGAACGGCATTTTATGAGCCGTTACAATTTGATGCTCTTTCAGATTATAAAGAAGTCTGGAATCAGGAATTTATCTCTGAAAATAATACTGTAAAACGTTTTGAATATTTGGCCTGGAACATTTTTTCAAAACATCAGAATATCCACACTGAACATCAGAATCGGGAATTTATACAGGATTTTATGTCACAGCATTTTGGAGAAGGTTTAGTAAAAGGAATTCATGATGAAGATGCTTTAACGATTGTATCAAAACTTCAGCAGATTCATAATGAATTAGGACTGATGAGGTTTACTTCAGAAGAAAGGGCTTTAGCGCAGTTGTTCTGGAACTTTTTGGAAGATGCAAGAAAAGAATATTATCAAAAACAGTTTGAAATCATTTCGCTGATTTCATCATCATTTACTTCAAAAAGTGGATTTGAAAGATTAAATACAGAACTGTCAAAAGAAATTAAAGCCTTTGCAGAACAATATCAGTTTTTTACGGATGCAGATTTTTCGAATACAGCAGAATATTTAAAAACAGAGGACCGACTGCATTTCATAATCTCCGAAAAAGCATCGGCTTTATATCAGACATTTTTAAAAGATCTGAAAGAAAAAGGAAAAGAAATGGAACTGATTGATCAGCTGAAAATGCTGCATCTTTATCCTTCTGCATGTTTTTCGATGGCGGAAAGTGCTTTGGAAGCATTTGTTGGTTATACAGGATTACCTATTGAAAAAGGAATCATTAATGAGGTCGCTGTGTTTTTAATTTCTCAGAATTTTGAAGAGAAAAATATTCGCTACACAACTTATGAAGTAAGCTTAAAAGAATTACGCTCTCTGGAGAAGGATGCTGAATATATTTTGAATTATTATGAATTTACATCACGTTTAAAACATTACAGTGAAATCACTGTTCCGAAATTCAGACATCTGAATGAATTAAAGGCAAAATGGGTAAATGAAAAAAAGAAAGCCCTGAAAATAGAGACGTTTCAGTCTCAGGTTTTGAGTTCTTTTGTAAGAAATAAATTGATCAGCGAAGTCTATTTTCCTTTGATCGGAGCCAATCTGGCAAAACAGTTAGGAACCGTAGGAAATGATAAGCGTACCGACAGAATGGGAATGCTGCTTCTGGTTTCGCCACCTGGTTATGGTAAAACGACCTTGATGGAATACATGGCAGACCGAATGGGATTGGTTTTTATGAAAATTAATGGTCCGTCCATTGGTCACGATATTGTTTCCACAGATCCGAACGAAGCTAAAAATGCAGGGGCAAGACAGGAACTTGAAAAGCTGAATCTGGCATTGGAAATGGGAGATAATGTGATGCTGTATTTGGATGATATTCAGCATTGCAATCCTGAATTTTTGCAAAAATTTATCTCTTTAGCAGACGGGCAGAGAAAAATTGAAGGAATCTATAATGGCGAAAGCAAAACGTATGACTTAAGATCAAAACGTTTTTGTCTGGTAATGGCAGGAAACCCATATACGGAAAGCGGGGAGAAATTCAGAATTCCGGATATGTTGGCCAACCGTTCAGATACCTATAATTTGGGTGAGATTTCAGGCAGTAAAACAGATTTGTTTGATTTAAGTCTAATTGAAAACGCTTTGATGTCTAATGAATATCTTACAAGACTGACGAATCCAGGCATGCAAAACTTATATGAACTATATGATAGCATCGTTTCAGATAATTCGAATGTAGATTTGACCGGAAACTTCAGTTCCAACGAAATTTCAGATTTCAGAAAAGTACTGGAAAACACTTTAAAAGTTAGAGAAACTGTTCTGAAAGTCAACGCTCAGTATATCTCTTCTGCGGCAATGGCAGATGAATACAGAAATGAACCAACTTTTAAATTACAGGGATCTTACCGAAATATGAATAAGCTGATTGCCCAGATCCAACCGATTTTGAAAGAAGATGAAGTAATACAAATTGTACTGAATCATTATCAGAATGAATCTCAGACTTTAACCACAGGAGCAGAAGCCAATATGCTGAAGTTGAAAGAACTGATGGGAATGATGAATGAAAGTGAGATGGAACGTTGGGAAGATATTAAAAAAACTTTTGTTAAAAATAAAACGCTGAAAGGTCTGGGAGAGAACGACAGAATGGCGCAGGTGGTTGCTTTGCTTGCCCAGTTCAGTGAAGGACTGGAAGGGATAAAAGATGTTCTTAAAAACTAATAACCATGAAAAGGCTACAGGAATCTGTAGTCTTTTTTATTTCGTAATTATTTTATTACTTAAGATACAAATGAATATCTGATTCTTTCAATTCCTTACATGAAGTTTGTATATTTGGAAACTGAGAGTGACACTATGAAAAGAATTCGTTAAAACAAACAAAAAGAATGCTCTTTAACTCTATAGAATTTTTAATTTTCTTACCAACAGTTTTTATAATATACTGGTATCTTGCCAATAAAAATCTTAAATTTCAAAACAGATTATTATTTTTAGCAAGTTATTTTTTTTATGCCTGTTGGGATTGGCGCTTCCTTTTTCTGCTGATGTTTTCCACTTTACTGGATTATTTTACAGGTCTGAAAATGCAAAAGGCAGGAAGTTTAAAAATCAAGAGGATTTGGTTTTGGTCGAGCATTATTATCAATCTCGGATTCTTAGGGATATTTAAATATTATAACTTTTTTGCTGAATCTTTTGCTGATTTTTCTTCTCAAATAGGGTGGAAATCCAGTTCGGTGTTACTTAATGTAATTCTTCCTCTGGGAATCTCTTTTTATACTTTTCACGGTCTTTCTTATGTGATAGACGTATATAAAGGTAAAATTAAAGCAGAAAGTAATTTTGTGGATTATGCCCTGTTTGTAAGCTTTTTTCCTCTTTTAGTTGCCGGTCCTATAGAAAGAGCTACCCATCTTCTTCCACAGATCAAAGAGAAAAGAGTTTTTGATTATAATAAAGCCGTAGACGGTTTGCGGCAGGTGTTGTGGGGACTATTCAAAAAAATAGTGATTGCTGATAATTGTGCAGAATTTGCTAATCAGATATTTAATCACTCTGCAGATATGAACGGAAGTACATTGGCTCTGGGAGCTGTGTTTTTTGCCTTTCAGATTTATGGAGATTTTTCAGGATATTCCGATATTGCTTTAGGTACTGCCAGATTATTCGGATTTGATCTGTTGCGTAATTTTGCCTTTCCCTATTTTTCAAGAGATTTTGCAGAATTTTGGAGACGTTGGCATATTTCACTTTCTTCATGGTTCAAAGATTACCTATACATTCCTTTAGGAGGAAGTAAAGGAGGAAAATGGATGCGGATAAGAAATACATTTATCATTTTTATAGTGAGTGGATTCTGGCATGGAGCGAACTGGACATTTATTGTATGGGGATTATTAAATGCCATATTCATTATGCCTTCCATTCTTATGAAAACCAATAGGAAAAATTTGGAAATT
This sequence comes from Chryseobacterium sp., assembly GCA_039594975.1. Classification (GTDB taxonomy): domain Bacteria; phylum Bacteroidota; class Bacteroidia; order Flavobacteriales; family Weeksellaceae; genus Chryseobacterium. The sequence goes on along the minus strand of JBCNMJ010000001.1, from coordinate 27,639 downwards.
GTTTCTAAAGGTAGACAATGGCCGACTATCCGCGAATTTTTACAAATACTCATAACTTTTGGACTGACTGTTTTCGCATGGATATTTTTCAGAGCTGAAAATATGACTCATGCCTATCAATACATCACCGAAATGTTTTCCGGCTCACTTTTTACAGTTCCTGAATTTGAAGAGAAGAAGAAAGCGATCATAACAATTCTTCTTGTGATCATTTTTATTCTGGTAGAATGGAAAGGCCGAGAAAGTCAGTATGCGATTGAAAAACTAGGTTTGCATTGGAGGAAACCTCTGAGATATGCCATGTATTATGCTATTATTATCTCTGTTTTTTGGTTTGGAGGAAATACGGAACAGTTCATTTACTTTCAATTTTGATAAATGATAAAGAAATTTATACTTAAAACGGCATATTTTATCCTTCCAGCAGTATTTCTGTTCGGGGTTTCATTAATTGGGCTGATCAGAACAGAAAGTCCGGATGTTTTAAGAATGGGAATGATCCCTAATATTTATAAACATTACAGAGATCGTTTTGATTTGTCTGAAAAAGAAAATTTTGAAAGATTATCGAAAACAAAAAAGAGGAAATTTGATTTTCTGACAATGGGAGATTCTTTTTCAGAGCAGAAAGGATACGGATATAATCATTTCTTAGCAGAAAAATACACAACCTTACATGTTGATGAATTTATCTCAAATAATCAGATTCAGACCTTAATTAACCTTATCAACGGTGATTTTTTTGATCATTATGCCGTTAAATATGTTGTTCTTCAAAATGTGGAGCGTCATTTCATCGATAATATTACATGGATAAACTTTAACACAAAAATAGAGCAAAAGCAAATAGATTCTTTGATTTTAAATCATCATGAGGAATTAAAAGAAAATAAAACAGATTCTGAATTTTTTTCCAGATCGACCATTCAGTTTCCGCTTTACTATATGCCTAAGTTTTTTATTTGTAAAGACTATCTCTCCAACGATTTAATTTATAATTATAATTTAAATTCAATAAAATTATTCAGTAATCAATCTGATAAATTGCTTTTTTACAAATACGATATCATCTCTCTTGCCGAAAGTAATAAGCTCTCAAACGTTGTTTTACTAAATAATATACTCAATAAAATATCCCAAAAACTTCAGGAAAAAAATGTAGAACTCATCGTATTACCTGCTCCGGATAAATACGATATGTATTATGATTACATAGCTGATAAAAATAATCTGGAGAAACCGCTGTTCTTCGAGCATCTTAAACCTCTTAAAAAAAATTATTTATATATAAATTCTAAAGAAATCCTGAAAAGTCATATGAATCATGAGCAGGATATTTATTTTTATGATGATACTCACTGGTCTCCAGTAGCCTCTCGAATCATTGTCAAAGAGATTGATAAAGTGACTCATAGCAGATAACTCTTCAGCAATTGAAAAGTCTGAAATTGTGCAATCACCTTCAAGTTTTTATCTTTGCAGAAATTATGAGGGCAAAAAACAAAATTTCTTCTGAAGTTATAACGGCTTAAGGATTGTTTTGCCAACCTGTTTTTCCAGTTTCCGAAAAGCGGGATTTGGGTGTTTAAAAAATCATAATTTACATCCTTAAATTTATTTTTTCCAATGGGAAATACTCTTAAACTTTTCGACTTTTCGCAAAAAATTAATTATAAAAATGAAATTTTAGCAGGATTTACGGTGGCGATGACTATGATTCCCGAATCGTTGTCGTTTGCCATTCTTGCCGGGCTTTCCCCTCTTACAGGTTTGTATGCTGCTTTTATGATGGGATTGGTTACTGCAATTTTGGGCGGCCGTCCCGGAATGGTTTCTGGTGGAGCAGGTGCAACGATTGTTGTTTTAATTGCTTTAATCAAAAATCATGGGGTAGAATATCTCTTTGCTACTGTTGCTCTTGCCGGAATTTTTCAGCTGTTGGTGGGTGTTCTGAAACTCGGAAAATTCGTGAGATTAATTCCGCAACCGGTAATGTATGGCTTTTTAAATGGTTTGGCGGTGATTATTTTTATGGCACAGATCGAACAGTTTAAAATTACTGATGCCAATGGAGTGGTAAGCTGGCTTCAGGGAACTCCATTATATATTATGGCTGGTTTAACAGCTTTAACGATTGCAATTGTTTACTTCTTTCCAAAAATCACAAAGGTGGTTCCGGCATCTCTGGTGGCTATTTTGATTGTTTTTGGTATTGTTGTAGGATTTGATATTCATACCAAAACAGTTGCAGATATTGCTCACATTAGCGGAAACTTACCGAGTTTTCATATTCCAAGCATTCCCTTTTCATTGGAGACTTTACAGATCATTTTTCCATACGCTTTGATTATGGCAGGAGTTGGTCTGATTGAATCATTGCTGACGTTATCAATGGTTGACGAAATCACAAACTCTAAAGGAAATACTAATAAAGAATCAGTCGCACAGGGTTTAGCCAATATTACAAACGGATTTTTCGGTGGAATGGGAGGTTGTGCAATGGTTGCGCAGACGCTGGTAAATTTAAATGCAGGTTCAAGAGCCAGACTTTCAGGAATTATAGCATCCATAATGATTTTGATTATCATTTTAGTAGGTGCGCCATTTATCGAAAAAATTCCGATGGCTGCTTTGGTGGGAGTAATGATGATGGTGGCAATCAGTACATTTCAATGGGTATCTATCAGGATCGTCAACAAAATGCCAAAGTCTGATATTTTTGTAGGAATGACAGTAGCTTTAATTACTATTGTTCTTCACAATCTGGCATTGGCGGTTTTAGTAGGGGTAATTATTTCTGCATTGGTTTTTGCCTGGGATAACGCCACAAGAATTCGTGCCCGAAAGTATACTGATGAAAGCGGAATTAAGTACTACGAAATTTTAGGACCGTTATTCTTTGGCTCAGTTAGTACATTTACAGATAAATTTGATCCGATGAATGATCCCGAACAGGTGGTAATTGACTTCAAAGAAAGCCGGATTGTTGATATGAGCGCTATTGATACTTTAGACAAATTATCAAAAAGATATGCCCAGCAAAATAAAAAATTGCATTTAAAACATCTGAGTGAAGACTGCCGGAAAATGCTGAAAAATGCTGAAGCAGTTATCGAAGTAAATATTCAGGATGATCCTACTTATAAAGTAATGCCTGAGAAGTGATTTTTTTCATCTATTTTTGGATAGGAGTCATGGAAGATAAATAGGCAGTCTTAGATTTAAATGGTATCTTTGGCAGTAAGCTATTCACAATATTTTAATATAAACATAGTGAGACAAAATATTTTAGATCTGCACCCGGCGTTGGTGTGGGGATTTGCCATAACGGTATTGGTTATGTTGCTTTTAGACTTAGGGATTTTCAATAAGAAAAGTCATGAAGTTTCCTCAAAAGAAGCTACGATCTGGTCGGTAGTTTGGATTTCTTTGTCTATGATTTTTTCGGGCGTTGTGTATTGGGTTTTCAATGAAGCTGAAGGACACAAACTGGCTGTCGAAAAATTTACCCAATATCAGGCGGCGTATTGGATAGAAAAAGCACTTTCTGTAGATAATCTGTTTGTTTTTATTCTAGTATTCGGTTTTTTTAAAGTTCCTAAAAATCTCCATCATAAAGTGCTATTCTGGGGAATTATCGGTGCTTTGATATTCAGGGCTATATTTATTTTTGCCGGAATCGGAATTATTAATCTGACGTACCTTCCGGAAATGGAAGTTTTTGGAGATCCTGTAAAGATTAATGTCGTAATGACCTTATTCGGTTTATTCCTTGTTTATGCAGGGATAAAATCATGGGGAGGGCATGATGATCAGGAGGATGAAGATTATAGCGATTCTGCCGGTGCAAAGCTGGTAAAAAGTTTTTGGAAGGTCTCTTCTACCTATGACGGGGATAAATTCTTTACTGTCCAAAACGGGATAAAAATGGCGACTCCGCTTTTGGTGGTGGTTGCCGTAATCGAATTTACGGATGTCCTTTTTGCGGTGGATTCCATTCCGGCCATATTTGCGATTTCAAATGATCCTTTTATCCTTTATACATCAAACATTTTTGCCATTTTAGGATTGAGATCCCTGTATTTCTTATTGGCCAATTTTATTTATATGTTTAGTAAGCTGTCGTATGGTTTAGCAATTATTTTATCCTTCATCGGGGTAAAAATGCTGATTGCTCCGTGGATTCATATCCCGTCTCCGGTTTCTTTAGGAATTGTGGGAGGGGTTTTACTGATTTCCGTAATCGTTTCGATGCTATTCCCGGATAATAAAATGAAAAAACAACTGGAGGAAAATGAAAATATCTAGGCTTTACATTGAGTAAAGCCTTTTTTATTTATACTTTAAAAGCTTATTGATCTTTTTTCTCGTTTGCAGAGAAACTTTATAGGCTTCATCCCTCAATTTCTGAATTTTTCCGACCGGCTGAAAGATCTCTGCACTTTCAAACGGATTAAAAGACAATAATTCATTGTCGCAGCTATCTGAATTTTGAAATGCATTCTTTTCAAATCTTATTTTTCCTAACTTTATGAAAGGAGAGTTTTTCCATTCAATATTTAATTGATTAATCGGTTGGTATTTTAGATCATAGCAGAGCTGAATAAAAACTTCTGCCTCATAATCATTATTTTCAAAATATTTTTTAACAGACTTCTTTACCTCCCTTCTCGTCCCGGATTTTTTCTGGATATTTTGGGGGCTTATTTTTATTTTTATCATTTTATCATCTAGTCTGTATGCGCCCACAGAATAATAATCAAAGGATAAGATAAAGTCATTTCTTTTCAGGAAGAGACCAATGCTATGCTTTATAAAAGAGAAGGTCAGTAAAGAAGGAACTATTTTCCATACATTCCTTATAAACGATGTCCAGTTGCCCCATTTTTTAGCATAAAACTTATTGATAGCTGTAAACATTTTTAAAAATGCAGAAACAGAATTGGTGGGAAACAACGGGAAATTTACCAATGGATAATTGGAGATTGTACGTCCGGCATCATCTTTTATTTTGATTGAAAAACCATAAGCCGGAATATCTTTTTTATTCTTTTTAATTTTCAGGTTGGCATTGGAAAGTCTGGCAACAATTTCATATTTTTCCTTATCAAAAAGATACTTTAAATCTTGCGGAAGATGAGGATCAATAATAAAATATCCTGACAAAACAGCATAGGCTTTTGCATGAGCATTTCTGGTAGCATAGTTGACATCACTTATAGAAGGAGACTGTTCTACAAAATCAGCGATACTTTTCTTCGTTTCTTCCAGAAGTTGTTTTTCTTCATACGAGAGTTTGTCGAAGTTCTTATTATATTTTAGTGGATCTGGCATTCAGTTTTTAAATCCAATTATAACGCCAAGTTTCTGAAATGCTGTTAACGCAGTATTAAAGATATTTGAACTTTTTGAAGGAGGGGAAATAATTTTAAAGTAATTCAGTTATAATAGATTGAAAGTAAATTGATTAATTAATGTGTTTCTGAATAGTAAATTCAAAATAACTTATTCTTTTTCAACTTCTTTCTTCCCGTCTTAAAATCTTATCTTTGTAAAAATATTTAATTATGGGAGTAGCAGATTTGTTATTTAAACGTAAAAAAGAACTGGCAGAGAAAAACCTGAAAGACGGTAAAGAATATATGGAAGAATACGGAAAGAGAGAAAGTGTTGTTACTTTGCCAAGTGGATTGCAGTATGAAATCATTACAGAAGGCGAAGGTGCAAAACCTGGTCCCAGATCTACCGTAAAATGCCATTATCACGGAACGACAATTACCGGGAAGGTTTTCGACAGTTCTGTAAAAAGGGGGACACCAGCTTCTTTTCCGCTAAACAGAGTAATTTCAGGATGGACAGAAGCGCTTCAGCTTATGTCTGTAGGTAGTAAATGGAGACTGATCATTCCTCCGCATTTGGCATATGGAGATCAGGAAATCAGCAAAGAAATAGGTCCGAACAGCACACTTGTTTTTGAAGTGGAATTATTAGGAATTAAATAGTCTGTTCTTAAAAATAACTTAAAAATTCACCTGAACCCGGGTGAATTTTTTTATTTATAGTATATTAGTGTAAGTTTGTTTCCGCTTTTATAGCTTACTAAAACATAAATACAACGATATGAGAAAGCTGTTTTACGTTTTGACCATTTTTAGTTTTTTAACGTCTTGTGTTTCCAAGAAAAATCAGGCAATCAAACAAAATATTCTTACCCTGAGAGACAGCTATTGCAAGGCTCCTTTTAAATATAATTATGTCAATAAACTGCCGTCATACAATTCGGACTCTATTCTCCTTGTGAATAAGGAATTAAAAGGAATATTTTCTGATCAGAGTATTTTAATCTTGAATGCATTAAATAATCTTGATGAGGTTCATAAAATCATTGATCTTAAAAAAGATTCATCATTGAGTGCTCAGGTAAAAGTATTGCAGCTGAAAAGTGTGATTAATAGTAAAATAACCATAGCGTTAACGGAATTGGATGCGGTTGCCGCAGAATTTGACTGTGAAGGAGAAAGAGTAGCACAAATTGGAAATTACGTGGATAATCTGAACGATTCGCGAAATAACAAGATGATCTTATATTCTATTATTACTGGTGCAGCGGCATCTATTGCAGGCGGAATTGTTAAAAGTGATGCGTGGAGCAGCGCAATAGATATTAGCGGAGGTGCTGTAGGTGCAGGTTTAGGTTTGGCTACTCTTAATCCTAAAGGGAGAAAAGTAGAATTTATCCATCAGAGGAACCTTTTACGAGATATATGGAATGGAAAACTGGAGTCTCCTAATTTTCCCCCATTCATTTGGTATATGTATACAGAAAAGAAGTTTTCGAATAAAGAACAGCATTCTATTATCAGCAGCATGAAAGAGAGATGGCTTCATTATCAGTTTGATAACGATAAAAACGCAGCGGATCATTCGGTGATTTTCAGTGACGGAGGATATTACAGAGCCAATGATCTTCATAACAGAGCAGCAATGCTTAACCAGATGCAATCGGCAACACGGACCATTAATCAGAATATTAATTACCTGCTTTTAGATCTGGATAAATTAATTTTATAATTTAAATGTAATAAAATTTGTTACAATTAAAAATTTGTTTATCTTTGCATAAGTAAAATGAACAATACAAGATTTGCCACGGCAATACATATTATGACTTTATTAGCGAAATCTCCTCAGGATTGGTTAAGTTCTGAGTGGATTGCAGGCAGTATCAATATAAATCCTGTTATCGTACGTAAAGAAATCGGTGTATTGAGAGAAGCAGGGCTTATTGTAAGTAAACAAGGAAAAGAGGGGGGGAGTCAGCTTTCTAAAAGTGCAGAATCGATCAGTATTTCTGAAATTTATTCAGTTGTGAAAAATACTGATGTGTTAGGAAAGAAAAATCAAAATCCTAATCCTGCGTGTAGTGTAGGAAAAGAAATCAATCAGCATTTACATAATTTATTTATAGAAACAGATCAGCTGGTTTTAAATTTTTTAGGAAATAAATCGCTTCAGCAGTTTAGTGATCAGTTTGAATAAAATTTTTTAATCATAAATGTAACAAAATTTATTACAATTTAATTTTAAATCATATGAAAAAAGTAGCAGTAATCGGAGCAACCGGGTTTGTAGGAACACAAATCGTGAATGAATTAGCAAATAGAGGATACAAAGTAGAAGCTATTGTAAGAGACGCTTCTAAAGTTCAGCAAAATGAAAATGTATCTGCAAAAAGTATTGATGTTAGCAATGTAGACGAACTGGCAGAAGCTTTAAAAGGAAATGACGCCGTAATCAGTGCTTTTAACGCAGGATGGACGAATCCTAATCTTTATGATGATTTCTTAAACGGTTCAGTGAACATCGAGAATGCCGTTGAAAAATCTGGAGTAAAAAGATTCATTACAGTGGGAGGAGCAGGAAGTTTATTTATTGAAGGAAATCAATTGGTAGACGGACCGGATTTTCCGGAAGATTATAAAGCAGGTGCAACGGCAGCAAGAGATTATTTAAACAAGATCAAAGAAAATAAAACATTAGACTGGACGTTCTTTAGCCCGGCTATTGAAATGCATCAGGGAACTGCAGGAGTAAGAACAGGAAAATACAGAACAGGTTTAGAAAACCCGGTTTTTGATGAAAACGGGAGAAGCGTATTGTCTGTAGAGGATGTTGCCGTGGCTTTAGTAGATGAGCTGGAACAAAATAATCATATTAGGGAGCGTTTTACGGCGGGGTATTAATTGCTTCTTGTAATATATAAGATTTTTGACTGTACCACAGGTGTTGGTGTAATTATTTGTAATGATGTTATTTGGTAAGATTATCCAATTCATAAGATTTTGGAAATGTATCGCGAATCTTGATTAATAACTTTAGTATCTATTGGAAGTGAATTTTAATACGTTTTAAGTCAATTATATAAACGTTAAAATAGAAAAACAGGCTCGAAATAAGCCTGTTTTTTTTGAATTTGAAAATTGTCATTGTTTTTTTTCAACTAAGGGAAGTTTTTATTTTTTATAATTTTGAATATCAGGAAGTGACGAAATAGAAATGCTATCTCTTAAGTTACCTTTCATAAATCTATATTCCTTTTTATATTTCTCTGTTATTACGTAAAATTCATCTACATCTATTTGAAAATCATACAAGAGTCCAACATCCTTGTAAGGCAAATTATAATAACATTGAGCTTCTGAAATTAATCTAAACTTTTTTTAGGCATTATATGATTTCTTTGGAGCAATGAAATGTCATATTGTAACTCTTTGGAATTGCCAATATTATTACTTTTATTATCTATAAAAGTATCTATTTTAGTTTTGATAATTAAAGATGATGAATCTTGATTAATAGAGTATGTTCGATTATTTTTAACATTATCCTTTTGTTTTAAAACAGATAAAGTATCTCTTAACCATTCCCCGTATCTCTTATTAGAAAGGTCCTCTTTAATATAACTCTTGTTGGATTGATTCTCTTTAACCGAATTCGGATGATCACTTTTACAACTTGTAAAAAAAAATAATAGACATAAAAAGAAACAACATATTATGTAATTTCATATTTATGATGAGTTTTTTCATCGTAATATTAGTTTTTATAGTGATATTGGTATTCTTTTAAGAGTTTGCCTGTCTGGCTTTGTTCTCTTATTTCTTTCAATCTATTGGCAGAGTCATAGATATATACTTCTCTGATACCTGTAGGCGGGGTCACACTTCTTACGCCAACCAAGGGATCGTAAGTGTAGGTGGTAACCTGATGTCTTGAAAAGGCATTTCTGAAGGTAGCCAGCGTATTTAACAGTGCTGTTTCATCATTGTTAAAAACTGCTGCCGCATCAGTATTCGATGCATTTATAATATCTACATCACCAAAAGAATCCGAAATAGAACTATAATCTATTCCAATAATTTTGGCGATAGGAAGAGTTTTATTATACCCCCAAATGATTGATGTTACAACTCCATCTCTGGTGGTATATTGCAGTAAATTACCTTTATCATCGTATTTGTCATAAGTGACTTCTGGGGAAACAATGTTCAATAAATCGGTTGAATTAACTTGATAAGGTAACGCTAATCCTGAAGTTTTAAGATCTGCCTCTGACTGACTGGCCGGATATAATGTCTCTGTTTTGCTAATTATTTTACCATCTTTTTTAACCTCTGTCTCTAATGGTACACTTACAATGTTCTTGTTCAAAAGATAAGCATTTCCTGTTTCAGTTGAATATTTATATGATGTCTCATTGATTATATTATCTGATGTAGTGTTACTAATTTTTTGTGGATAATCTAGGCCATTATATTCATAGCGATCAATGGTAATCAGTTTTTTACCGTTTGGATAATATTCAGACTTTTTAGACTTTATCAAATTTGACCGGCCCACAATCTCTTTTGAAAAATAATAATGAACGAATGATAGGGGATTTACAGTAAATCCCATTGCTGAAGTATATTGACAAAGATGGAAGGTAGCATTTGTCGAACACTTATTCATTGTATTACGATATGATTGATAATCACTAACATGAACTGTGTTAAATCTATTAAAAATAAAATTGTTACTTGTTATTAGATTCAAACCTGAAATTTCAACACTGAAGCTGTCATCATATTGATTATTCTCCTCATACAACATGTTATTAGTACTATCGTAAATTTTTTTATTTAACAAATTTCCTCTACGATAATCGAAATTGGTAGTATATGCAACAGGGGGAGACATTGTAAGAGTTGAGAATAAAGGATTGGAATAATCAATCGGGCTTGAGAAATTGTATACGGTCTTCCCTTTTGAGATCTCTACATTATTGTTAGTATAGTCAATATCTTTAACAGTAACATATTTATACCCAACATCGGCTCCTTTGGTTTTTTCCGGAGAAAATATGTTTTTAGTCGAAGTAGTATTATATGCCATATTCAAATCAATGTTTTCAGCATTGGCGGGATCCGCTGGATTACACATATACATATTGTGATATCCTTCTTCATATTGTAAAACAGGAACAACAGAAACTAAGGCTCCACTGCTTTTAGAAGTGTCATTAATATCGTTATATTCATATACCTTCTTTTTCTGCAATCCGGATTCATTGTAGAATTCTGTATTTTTTATTCTGATGCCCCCACCATATAAATAATGTAAAGAATTATTAGGCTTTCTATAGTAAGCTGAAAATCTCGCTATAAAATTAGTCGGGATAGGGTTATTTGGCATATTACCAGATACTGTGCTTAAGGTAGCATAATATTTTCCTGGTAAAAAATTTCTTTTCTGCCATGGATTATAATAAGGATCAACATCTACCAACGGACCTAATGATTGAATAGTGGTCGGCTCTATTTGACCCGTTGTTTCATTAAGTTTATAAAAATTGAGTGCCCATGGTTCACTTGTGTAGCTCCCATTTTCTGAATAAAATAGTATTTCTTGCGGCTCTGTAATGGTAAAAAATTGTATAGGACTCTGTCCAAAATTATTAATAGTTATGAATGATGACATTGTATCCCAATTCTTTAAATTATCTGAGAAATTTGTAATTTCTTCAATAGGATTTGCTGATGGATTGTCGTTTTCTGTACTATATCTAGGCTTAAAATTAAAGGTATTTAATTCATAGTTATACCGTATTTCACCCCCTGTCGGTAGAGTCATTTTTGTTAATACATCTTTTTCAATACAATTAGGCGATGGCTGATATATAGAAGATGGAGCAAGTAAATCTAAAATTCGTGTATTTTCCATACATCTGTAATGCCCCCACAAATCGCTTCTCACATCGTCGGCAGCAAACACAAATTGTTTACCATTACCTCCATACGACAGTTTGTAGGAGTGATCGTTCTGCAGATTCTTATCTAAAATATTTACAGTATTTAAAACCATTTTCTTTTCAATATTCTGACTATAACTATAGCCAAAAACGAACTGTTTAACAAGGTTGTCCCCGTAAAAACTTTTTATGGTGATTTTGTTAAGTTTCTTATTGTTATTAGGCATCGAGAGATTGGTGTCTTCTCTATTTCCTACATAATCAAAATAAACCTTTGCTCTGTCTACTATGTCAATATTCTCTAAAAACGGTGTATACGAAAGATTCGAAGTAATAGATGTTTCAAAATCAGCAGGAAATGTATTGATGATATCATCATAACAAATTGAGCTCTGAACAGCTATATCATGTGGATAAAGCATACCTCTTCTTTTAGATATTGAACTTGACTGTGACAATTCAGTAACATTTCCATAATTAAATTTGATTAACAAATTTTGGTTTTCATAAATTTTGCTAAGATAAAATCCGGTATTTAATCCTGAATAAGAAACATTAGAATTAGTACTGGCGCTTGAAGAATTTCTAGAATCTATTAAATAGGAACGGGATGATTGTTCAACAATATCAAATACATATCTTATTCCTTTATCATCTGTAATTTCAAACTTTTGGGGAATATTATTGCTATCAAAATAAAATTCAATTTTCAGATTATTTTTGTCGAGCTTTACCAACTTTAGAGCATCCGTAGTCTCATCTCTTTTCACAAAAAAGCGTCCGGTATATCCCATAAAATTATATTGGTACAAATCGTAGCTGTTATCAAACTTATTAAATAAGGCAGACTCAAAAATATGTTTAAAAACATCATTATTTGTTGTACTACCACCTGTTAATAAATAGTTTTTTACAAGGTTATAATTATTTTTATTAATAATATCAGTATTATTATTGTAGTACATTCCATATTTCTGGTCACTAGAGTTTGACTCATCCGGAAGATCTCGTATTGTACGAGAAATCATCCCTCCTGCAAAAAGACTCCAACCCAATCCATATTCAGAAGCAACATCATCAACTTTGGCACTTAAAGGATGATAATTTAGAGATATGTTTAGATTTAACTTCTGGCTATTTGTAGAGAAGTTTTCGATAGGAATACTTACATCTGGAATTCCTGTATAAAGACTGACAGGCACTTCTTCAAATTTCATTAAAGAACTAGTACCTGGTGGCTGGGGTAAAAGCCTATTTAATTCTTCTATATAATTTTTCCCTTGTCCATTAATGCAAATTGAAAATAAACACATCAAGACATGAAAAATGTTTATTTGTAATTTTTTAATTTTCTTCATTATTTTTCAATTATGTATTGACCTTGATTCATTATAATTGGATAAACTTACCAACATACTTTTTGTGACACATTGGAATTTTTTGTTATATTTTATTGCTTCTTCATCGGAAGTGCTGCCTATGGTTTTCTGCCATAATTCATCGCCAAATTCATTGATTCTAATGAGCTAAATATCAGAGCCTCCTTTGGAGTCTTCTTTTTTGTCTAGTCCTTTGCCTGAATACGAAATTCCTGCCAAAAGAAACCCTTCGTCCTGAGTGGACAGAGAAGCGAAAAGGTAATCATGGTTCTTGTCTGCGAAGTATTTTTCCCAGACTTCTTCGCCCTGTTGGTTGAGTTTTACGAGATGGAAATCGTAACCGTTGTTCTGCTTTTGGCTGCTGGCTTCTTGCGATAAGCTTTTAGACTGAATGGAGCTTCCGGTAATTAAGCACTGAAGATCTACGGCTGGAGTCACCTGGCTTAGAAAATCCTGGGTGGAGGATTTGATGTCTTTCTGCCATAGGACTTCCTGAGCGGATAGGCTCAGAACTGTGCATAGGAAGTATGCACCGATATAGAGTTTTTTCATCCGAATTTATTTGAGTTTATTGTTATTAATTTTTTAAAAACGTTGCAAAAATATGGTTTTTAGTTCACACAAATTAGATTTATATTGAAATATTTCGGAAATTCATAGGCTTATTTTAGTACATTTATCTATTCTTAAATATTCTGAAACAAAGATATGATGGTAAGACGACAGAAAATGACGTATTATAGATGCACTTCTGCTTGAGAATTAATGGTAGAATAAAGAAAAAAAACAAAACATTCTAATATCATAGAAAATAATACAACGCCTACTTTCTGCGGGTTTCGGGCATGGTGTTTTTTGCTACAATAAAATTTCGGGGCGGCACCTTTGGTGCCGCCCCGAAAACTCTTAATCATTAAATGATTTATAAATTCATAAACAACTTCGGATTGACCGGAGTATTATTTTTGTGTACTTCGTAATGAAGATGTGGCCCGGTAGAACGCCCGGAATTTCCAGACTTCGCAATGACTTCTCCCACTTTTACTTTATCATTTACCTTGGCAATAAGTTGAGAAAGATGTCCATAAAGGGTAGCCAAGCCATTTCCGTGAGATACAATCACACAATTTCCGTAACCGCCTTTCTGACCTGAGAAAATTACAGTTCCTGCAGCAGCTGCTCTTACATCAGAACCAAATGCAACGGCAATATCCAGTCCTTTATGGAACTGCATTTGATCTGCTTCAGCCGGAGGATTGTTTTTTTCAGGAGTAATCGTTTTAGAAGCTGTTGTAATAGGAGATTTTGCAGAAGCTGAGTTGGCAGCAGCAGTTGAAGCTGCTTTAGGGGTTACCATTACTTTTATCTCTCTTTTGTTTCCGTAGCTATCGGTTACTTCAATGATTTTTTCTACAGGTTCTGCTTTTACTTCAGGAGCAGGAGCGGAAGCCGTAACAGGCGCTACAACACTAGGTTTTACAGATGCATACACTGTTTTAAAAGGAATCGGATTTTTTCTGACACCGAAATTGGATGAAATATATCCGTCTGTAGGCATTCCTAGGGGAACCTGCATCAGTTTGTTTTGAAGATCCATCAAATATTGGCTGTATCGGTTGGCTTGTTTTGCAAGATATACGGAGTTAGAAATGCTATCCTTGCTCAGAACTGTCAGTTTCCCGTTGCTGATATCTTTAGATCTTAAAAAGGAATTAAGTTCATTTACAGTTTGATCTACTAATGCAAGATCAGTTTTCATTTTCAGATAATCTACACTGTCTCTTTCAGTGTTTATTTTTACAAGATTTACTTCATAGTTTTTATTATCCTTTTCAGAAAATAACTTTGCAATGAATATACCTTGTGCAAAAACTACTAATAAAAGTCCGCCTAAGGCGAAGTTTACGTTCTTTTTGCTGCTTAGAAATCTCTTCATTTTTCTTTTCTTAGTATTTAAAAACGGTTTTAAGGTTGCAAATTTAATTAAAAATAATTTTTTAAGAATATTTGTAATAAAAATTTAGTTTTTAATCTATTTAACGGTTAATTAGATATTTAATTGTGTGCAAGTGTTAATTTTATCTAAAAATGGCTTTTATCATGTAGTTAAAAGTCTCCTACAATCTTTGTTTTAATATATTTGCAGTTCACAATCAATTATGGCAAAAAAGAAAATAACATCAGAATCTTCGAGTTCCAAAAAGAATAAAAATGATATTTCTGTAGGTGTTGTAGGAAGCGGAAGTTTTGCAACGGCAATTGTAAAAATGCTTGTGGAAAACTGCAAAGTAGTGCATTGGTGTGTAAGAAATGAGTTTGTGAAAGGAGCCATTGAACTTCGCGGACATAATCCGACTTATCTTACTGCTGTAAATTTTAACCTTAAAAATCTAAAGCTTACAACAGACATCAACGAACTGGTTTCAGCCTGTGATATTGTTGTTTTAGCAACACCGTCAATTTATCTTTCTGACACGATGGATAAAATGAGTTGTGAATACACAGACAAAATTTTCGTTTCGGCAATTAAAGGGATTATTCCTAAAGTAAATGATGTAGTAGCTCATTATTTGAGAGATGAATTTAAAATAGGTTTCAGGAATCAGGCTGTTATTGCAGGACCTTGTCACGCAGAGGAAGTTGCTATGGAAAGACTTTCATATCTTACCATCGCTACGGTAGAAGATGAAATTTCAGAAAAACTGGTAAGTATTTTCAATTCGGATTTTATTAAAGTTCATTCCAGTAAAGATATTTTAGGAAATGAATACAGTGCGATTCTGAAGAATATTTTTGCAATCGGGGCAGGAATTGCAAGCGGATTAGGATATGGAGATAACTTTACAGCTGTTTTCGTTTCTAATGCTATCCGTGAAATGGAAATGTTTCTGGAAGCAATTTATGAAGCACCAAGAGATGTCAACGAAAGTGCTTATTTAGGAGACTTACTGGTAACAGCTTATTCTCTATTCTCTAGAAACAGAAACTTGGGAAATCTTATAGGAAAAGGCTATACAGTAAAATCTGCAATCCAGTCGATGAACATGGTAGCGGAAGGGTATTATGCTGCAGATTCTATTTATAAAACTTCAAAAGAAAAAGGCTTAAAGCTTCCAATCGTTGATACAGTGTACGGAATTCTGTATGAAGGAAAAAATGCGGAAAAACAGTTCAAAAAGCTGACTACAAAGCTGAATTAAAAACAATTACAAAAAAATATTGAAAGCACCGGCAATTTTGTCGGTGTTTTTTATTTATAGATTCAATTTCAAACAATTGATATTTTCCATTGTATTTCCTTCCGGGAAAAAAAATGTTGAAAACGGTGAAAATAAGATGCTAAAATGAAATCTATTTTAAGAAGTTTTCCCGAAATTTGATATAAAATTTGAAATTATGTCACAATCGCTTATTAGCAGAACACCGAAACCCAAATATGACGTTGTACTGATAGGTGGCGGAATTATGAGTGCCACTTTAGCAACATTACTTCACGAATTTGATCCTAATCTGGAAATTGCAATTTTTGAGAGATTAGGAAGGTTTGCAAAGGAAAGTACCGCAGCGTGGAACAATGCAGGAACAGGGCATTCTGCTTTTTGTGAGCTTAATTATACCCCCGAAAAAGAAGACGGCACAATAGATATTTCAAAGGCTGAAAGTATTGCCGAGCAGTTTGAAATTTCAAAACAGTTTTGGTCATATTTAGTAAATAAAGGATATATTAAAGATCCTAAAGACTTTATCAATTCCTGTCCGCATATGAGTCTGGTATTTGGTGAAAAAGATGCCGAATATCTTAGAAAACGTCATGAAAAATTATCAGAATCGGTTTTATTTCAGGGAATGGAGTTTTCTACCGATCATGAGAAGCTAAAAGAATGGATTCCTTTAGTAATGAGCAAAAGAAACGGATCTGAAGTATTGGCTGCGACCAAGATGGATCTGGGTACCGATGTAAATTTCGGAACTTTGACAAGAAAAATGGGAAGACATTTATTGGAAGATTCCAATGTGGAAGTATTCTTATACCATGAAGTAAAAGATATTGATCCCAGAAATGACGGAAAATGGGAAATGAAGGTGAAGGATAGAATTCATAGTCACAAGCAGGAAGTTGTTGCAGATTTTGTATTTATCGGAGCAGGAGGGTATGCTTTACCGTTGCTTGATAGTTCAGACATTAAAGAAAGCGAAGGATACGGAGGTTTTCCGGTTTCCGGGCAATGGCTGGTTTCTCACAATCAGGAACTGGTAAAAAAACATCAAGCAAAGGTATATACTCAGGCTACTGTGGATGCACCACCAATGTCGGTTCCCCATTTGGATTTAAGAATTATTGATGGTGAAAAAGCGCTCCTTTTTGGTCCTTTTGCAGGATTTTCCACCAAATTTTTGAAAGAAGGAAGCTATCTTGATTTGCCTGAAAGCGTAAATACTAAGAACTTAAGATCTCTGTTCGGAGCTTGGTGGCATAATATTCCTTTAACGAAGTATCTGATTCAACAGGTGGCAATGACCAAAGCGCAAAGAATGCAGCATTTGAGAGAATTTATAAAAGATGCCAAAGAAGAGGACTGGGAATTGAAAGTAGCCGGACAAAGAGTTCAGGTCATTAAAAAAGATGAAAAAGAAGGTGGAAAACTAGAGTTTGGGACAGAAGTTGTCGTTAACAAAGCCGGAACTATCGCTTCATTATTAGGAGCTTCACCGGGAGCTTCTACCGCAGTATATGCTATGTTGCAGGTTCTTGAAAAATGCTTCCCTGAAAAGTTGGAGGGAGAATGGAAAGAAAAATTGTTAGAAATGATTCCTTCTTATGGACAGAAACTAGCGGAGCATCCTGAGTTAACAGAAAAAGTAAGAAGTTACTCTAAAGAGAAACTTGAATTAGAATATTAATTAACAATAATAGATAATGAGTAATGTAACAATTACTCATTATTTATCTCATGACTTATAAATAACGTGGCTGAAACAATAGTAAAACCTATTATAGAAAAAGAAATTCTGGAATCCCTTCAAACGAAAGTAGAGGAGGAAAAGCAGGTTATTGTTCACTGCTGCTTCCCTGCATCACCATTTCTGGGAAATCTTATCCGGATCTGGAGATCTACTTATCTTTTTGATAACAATTCTGATCATAAAAGTCACCTGATCCATGCGGAAAATATTTCAATATATCCCAACTGGACGCCGGTTCCCTTTATGAAAGACTTTTGGTTTACCCTTGTATTCTCCGGACTTCCAAAAGATTGTAAAAGTTTCGATTTTCGGGAGGTCATTCCGGAAGAAGGAGGTTTTTTTGTACAATCCATTAAAAGAAATTCGTCTGATATCTATAAAATTAAAATCTCCGAATAACAATGAAGCCATATATTCTATTTCTACTTTTACTGCTTCCTATCTTTAGCTTTTCTCAAAAGAATGTAGCTGCCAAAACAATTTCAAAACAGGAGACAAAAGAAATTAAAGAAATCAAAAAATTTCAAAAGGAGCTGAATGAAGAATATTTAAATCCTAAAGAAACGCCTCTGAGAGGAGACAATTTTACTCACTTTAAAAAACATCCCTTCTTTCCGATTGATTTAAAATACAGGGTTAAAGCAAAGTTCGTTAAAACAGAAAATCCTGTACCCTTTGATTTTCCGACATCTTCAGGAAAGACAAAATCTTATCAGGAGTTCGGAAAGGCAACATTTCAACTCGACGGGAAACCTTATACGCTTACAGTGTATCAGAGTTTAGATCTTATGAAAATGGAAAAATACAAAGACCATCTCTTTCTTCCTTTTCGGGATGCTACCAATGGCAAAGAAACATACGGAGGCGGAAAATATTTAGATTTGAAAATACCGGCAGGAGACTCGATTACTTTAGATTTTAACCGGTCTTATCATCCTTATTGTGCATACAACGCTTATGATTATAATTGCCCGATTGTTCCGGAGGAAAATAAACTTCCCGTTGAAATCAGAGCGGGAGTAATGTATCAAGATATTTATCACCACTAATTAATTCTGAATGGTTCAATTAAAATTTTTTCTTCCCGAGGACTTGGCCGGACTTCGCTATGTTTTGGATGAAGAACAGAGCCTTTATACTTCCACAGCAGAGCAGGCATTAGAAAGAATAAAAGAAAGGGGGGATGACTTGGCATTTCCGGTTTCTGTTTTTGATGATGAAAATGTAGCCGGCTTTTTAGTCTTGGACTTTGGAGCAGATAAATTTGATATTACGGATAATCCTAATTCTGTTTTACTCCGGTCGTTATCGATCAATCCTGAATTTCAAGGAAAAGGAATTGGCAAGTCAGCAATGTTAGCAACTGATGAATTTGTAAAAAAACATTTCAGTACCTGTGATGAAATCGTTCTTGCGGTGAATCAAAATAATAGGCTTGCTTATGAAATCTATCTGAAGACAGGTTATTCCTATGATGGAAAGATGAGAGAAGGAAGAAGCGGTCCTCAATATCTGATGTATAAAAAGCTTTAAGAAAATTTTAATTCCTGTTTTTTTCATTTTGGCTTGATTATTTCCCTTAATTTTAAGTAAAATACAAATTATTAGGCATGGAAATTTCTCTTAAAAATCAAGTCGCAGTCATTACAGGTGCCAGTAGCGGAATTGGAGCCGGAGTAGCAAAATCTTTAGCATCTGCAGGTGCCACAGTTGTTGTTAATTATCCATTTGAAGGGTCAATGGAGCAGGCAAATATTGTTCTTAAGGAAATTATTGATGCCGGTGGAAATGGAATTATTTATCAATGCGATGTTTCCAAAGAAGATCAGGTGGTTAAAATGTTCCAGGATATTGTTTCAGAGTTGGGAACGGTGGATATTCTTATCAATAATGCAGGAATCCAGAAAGATGCAAAATTTACCGAAATGACCATCGATCAATGGAATGCTGTCATGGGAGTTAATCTAACCGGTCAGTTTCTGTGCGCCAGAGAAGCTATTAAAGAATTTCTTCGCCGTGGAATTGATCCTTCGCGCTCTGTAGCCTGTGGAAAAATTATTCATATCAGTTCCGTACATGAGATCATTCCTTGGGCAGGACATGCCAATTACGCGTCAAGTAAAGGAGCGATAAGAATGCTGATGCAGACATTGGCTCAGGAATACGGAGCCGCTAAAATCAGGGTAAATTCCATTTGTCCGGGAGCAATACAGACCCCCATCAATACCAATGCATGGAATACCAAAGAGGCATTGAATTCTCTGCTTACCCTAATCCCTTATAATAGAATCGGGCAGCCTGAAGATATAGGAAATTTGGCTGCATTTTTGGCAAGTGACCTTTCAGACTATATTACAGGCAGCAGTATTTTTATTGATGGCGGGATGACCACTTTTGAAAGTTTCTCGACAGGAGGATAAAAATTTTGAATAGTTGGGAATCCTGTATTTTTTTAATATCCTGAATTTATCATTTATTTAAAAGCTATGAAAGAAAAGCAAAGACTTTCAGATATCTCATGGAAAAAATGGGGGCCTTATGTAAGCAACAGGGAATGGGGAGTTGTACGTGAAGATTACAGTGCAGATGGTGATGCATGGAATTACACTAATCACGATACTGCTGAAGCAAAAGCATACAGGTGGGGAGAAGAAGGAATTTGCGGAATTTGTGATGATCTGCAGAAGCTTGTTTTTTCAGTCGGTTTCTGGAATAAGAGAGACAAAATGATAAAAGAACGTTTCTTTGGCTTAACCAATGGTCAGGGAAATCATGGAGAAGATGTAAAAGAATATTTTTATTATCTGGATTCTACCCCTACGCATTCGTATATGAAGATGTTGTATAAATATCCTCAGAATTCTTTTCCGTATGAAGATCTTATCCGGATAAATGCCGAAAGAGGCAAAAACGAACCTGAATATGAATTAATAGATACCGGAATATTTGATCAGAATGAATATTTCGATATTTTTATTGAATATGCTAAAGAAGGCCAGAATGATATTTTAGTCAGACTTACTGTTGTCAATAAATCAGAAAAAGAAGCACCTCTCATTATTCTGCCAACAGCTTGGTTTCGGAATACCTGGAAGTGGGGATATGATGATTATAAGCCTCAATTGACCGCCGGAGACACATGGTCCGTTAAGGTTAATCACAGGGACCTGGAAATAAAAAATATTTATGCAAAGCAATCTTTAAAAATATTGTTTTGTGATAATGAAACCAATAATTCGAGACTTTATCAATCTCCAAATGAATATAAATATTGCAAAGACGGGATCAACGATTCTATAATAAACGGAAATACAGAATCTTTTAATCCTCAGAACATAGGAACGAAAGCTTCTTTTTTTATCGATGAAAATTTTAAAGCTAAAGAAACCAGGATCTTTGAATTCAGGCTTACAGATAAAGATCTAGAACAACCTTTTAAGGACTTTGATGCAGTTTTTAATTCTAGGCAGCAGGAAGCAGATGAGTTTTATTCTGAAATTCAGAAAGGAATGCAATCGGAGGATGAAAAGCTGGTGCAAAGACAGGCTTTTGCGGGAATGCTCTGGAACAAAATGTTTTATCACTATAATGTTGAAAAATGGCTGAAAGGTGATCCTGCAGAAATGAAGCCTCCTGCTTCCCGGGGAAAAATAAGAAATCAGGACTGGAAGCATCTCAATAATGAACATATTATTTCCATGCCGGATAAATGGGAATATCCGTGGTATGCGACCTGGGATCTTGCTTTCCATACGATAGGCTTTTCTCTGATAGATCCGGAATTTTCAAAACATCAGCTGAAACTTTTTCTTTTTGAATGGTATATGCATCCGAACGGACAGCTTCCTGCCTATGAATGGAATTTGAGTGATGTCAATCCGCCGGTTCATGCATGGGCTGTTTTCAGGGTTTTTAAAATAGATGAATATTTGCAGGGAAAAGCAGATATTGCTTTTCTTGAAAGTGCTTTTCAGAAGTTACTTTTAAACTTTACCTGGTGGGTCAATAAAAAAGACAACAATGGGAATAATATCTTTGAAGGAGGCTTTTTAGGACTGGATAATATTGGTGTTTTTGACAGAAATACAACTCTTCCCAACGGAGAGCAGCTGGAGCAGGCGGATGGAACAAGCTGGATGGCAATGTTTGCCCTAAATATGATGAGAATTGCCCTTGAATTGGCACTTTATAACAATGTATATGAAGAGATGGCAATGAAATTTTTCGAGCATTTTCTTTCTATTGCGAATTCTCTGGATAACATGGGGGAAGAAAACTTCAGTCTGTGGGATGAAGAAGACGAATTTTTCTACGATGCTCTTTCGTCAAGTGAGGGAAGTCATATGTATTTAAGACTTAGGACGATAGTCGGGCTTATTCCGATGTTTGCCGTTGAGGTGATTGATGATGAGATGATAGAAAACCTTCCTAATTTCAAGAAAAGAATGAAGTGGGTGCTTGACAATAAACCCGAATTAGCTTCTTTAGTTTCTCGATGGGAAGTAAAAGGTCAGGATTCCAAACATTTACTATCACTTTTACGTGGCCATCGTTTAAAAAGACTGCTTTCCAGAATGCTGAATCCGGAGGAATTTTTAAGTGATTACGGAGTTCGTGCATTGTCTAAAGAATATGAAGAAAATGTCTATACCCTAAAATTAAATGAGACTGATTATTCCGTAAAATATACTCCTGCGGAAAGTGACAGTGGGCTTTTTGGAGGAAACAGTAATTGGAGAGGTCCAATCTGGTTTCCGATTAATTTTTTAATCATTGAAAGCCTCCAAAGATTCTTCTTTTACTATAGCCCTGATTTTTTGGTAGAATATCCTACCGGAAGCGGAAATTATTCAAATCTGGATGAGATCGCAGATGCATTAAGCAGAAGATTATCTAAGATATTTTTGAAAGACGAAAACGGTAATCGTCCTGTTAATGGCCAGTATCCAAGGTTTCAGACTGATCCCGATTTTAAAGATTATATTTTGTTTTACGAATATTTTCACGGAGATAACGGCCGTGGAGTAGGAGCTTCCCATCAAACGGGATGGACCGGGTTGATCGCAAAAATTCTTCAGCCTAGGTTTTCTAAAAAAGAAATTGCTGAATCGGAAACTGAAAGCCCTGAAAATGTAAAATTACCCAAAAGCACATAAAAATAATATTGCTTTTTATTCAAAAATCTGCTGGATAATTTCCAAGGAGCCGGGTGTTTTGAAATCTGCAAAATGGTAGTGATAGTAAACTAAAATACTATCCAGAATATTTCTGCGGATCTTAGAAGGTATCTTGATGTCATAAGGATTTTCTGAAGAAAGAACATTTTTCCAAACCTGGGAATTGTATTCGTCAAAAAGATGATGAGTCATTTCAAAAGTAAAAACTCCTGTTTCAGGATTCAGGTATTTACCTTCATTAACGAGTGGAGCTACTCCCTGTATTTTTAATATTTCAATCAAAAAAATTAGATGAGATTGATAATTTTTAAGATTAAGTTCCTGGAGAAATTCATCAATCCCTGTAAATATTGAAGCATTTTTATTTTCAATTCTTAAAATCTGATGTAAAAAATCTGAAATAAAAAATACAACGGTATTGGCATTAATATCTTCATAGAAATCATAAAACTCATTTAATTCGAATTTTGAAATGGTAGGAATGCCATTGCCTTTTGCAATATTAGTTACAAAATTAAGCTTGTTTAAAGGAAGAAGAAGCGCTTTCTTTTTGCTCTTTTTATTGTAAATCCCCTTTAAGAAATAACTTTGAAAGCCATCATTTTCTGTAAATGCATGAATGATAGCGTCATTTTCTCCGTATTTTAGATAAGAAAGTAAAAACCCGTACTGCGAATTCATTAATTTACCACGGCTATTTTTGCAGTAGCCTTATCTGAACCGTCTTCATTAGTCATTAGCACAAAATAAATTCCGGAAGCTACTCTTGTCCCGCGTTGGTTATTAAGATCCCATTCGTAATATCCTGCTCTGGCTACCGCTGAATGAACAATATTTCCGGCTGCATCCGTAATTCTGATATTTGTTTTTTCAGCCAGTCCTTTAATCGTAACTTTCCCTTTAAAGTTGGAATATACAACAGGATTCGGATATACCAATACATTTCCGAAGTTGGAAGTTACATCACCTACATCTCCTTGATAAGTGACGATCCCGTCATAAGTAACGAAATAAACTTTTCCGGTTTTTTTGTCAACTTTTATATCGGTTACACTGTTTGTTGGAAGCGGAGAATTTTCTTTAGTAAAATGTTTAATGGTCTGCTCTCCAGTCGCTGAAAGATAATATACACCACCACCATCTACAGAGATCCACTTTTGATTTCCGGCGTCAACTTCTATTTGTAAAATTTGAGAGTCTTTGAAAAGTTCTTCTGCTATACCGCTTTGTTCTATTACTATAGGCTCTACCTGAGGATTGCTTTTTACTTCTGCAGCTGCATTAGGTAAAATTCTTAATCCCGCATCAGTACCAATCCATGCATCTCCGGATTTGTCAATAGCTACAGAAAGTGTACCCCCTGAATTACTAGGCAACCCATGAGAATTGTTAATAATATACTTTACATCGTCTGTTAAATCAGGTGTTTTTTTGTAATCATAAACCATGAAATCATTTGATCTCGGCAAAGGAATCCAAAACAGTCCCTGATAGAAAAGAGGTTGCTGAACAGCACTACTTGTTATGTCAAAATTTTTCACTAAGAACTGATCGGTGGCTTTATCATAATATGAAATAGCTGCAGAGGTACCCTGAGCTGTAGAAAACCCGATAGTAGCAAAAAGATTATTCAGATCATCATAAGCAAATCCTACGGGACGTCTGAGCCAGATACTTGGTTCGTCCAGATCATAGTATTTTGTAAAATCGAAATCTTTTAAGGTTGAATTGTATTTGAGTTTATAAATACCATGTCCGGTACTGACATTGTAATTTGTAAAAAATAGGTCAGTATTATTTGTTTGATCAAAAATTGCATCCAAAACATTAAACTTCATTGCTCCGGATTTAAAATATGAAGGATAAATCCACTGCATTCCATCAAAATAATAGAATCCCGGATTTTTTGGATTATCAGCAGCACCGTTAAAACCATCTATCCTTGCGCCACTTGAAACTAAAAGTTGATTCTCATTGAATATTCTTATCTTATATGAATCATTAAAATAAGGTCCATCCGGTTTGAAAGTATTCCGTTCTTCATTTTTTATCCCGGAAAGTTTGGTACCGGTGTAAATTTTTGAATTGATACGTGTTGCCGTATTGCATTCTTCTCCTATTGAAACATTTCCGATTAAGCCTCCTGTAAGACTATAACTATAAACATTCTGAATATCTGCAACAACGATATTATCTCCGTTCACAACAACATCCTGTATATTGGTGAATGTTTGAGGAAGAGTAGTGAATGTATTATTAATAAGTAATTGTACGTTGGTAGATGAAGAAAATGCTACAGTAGACTCAGAATCAATATCAGTAAAAGCTCCTGGGATTTCTGTTGTCCAGGTTGAAAATACAGGAAACGTTGTATTTAAATCGTGGGTTTTAAGTCCGTTATTCGTTACTGAATATACCTTATTATTTAAAATCGTAGCTTCATTACTTGCCTGATAGACCCCTCCTGAAACGAAAAATGCAGAATCTCCGAATTCTTTCTTTTTAAGATCAAAAATAGACACTCCATACCCTACAGAAACAACAGCTTTGTCCCCCGTAATCGATATATGGTTGATTTTCTTACTCCCATTATAGCCTGTTGCAATAGGAATATCAACAACATAGGTGATTCCATTCGGATCAATGACATCTAATGAGCCATTTTGATAACCTATTAATCCTATTTTTGTCTGAGGATTGTAATCGAAAGCAGAAATTTTAACTTCGTGAAGTCCGTTAGCTTTAGACAGCTTATTAATTTCTCCTGTTGAAATATTATAATAAAAAATTCCGTTTTCTGTTGCAGCTATTATTTTTCCATTATCTTCTTTCATAGCCAGCACATTATTGTATGAAAAGATGTCCTGCCACTTTTTTGAAGTAATGTTTTGTGCATTGATAAAATGCAAAGAAGCTAAAACGCCAAGAGAAATTAAAAGTTTTTTCATGTTATGCTATTATGCTGCTGTCAATTACCTGGTTATTCCAGGAAATATGTTTTACGTTTTTATTGGAGTCAAAGAAGAAATCTATTCTACCCAACAGAAGACCTGCCCATCCCACTTGATTCACCAAAACGTTTTTACCCGCTTTGTTGGTAAAAGTTTGTGGTTCTGGCAAGAAAGTATGAGTATGACCACCCAAAATAATATCAATATTTTCCGTTTGGGCAGCTAAGATTTTATCGCTTACTTTATTGGGTTCGTCTTTGTAATCGTACCCGATATGTGAAAGGCAGATCACAAGATCACATTTTTGTTCGTTTTTAAGGAAATTGGAGTAATGTTGAGCAACATCAATAGGATCTGAATATACCGTTTCTCCATATTGCTTTTTACCAACTAATCCGTCCAATTGAATTCCTACCCCGAAAAGACCAACCTTAATTCCGTTTTTATTAAAAATCTTGTATTGAGAAGTTTTTCCGTCTAGAATAGTGTTCTTAAAATCATAATTTGAACAGATAAAAGGGAACTTTGCATTAGGCAAAACCTTTAAAAATCCGTCCAGACCATTATCAAAATCATGATTCCCCATTGTTGAAGCGTCGTACTTCATCATGGACATTAATTTAAATTCTAGTTCGCCTCCGAAAAAGTTAAAATAAGGAGTTCCCTGAAAAATATCTCCGGAATCCAAAAGTAAAACATTGCTTTCCTGCTTTCTGATTTGCTGAATTAAGCTAGCCCTTCTTGCAAAACCTCCCTGATTAGGATTTTTGGTATAGCTTGCATCAAAAGGCTCTATTCTGCTGTGCTGATCGTTGGTATGAAGAATGGTCAGTTTGTTTGCGGATTTTAAGTCAAGAATATTGAATTCTTCCGCCATCATCATATTGGGAGCTAAAGCCATTGCTAAAGTTCCGCCACCTATTGCTTTTAAAAAACTTTTTCTATCCATTATTTCTTACCGATAAAATTTAAACGAACATCATTGTTTACTACAACTTCAGGCGTTTTCTTAAAATAATCAATAAAAAGATCTCTTAACTTAATTCCTGTCGGGATAGATTCTCCTTTGGCAAAGAATTTCATGTTGTCACCACCCAAAGCCAGGTAATCTGAAGTAGCAATATAATAATCCTGAGTTGGATTTACTGCTTTTCCGTTGATTAAAGTTTTGGTTAATTGTCCGTTATTGGTTTCAATGTATAAATGGGAAACAGGATTATTCACCTGAGTTTTGGCATAATAATCATAGAGCCCCTGCAAATCTGCTCCTTTCATTTTTACAATGATTACTTCATTTTCGAAAGGCATTACTTCAAATACACTTTTCAGTAAGATATCGCCTTTACCGATCGTTGTACGGATTCCCCCGATATTGATCAATGCTGCGTCGACATTTTTCTGAAGATTTTTCTTCGCCCACTCATTAGCTCCATCGAATGTATAGTCTGCTAAAAGATTACCTAAATTACTGTTATCACCTTGTTTGGTAAGATCTGCATTGGTATGGGAGATTTTCTGATTCATCTCCTTATCCAATTTCTGCTTATAAGGTTCAATAATTTTTACAAACTCATCATCATTCTTTAGCTCATTATTAATAGAAATGTTTTTCTGGGTTTTCACCTCCACAAGCTGCACGGAAGAGGCCGAAGAAGCCGTCTTACAAGCGGATAGTGTTACCAAAGCAATTCCTAGTAATATGAATTTATTTTTCATAATCTCTTTTAGTATATGCAAATATAATTATATGTAGAATAAAACATTATTACCGCCTCGGCACGACCCTCGGCGCGGATGCGCTCGGGCGCGACGCGGCGCGCGATCAGCAGCTCGCGCACGGTGTTGGCGCGTTCCTCGGACAGGTGCCAGTTGGACGG